>NC_015732.1:2400000-2700000 GCF_000219725.1 Gracilinema caldarium DSM 7334 | reverse complement strand
GCAGCTTTTAACCTTTGCTAAGGGTGGGGAACCAAGTCCAATACCTACGGATGTTCCCAAGCTGGTACGGGAAGCCTTGCGGTTATCTGCTGCGGGTAGTTCGGTTGCCGCTTCGATTACTATAGAAGATGCCATTCCCTATGCTTATATTGATAGTGGTCAGATTATTCAGTGTTTCAACAATATCATTCTAAATGCTATCCAGGCTATGTCAAAGGGCGGTGTCTTATCTATCCGTATTAGAAAAGAACTCGTAAATGATCCGAATAAACTTAAAATACAAGATAAATACTTTCCCCTTTTACCCTCATCTGGTGAATACGTCGTAGTAGAATTTAAAGACTCTGGGCCTGGTATTCCAGCCTCGCTGCTGGAAAAGATATTTGATCCCTATGTGTCGACAAAACAAAGTGGTTCAGGCCTTGGTTTAGCGATTACCTATTCTATACTCAAACGCCATGGCGGTGCTATCGCGGTTCAATCTGAGGAAGGTCATGGAGCTATCTTTACTATTTATCTGCCCCCGGCAGAAGAAGCCGAAGAACAGGCACCCTTTAGCAGGATACAATTTGCAAAAGGAAAAATACTCGTTATGGATGATGAATATGCGGTTCGTATGGTAGTAGAACGAATGTTGCGTCGCCTTGGTTATGAACCTACTGTTACAGCTAATGGCGAATCTGCCCTTGAACAATTTAAAAAAGCACACCATGAACAACGTCCCTTTTGCGCTGTAATTCTAGATTTAACCGTTGTGTCTGGTCTTGGTGGTATAGAGACTGCACAACGTATTCGTAAAATTGATCCAGATGTTCCACTATTTGTTTCCTCTGGTTATGCGGATGCGCCGGTTATGTCTGAATACCGGTCATACGGTTTTACTGGTGTTATTCCTAAACCTTATGGAATAGAAGAACTCAGTCAAAGATTGGCATCAATCTTAAGGCCCGATTCTAGCCTGCCTTGAAGCAGATAACACTGGACAGCGTACCTCCACACAGCCATCTGTACGGATATAACTGGTTGTGTTTAACTGTTGTAACCGAGAGACGATGAGGTTTTGAATCCGTTTTTTATCCTGTTCAGTGAGGATCCCTGGTCCATAGGTACCACGGATAATATGAATAGGCTCGTAAACTAGACGTTCAATTTTAAGAGTTGTGAGCATCTTTCGATACGGTACAAGCCCAGGAATAATTTTATGTATATTAATGATGGCAACCGCCGTGTCATAGGTTGCATCGTCCTTCATATCAAATATAAAATTACCCATAGAATAGAGAATAATTCCCTGCCGATACCACTCAGCCCCCTGGAGTACATGGGGATGGTGTCCCAGTATAGCCAACGCTCCCGCATCAATGAGCCGTCTTGCTAAAGCCCGGTCCGATTCCCGTGGAACCTGGTGAAATTCCTCACCCCAATGGAGGGAGACCAGAACGCCATCGGCAAGCTTGGTGGCCTGCTGTATGTCAGCAATAATGTCTGCTTCCCGAAGGACAGCCACACCGGCCTTCTCTGGTGGGCCATCCTCTGCTTCAACCACGCTCCAGATAGGTTCAGCATAAGCTAAAAAAGCAAGCCGTATGCCATTTCGTTCGAGAATAACTGGCTTTCTGGCTTCATGTTTCGAGGTTCCTGCACCGCAGGAAGCAATACCGAGCTGGTTCAAGCTTGCTATGGTATCCAGCAAAGCAAACGGCCCATAATCGTTCGTATGGTTATTCGCCAAGGATACTACATCAAAGCCGGCATAGTTAAGTCCAAAGAGTGAAGCCGGATTTGCCCGAAAGGTCACCTCCTCAGGTTTTCCCGGGTAGGGTTTTCCTCGAAACGAAGCAGGACATTCAAGATTGGCAAAGGCTATGTCCGCAGTCTTTATAGATTCCGGTACTAAGGAAAAAGGAACCTGCCAGGATTCTCTTTGTATTACCTTATCTACTGTGCGAGAAAGCATGATATCCCCCACCACTGCCAGGGTAAGACGGGCTTCTCTGTTTTGGTTTTGGGGCTCCTGGGGTAATTGGGTTGATAGCACCAGAGCTGCCGGCTGCGACTGAACCGTGCCTGCCGGTATAGTGCTGTTAGTTTGCCCTAAGACCGCCGCAGGTGTCAGGACTAAGGTGATGATAAGGGCGAGAGCTACCAGAAGACATTGTTTTAAGCCATGACGTTTTTCCATCAAACTGTTCATCACCCTTCGTAAATACTTCGCGCAATGGGC
The DNA here is from genome assembly GCF_000219725.1 of Gracilinema caldarium DSM 7334. GTDB lineage: Bacteria > Spirochaetota > Spirochaetia > Treponematales > Breznakiellaceae > Gracilinema > Gracilinema caldarium. The sequence continues at coordinate 2,697,776 of NC_015732.1, read as the reverse complement.
ATGCGCCGGCCCATGCCAAAGGCCCGTTGGGAGACCTTGAGTACCGGCGGAGCCTGGCGGCGTTTATATTCTGCCTTAGCCACGGTACGGATAATACGAGTTACCAGTTCTTCACTCCAACCCAGCTGAACAATTTCTGGTTTTGACAGATTGTCCAGAAGGTAGAGATTTAAAACCTCGTCCAGTTCTTCATAGGGCGGGAGGCTATCCTGATCAGTCTGATTGGGCCGCAGTTCCGCCGATGGGGGCTTGGTTAGTATCACCTCGGGGATAATCGGCTTTCTCCCTGCCTCAATTTCCCGCTGGTTAATACGCCTGCAAAGTGCGAAAACTTCCATCTTAAAGAGGTCCCCGATAGGAGCGAGGGCTCCCGCCATATCGCCATACAGGGTACAGTAGCCCATGGCCAGTTCGCTTTTGTTGCCGGTGGTAAGTAGCATTGAATCGAACTTGTTAGAATAGGCCATGAGGAGAGTCCCACGAATGCGGGCCTGAAGGTTTTCCTCCGCAAGGTCAAAGGGGCGACCTTCAAACACCGGTCCCAAGGTGTTCAAGTAGGCTTCGAAGGCTGGTTCTATGGGTAACATATCATAACGGCATCCCAGGTTTCGGGCCAGCTCCTGAGCATCATCCTTCGAGCCCTGGGATGAAAACCGGGATGGAAGCCCAAAGCAGCGGACCTGCTCAGGACCGATAGCCTGAACCGCCAGGTATGCCACCAGGGCTGAATCGATGCCCCCCGAAAGTCCTACATGGGCCCGCTTAAAACCGCATTTTTGCATGTACCCCCGGATACCAAGCACCAGGGCTTTTTCTATGGTGTCGAGTTCTTCCGCTGTAGTCACAAGCCCCGGTCTTCCTATTCCAAGTGTTCCATGTAAGGAACGAAGAGGTGTATCAGATTGATGTATACCCTCTGTATCCCAGAACAGGAGGTCCTCTTCAAAACCTTTTGCCATGGCGGTGAGCCGAGGCGCTGTTTCCCCCGCTCCCACCCCCGGTTCCATCACAAAGGACCGGCCGTCAAAAATAATGGAATCGTTTGCCCCCACCGCATTGATGTACACAATCGGCACAGTGCCCCGACGGCTAATCTTTTCAGCCAGGGCTAGCCGCTGTTCCATTTTATAGGCATAGTAGGGCGATGCAGAGGGCACTACCAGTATGGAAGCCCCCTTATCGAGCAGTTCCCTGATGGGATCCACCGGGTAATGAGTTGCAGTAGTCGATTCCCGCCACATATCTTCGCAGATTGCAATGCCGATTCGGTTTCCTTTAAAGGTAAAGATGTTTCGTTCCTCGGCGCTTTCAAAATAACGGGCTTCGTCAAACACATCGTAGGTAGGAAGCAGAGTCTTTTCCTGCTCAAAGATGACCTGCCCATTCTGGATAATGCCGAAGTTATTGCTTAATAATTTTCCCCTACCGCTCCGATTCCGACTGACGTAGCCCACACCGACCGTTATACCCTCAGGTAATTCCCGCTGAAGCTGTCGTAATGCACGGATAGAACCTTCCGTAAAAGAATCCTGGTCCAGGAGGTCCATAGGTGGGTATCCACAGAGCACCAGTTCGGGAAAGAAAACCACATCAGCTCCCTGTTTTTGAGCTTCTCTTGTAAAGGAAATGACCTTGTTGGTATTTCCCTCAAAATCACCAATAATTGAATCGATTTGAGCAATGGCTATACGCATATCCCCATTGTAATGTTTTTTTTATTCAATTTTCTACTGATGTACACCACTTTTAATCCAAGAAATCATTGCGGAAATATAAATAGTTTTATACACTCAAAAGCATGACTCGAGGTATTTTGATTGTCGGAAACACAGCACCCCTTACCCTCGCATTGAGCCAGGAAGCTGCCAAACGGCTTGAATCCCACGGACTTGCATTGCTGGGCAATCCTGAACCGGATAATCCAATGCAATTCCCTCCACCCCCCGCTACCATACCCCTGATCTGGACGCCCGGAAGTTCCATCTCGGCCCGGACTCTTTTGATCTCTGCTGAAAACCGGTTTTCCCGGATCGATGAAGTGCTCCTTGTTCTAAGCCCGCCTACACTCCGGATTCGTCCGGATCAAATTGATACAGCCCACATTTCTCCCATGATAGATGATTACCTAAAGGGCTGGTATTACCTCGTCCGGGAGCTCTTCCGTTATTACCGTCAACGGAAAGAGGGCACCCTTGCACTGGTTCTTTCAGAGGCTCCGCTCGTTACGGAAAAAGAAGAAAGCCCGGATATGTTGGGTCCCGTTCTGGGATCCGCATTCCGCGCCTTTATGCAAAGTGTTTTGGCTACTGCAGTTACCAACCCTTTCCGTATTCTAGGTTTTACCGTAAACGATTCGAGCCAGCATGAGGACTTTGCCGAATTTATTTTCAAGGTCCTCGACGATGACACTAAACGGGACACGGGCAAACTGCACCGTTTCGGCAAGCTGAACCTGTTCAGATAACTGTTTCGGTACCCCTTTTTACACCTTAAACCGCTGTACCAGGTTCTCTACTTGGCGAATCGTCTGGGCGTTTTTAGTGGTAAGGCCATTAATATGCTCCATTGCTTGGGCAATCTCCTGCGCACCCTGGGTAATTTCCTGGGTCGCGTCTTCGATGTTTCGAGTGCCCTGCATGAGGTGGCTCATCTCATCGTGTATGGTTTGGCTCCCGATCCGAATTTCTTCGGATCCAGAACGAATTTCACTGGTAATCTGGTTTAATTCCTTCATTGCTACCAGAACTTGCTGGGACCCCTGCTGTTGTTCATCCATGGCATGCTTTATTTCCAGCTCCTGGTCCCCGACTTTTCGGATACTATTAAATACACTATCCAGTTTTTGTTTCGCTTCTGCAGTACTGTTTACAGCCTTCTCGATAAGGTTTTTCATATTTTGTAGTACTGAACCGATGGTTTTACTCTGTTCATTTGCATTTTCAGCAAGTTTTCTAATCTCCTCGGCAACTACAGCAAAGCCTTTGCCTGCATCCCCTGCATGGGCCGCTTCAATCGCCGCATTCATAGACAACAAATTGGTCTGACTTGCAATGGTTGCAATGATAGAGTTTGCTTCCATCATACCTTCGCTGGCTTTTTCAATTTCAATGATAACCGATTCAACCGTATTAACCAGCTCTTTCCCCTGATCTGAGTCCTGCACTACCTGGGATAGGGTTTTCTGATTACGGCTGATATTTTGAGCTACCGATCCTATATTTGCAACCATTTGTTCTATGGCACTAGACGCCTGAGTCAGGTTAGCCGCCTGGGTTTCAATCATCTGCAGGAAGGATTGGATATTTCGATTAATCTCTTCTACCGTCGCCATCGTTTCGGTAACACCAGCGGATTGATCAATAAGTTTATCCTTCACCTGCGTTGTGTTTCCTGATATTTGTTTTGCAGACGCCGCAGACTCGGTGACATTTGTTTGCAGTTCATCTCCCAATAGTCGCATTTCATCGACCATCGACCTAATGTTGGACACTATAGCATGGACCTGTGAAAGAAATTCATTAATAAATCCCGCCATCTCGCCAATTTCATCATTACTTACAAAAGTTAGTCGTTTTGTTAGGTCCCCTTCCCCCAGGGCTAAGGCTTTAATAGCCTCTCGGGTTTCCTGAATAGGCTTTATAATAATCCAGTTGATAAGGAAAATAAGGACCAGAATAATAAAAATGGATACCAGGATGATTGCCAGGCTATATTGGATTATGGCAATATTGAGATTGTTGAAGGTTTCTTTATCAGGAATGGCAAAGGCAAAAATATAGCCGAAATTGGTGTATCCATAATAAATAGTATGGGAATCCCCATTTATATCAATTTTCTCTATGCTGCCAATAGTATCTGGAGGTAAGTCCTTTCTAAGTTTTTCTGCCCAAGGCAAAACCGCTGCAGTTTCCGTTTTCGCATCGGAATGGTTGCGGTAGAGGCGAAAGATTTCATCATGATTTTGAGAATACAGATAACGATTGGTTGCGGGGTCTAACACGAAAAGCTGAGAATGCTCAGTGATTTTTACATCCTTAAGAAGTGTTTCCAGAAAACCCAAGGTCAGGTCCGCCGTTGCAACACCCAGAATCCGGTTATTCGTATCGACCATAGGACAGTTTACAGTGATATAAATGCTACTTGTACGTTTTTCTGATGGTATATCGGAAAGAGTTTGACCCTGCAACAGGTACAGATAGGGTTTTGTGATTGTGTATTCCTGAGGCAAAGGAGTATGGCGATCATGTTCTAAAGGCAGGGCTGCGGTGTACCAGTCTTCAACTGTATAATTATAGTTGATGTATGTATCATCGAACTTAAATTTTCCCTCGTTGTATATGCCATAGAGACCTAAAAAATCATATCCGGGAATAACTCCCTTATCATAAAAAAGTCCCCCTCCTGCGAGTGGTTTGAATTGCAAGGTTGACAACAAAAGATTGATGGCCTTTTCGGTGCTGATACCTTTTGGGTTCTGAAGGGCTTCTCCTATGATCCCGCCGATTTTCCCAAGGGTCCTTGCGGTAACTAACTGGGTTTCGGTGTAGCTATTAAAGTCCTTTATATAGCTAAGGATGGTAAGACGCATCTTTTCATGTATTTCTTTTTTCGTAGTATTGGAAAAATTCAACAGGTTAACCAGAAAGGTTATACTAAAACTGAGAACCAGAACAAACAAAATGCTTATGGTAAATTTCTCTTTTATTTTCATGTGTAATCCTCCAAATATCAAGGTTTTGGATACAAAAAAACAAAAATAGCATAATTGTCATGATAATAAACGAATTATGCTATAATTACAATAAAAACAGATGATTCTTAAGCCTTTCTAAAATGAATATGTATAGATGAACCTCATACAGGGAATCGTAACCCTACCCAAAGTACCGTACCCCGGCTTCGAAAATCCGCTGTTCCTTGTTCCCCGGGATATTCACATGTACATAGGTTCCGCAACGCTCACTGTGGCCCATTTTCCCCAGGATACGGCCGTCGGGGCTCGTGAGGCCCTCGATAGCCCAGGCTGAGCCGTTTGGATTCCAGGGTTCTGCCATAGTTGGGAAGCCCCCTTCATCAATATAACAGAAGGGAACTTGACCGCGGTTAAAGAGCTCTCGGGCCAGGTCCTCAGCTATGGCGATTCGCCCCTCGCCGTGACTGACCGGTATGGTGTGGACTGCCCCGAGCCGTTCCAGACTGAGCCAGGGGGACAGGTTCGACATCACTTTGGTCTGGACCATCCGGGAAATATGGCGGCCCAGCTTGTTAAAGGTCAGGGTCGGCATATGCTCATCCGCATCCCGGAATTCACCATAGGGTACGAGCCCCAGTTTGATGAGCGCCTGGAAGCCGTTGCAGATGCCGATGATAAGTCCGTCCCGCCTGTCAAGGAGATCCTGCACCGCCTGGCGGACTGCAGGAGCCCTCAATGCATTGGCGATGAATTTCCCCGACCCATCAGGCTCGTCGCCGGCGCTGAAACCTCCCGAAAGAGCAAGGATCTGGCATTCCCGGACAGCCGCTGCGAGCTCCGCCGTGGACTCAAGCACATCCTGCCGGTCCCGGTTGCGGAACAGTACCTGCCTTGTTTCAGCGCCGGCTCTGCGGAATGCCCGTTCCATGTCCCACTCGCAGTTGGTTCCCGGGAACACCGGCAGCACCACGAGCGGCTTGGCTCCCCTGAGCTGGGCCGGTGCGTGGCGCGGTACTTGAGGCTCCCGGGCCGGTGCGTGATATATCGCTTCGCTCTGCTTCGCCGCCTTTTCCTGCAGGGGCATGGTACCGGAGGCGGCCTTTATCTGGGCCGCAGTTCCCGCCATGGTTGGCGGTGCCGTCTCCCTGGTCCGGTCCCAGAGGCCGATATCAAGCCGTTCATCCTCATCCCCTGCTTCGGCCGCACTGATGCCGGTGGATGTCTGAGGATAGACATTGAGGAGGGGATACTCCCAGGCCCGGCGCAGTACCGCCAGGGGATACTCGGCCACCCGGAGGTCCGGGGCATCATCCGCCAGGAGGGACGCCGGGTCCCCATCATCAAGTACGATCCTGAAGATAGGCTCATCAATAGTACGCCCTAGAATGGCCCAGCTGCCCGCTTCGGCGAGGATCGCTTCGGTACTACGGGCACAGCTCGAGAAGGCCTTTTCATCCAGCTCGATAATGACCGACCCCTGATACCAGTCCGGGTCAAAGAGTCCTTCGCTGTAGCCGTTGTACTCAAGGCCGGTCATGTTCCCGAAGGCCATCATTGCCAGGGTGGTGGCGATGCCCCCGGCCTGAACCGGGTAGGCCGACCGTACCAGCTCAGCTTCCGAAAGGGCCCGCAGGGTATTCATGTTTGCTTTGAAGTTGTCCCATTCGTCCTGAGCCGTTTTCCCCTGACCAGCCTTTCCCCCTTGTGCAGGTGCAGGCCTTTCTTGGGACTGCTCCTTGTGCGGCACCGGATTTCCCTGGGCAAGGAGCACCAGCGTAGAGCCTGTTTTACTGCTCAGGGCACCGGACCGGATCTGTTCTACGGGGCAGACGCCGGCGGCAAAGGCGACGAGGGTCGGTGGAACCTTCAGGTCGATGCCCCGTTCCGTATCGATATAAGACCCCGACATGGAATCTTTGCCGCCGATCGCCGCTACCCCCAGTTCAAGCTGGGCTTCCAGGGCGCCGAGCAGGGCCGCCAAGGGCTTTCCCCAGGCTTCAGCGCTCGTGGTCCGTTCAAAATATTCCTGGAGCGATAGCCGGGCCTGCCAGGGATTCCCGCCGAGGCAGGCAAATTTGGCCAGGGCTTCCCGGATAGCGCCCTTGGCGGCCCGGTAGGGGCTAATAACCGCCAGGTCCGGGTTATAGCCAAAGGTCATGAGGCTCGCAGTAAGACATTCCTTATCGAGGGCCGGCAGGAGGGCGGCCATGCCGCATTCAGGGGTACCCTGTTCACGGCCTCCCCAGGGGAAGAGTACCGAACCCGCCCCGATGGAACCATCAAAGCGTTCCTGGAGGCCCCGGCGGCTCCCGGTGCGGAGGGAGCGCAGTTCCCGTTCCAGGTTTTCGAGCATGGTGCGGGCGGAGATATGGCTGGCTTCGGCCGCGGCAGAAGCAGGCCCTGCCGCAGTAGGACTCCCCCCGGCAGGACCCGTCCCGGCACTTTGAGCCCCGGCTTTCCCAGCCACTGCTGTCCCGGCCCCAGGAACAACCCTGACCCGGGCACTGCGGCGGGCTCCGTTGGTGTCTAAAAAGCTCCGCTCCAGGTCTACCACCATCTGGCCCCGCCAGGTCATTCTGAGGCGTCCCCTGTCGGTAACGGTGGCTACCGGTACGGCGGTAAGGTTTTCCGCCGCCGCTGCGGCAATAAAGGCCGCAACATCCTCCGGGGCCACCACCACAGCCATCCGTTCCTGGGACTCAGAAATGGCAAGTTCTGTTCCGTTAAGTCCCGCATATTTTTTCGGCACAGCATCCAAATTGATGTCGAGTCCCTCGGCCAGTTCGCCGATGGCAACCGAAACGCCGCCAGCACCAAAGTCATTACAACGTTTGATGAGCCGGGTCACCTCGGGCTTTCGAAAGAGCCGCTGGAGCTTCCGTTCTTCTACCGGATTTCCCTTCTGGACTTCTGCCCCGGCTTCTTCTACCGATTTTCCCGTATGGACCTTGCTGGAGCCCGTCGCCCCGCCGATGCCATCCCGGCCGGTTTTCCCGCCTACGAGGAGTACCACATCCCCTGGCTGGGGCTCTTCCCGTCGGACCCAGACTTCGGGCACCGCACCGATAACGGCTCCCAGTTCCATCCGTTTTGCCGCAAAGCCAGGATGGTAAAATTCGGCAACCTGCCCTGTGGCAAGTCCGATCTGGTTTCCATAGGATGCATAGCCCGCCGCGGCTTCCCGGGCGATCTTAATTTGAGGCAGTTTCCCGGGGATAGTAGCCAGGAGGCTCTGTCGGGGATCGGCGCCGCCTGAGACCCGCATAGCCTGATGCACATAGGCCCGGCCCGACAGGGGATCCCGAATGGCCCCGCCGAGACAGGTGGCGGCCCCACCAAAGGGTTCAATCTCGGTAGGATGGTTATGGGTTTCGTTTTTAAACATGAGAAGCCAGGGCTCACTGGTCACGCCGCCAACACCGCCAGCAGCGCCAGCAGCGCCAGCGCCGCCAGCAGCGCCAGCGCCGCCAGCAGCGCCAGCCCCGCCAGCGCCGCCAACACCGCCAGCGCCGCCAGCAGCGACCGTGCCGCCAGCACCGCCAGCACCGCCAACACCGCCAGCCCCCGCAAAATGGGCGGTAACCCTGATTGAACAGGCGTTGATTTCCGCCGATTCTTCCAGGTCCTCAAGTTTCCCCTGCCGCTTCAGGGCCTTAGCCCCGATAGTCGCCAGGTCCATCAAGGTAACCGGCCGCTGGGCGGAGCCCGCTTCACCGTACACAGCCTGGCGGGTTTCGTTGTACCGATCCCAGGCCCGCCTGAGCGCCGCCAGTTCATCAACCTGAGATCCCTCTTGTCCCTCTGGCCCGACAAATTCCACTTCACGCAGTTCGGTGGTGAAAGTACTGTGCCGGCAATGATCGGACCAGTAGGTATCGAGCACCCGCAGTTCCGTTTCAGTCGGATCTCGGCCGATACGGGCGAAATAGTCCCGGCAGAACCGCAGGTCATCGATGGACATGGCAAAGCCGTAGGCTCGAGCGAGACTGGCCAGAGCCTGGTCATCGGACCGGGCAAAGCCCTCCACAACCGGCACCGGGGGCACCGTAGTTTCCGGATCCTCAAGACTCTCCGGCAGTTCTAAAGATGCTTCCCGGCTGTCCACTGGATTGATGATATACTCTTTTATTGATGACAGGATTTCCGGTGTCAGGGGCTCCGATTTCAGGGGCTCTCCCGCAGTTTTGAACAGGTAGACCCGGGCTGAACGGACCCGCGGACGAACCCCAACGGCGAGCTCCACGCACTGTTCTGCCGAATCGGAACGCTGGTCATACTGGCCCGGCAGATATTCTACCGCAAAAAACTGCTCCCCCGGCTCAGCTGGCACCGGGGTCTGCACGTAAAACCGGTCGCATTGTCCCTCTGCAAATACCAGCACACAGGCCCGATGAAACTGGTCTTCGGTAAGGTGGGCCACATCATAGCGATGCAGAATACGCACTGACTCAAGCCGAGCGAGTACAGGGTAGCGGACTCCGAGAAAGGTGACAATATCGTGCTTAAGATGCTGGGCTTCTATATCAAAACCAAGACGTTTTTCCACATAAACACGCAGTATGTTAGTATGGTCTGACTGCCGGGTTGGAGTCTCTTGCATGGGGCGCTCCTTGTTATGTACGAGGTAGGTTTGTGGCAGTGTAGCGATTTTTAAGGAGGCGGACAAGGATGCCCTGCAGGAATAAACGCCAAATATCTCTATGACTGTATGTCTTTATTCCGGGCGCATCTGCGGAGGGGCCGCGCAAGGCACCCAACCCTAAGCAATAAGCTGGACCCGGCGGCCCTTCCGCAGACCGGGTGCTTACTGCAATCTCCGCCGCGGTTCCCCTCACCGACAGCAGGGTTTCCTCCGGAACCCCTGCCAGCCAAAGGCGATGTATCCGCCTTTGGCTGCCCGGCCCCAGCGCAGCGGAGGCTTTCCGTGCGCCCCCTTGCGCTTTTAATCCAGCGCCTGGGCTGACCGGAAATGGTAGCGGGGGGTGGCGTGGAGAACCTAGGGAACTAAAGGGCCCCTATGGCTTCGGCCCGACAGTGACGTCGGGCCCACCAAGGATCCGCAGAACTCGGTTTGCAGAGTTCTGCGTCAGCACGGATGCTGCAGCATGGATGCTGAAGCACGGATGCTGCAGGACCCCCAGTAACGGTATCTCATCAGCCCAGGCTCCGGAGCTTGTGTAATTTTTTAAAGATTCTGTAAGTGCTTCTTAAAATCAATCAAGCTAATATCTGCTTGGCGTAAGATACTTCTGAGCGTACCCTCTGGTATTTCCTTTTTTGACATTGGAACAATGACTATGTGGCTACACCCATCTTTAAATTTACCATGAGACCCTTTTTGTGAAACAAAATGAAAGCCTATGGATTCTAGTACTTTTACAATTTCGGCAGAGCTATAGTTGTTAGGCATTAATGGTCTCACTGCCGAGTAACATGGTGCTTATGTGGGGAATATCAATCTGCTCATTTTCAAAATAAAGTTCTACCGCTTCCTTGATATTATTGGTAGCTTCTTCAATTGAAGATCCAAAGGTAGAAACATCAACATTTAAGCATTGTGCAACAAATAAGTCACCTTCTTTCCAAATAATAAAATTGATCTCTTTTTTCATCTGGAAGCTCCTTTGGTCAAATATAAGCTCTCCTTTCTTAATTTACAACTTACATAATGTTTTTATAAAGCCCCGAGCCTGGGCTGACCGGAAATGGTAGCGGGGGGTGGCGTGGAGAACCTAGGGAACTAAAGGGCCCCTATGGCTTCGGCCCGACAGTGACGTCGGGCCCACCAAGGATCCGCAGAACTCGGTTTGCCGAGTTCTGCGTCAGCACGGATGCTGCAGGACCCCATGATCCCCATACTATCCCCGGCACCCCTGAAACTTTGTAAAAAAACGACCTTCCCGCACTTTAAACGGCGGTAAAGCTCCCCTCTGCAACAATCCCCGAGCTTGTTATAAACTCTGAATGAGCTCGATACTTAAACCGGTAATGTCTGAAATATCCTGTAAAGACATACCACGGGCTTTGAGCTTGCGGGCTGTCTCTTTCTTGCCTTCGAGTATGCCTTCAAGCTTGCCTTCAAGCTTGCCTTCAAGCTTGCCTTTCTGAAGTCCTTCTGAAATGCCTTCGAGCTTACCTTTCTGTCGTATTGCTTCCCGTTCTCTCTGTAGTTCAGCCGCTAACATTGTCGGTACCTCCTTCGTCAAAGGGAGTCTATCCAGTTCTGGCGGCGCTTCCTGGCCTATGGTATGCCATAGCCACCGGACCACTTCTCGATACAAAACAGGCTGTACTGTTTCTAATATATCCACAATCTGTTCTATTGTCGAGGGATACTCCTCAACCGTCGAGGTTTCGATAAGAAACAGGGCACTGATGAGGTTTTGTAATCGCAGCAGATCTTCCCGCTTACACTCATTTTCCGCCAGCTTAAAATACTCAAAGCGGGGAATATAAGAACCTGGTATTGGAGGCTGAATCAGGTCTGCAAACTGTACCGGTGCGGTCCAGGGCTGTTCACCGTTGTACAATACCACCGGAAATACCGGAGGCAGGGTCGTCAACTTCGGGTTTTGTTTTTTCAGGCTATGATAGAGCTGAATAATGTACTGGAGCATGCGAAAAGCCATGAACTGATCTACCGATGACTGAAACTCCAAGAGGAGAAACAGATACAGCTCGGACCCGGTTTTTAGGGGTAAGCGCCAGATCACGTCGGACTCTGTTTTTTGATAGGCCGGAGAAATAACCGAGGTGTTAAAAAGGGACGCCTGAGTAAAATCGATATCCTTGACCCAACTTTCATGGACAAAGGACTCAAGTAGCTGTTGAACCAATTCTACATTAGAAAATAAAGCCCGGTATCCCCGGTCATGGGACTGCTGCATAGGATTATGATACCATTGCTGTTTCGAAGCAAGCAATCATTATTTTCATAAGTTGCGGATAGGGGGCTTCCTAAGAATTCTCTCGGGGGCCTGCCTCGGGACAGTATGGGGACCCCATGATCCCCATACTGTCCCCGGCACCCCTCGCCACCTTTTCTGAAAGCCCCCTATCCATAATTTGCTGTGGTGCCTCCCCCCCCCGCTGAAAGCCGGAGCCTGGGCTGGCGAGAAACGGTGCTGAGGGGTGGCGTGGAGAACATAGGGAACTAAAGGGCCCCTATGTTCGTAACGACAGCCCCCCCCAGCAACTTGTCTATAATCAGCCCAGGCTCCGGAGCGGCAGATTACAGTTCCAGGTCCCGGCTTGCGACCTTGCCGCTCACATAGTCCGCAAATTCCGCAAGTTTCATAGGCGCAAGCTGACGGCCATCCCGGAGCCGCACCGACACGGTGCCTTCATCAGCTTCCTTCTGGCCTACCACCACCATGTAGGGAATCTTCCGGCCCTGGCAATCCCGGATCTTGGCATTCATCCGCTCTTCCCCGAGCTCGGTACTGACCCGCAGTTCTCGGGCCTTAAGCTCACCGGCCACCTTTTTAGCATAGTCGTTAAAGGCTTCGCCCACAGGAATAACCGCAACCTGTTCCGGGGCAATCCAGACCGGGAAGGCCCCGCCAAAATGCTCGATCATGACACCGAAGAAGCGCTCCAGGGAACCAAGAAGGGCCCGGTGGACCATGTAGGGCCGCTTCTGCTGGCCGTCCTTGTCCACAAAGGTCATATCAAAACGCTCAGGCAGGTTAAAATCAAACTGGATCGTGGTCATCTGCCATTCGCGGCCCAGGGCATCCTTAATCTTCAGGTCGATCTTGGGCCCATAGAAGGCCCCACCCCCTTCATCAAGCTCCCAGGGAAGGCCCGATTCCTCGATCGCGCCCCTAAGGGCAGTTGTGGCCCGGTCCCAGCGCTCCTGCTCACCCACGGATTTTTCAGGCCGGGTTGCCAGGTAGGCCTTAATATCCTTAAAGCCAAAGGTTTTCCACATAAAGAGGGAGAAGCGGAGGACTTCCTTAATTTCATCCATCACCTGGTCGGGGGTGCAGATGATATGTGCATCGTCCTGGGTAAAGCCCCGGACCCTGAGGAGCCCGTGAAGCACCCCGGAGCGCTCATAGCGGTATACGGTCCCCAGCTCAGCCCAGCGCAGGGGCAGGTCCCGGTAACTGTGGCCCCTGGTTTTGTAAATCATAATATGGAAGGGACAGTTCATGGGTTTTACATAGTAGTCCTGCTGGTCAATCTCCATGGAGCTGTACATATTTTCCTTGTAAAAGCCCAGGTGACCCGAGGTTTCCCAGAGCCAGGATTTACCAATATGGGGCGTATAAAGGATTTCATAACCATTTCTGTAATGCTCAGCGCGCCAGAAGTTTTCCAGGGCAACCCTCATACGGCCACCGTTTGGATGCCAGTAGATGAGCCCTGCGCCGGCTTCTTCGTGAATAGAATAGAGGTCCAGCTCCTTGCCGAGCCGCCGGTGATCCCGTTTTTCTACCTCTTCGAGGAACGCCAGGTAGGCCTTGAGGTCCTTGGGGGTCTCCCATGCGGTGCCATAAATACGGCTTAGCATGGGCCGCTTTTCGTCGCCCCGCCAATATGCACCGGCGATATTCATCAATTTAAAAGCCGCTGAATTAATTTCCCGGGTGTTAGCCACATGGGGACCCCGGCACAGATCCGCCCAGGCAAGACTCCCGTCGGCGCGGCGCTGTTCATAAATGGAAATCTCCGCATCCACCGGCAGTTCATCAATCAACTCGAGCTTAAAGGGCTCCCCAGCAAAACGCTTGCGGGCTTCCTCCCGGCTCACCACAACCCGCACAAAGTCCTGCTTTTCATCGATAATCTTTTTCATCTCCGCCTCAATGGCGGGCAGGTCCTCTGCGGTAATTGGACGGGGCAGGAGAAAATCGTAATAAAAACCGTTATCTATCGAGGGGCCAATAGCAACCTGGGTGCCGGGAAAGAGCCGGGTAACGGCCTGGGCCATCACATGGCTTACGGAATGACGGATCGTCGCAAGACGTTCTTTTGACATGGTGTACCTCCTGATACAAATGGGCAACACCAACATGGCATCCGCCCATACATCATCGCAGGGACGAGCCCGTAACCATGGCCCGCGGTACCACCCCACTTCGCTTCCCCACGACAGGGAGCGCTCTCTTCGCCGGTAACGTCGGCAGGACGGCCTGAAATACTTAGGATGTTATATTGATGAATATATCCCGTTCACTCAGGCAGCTCGGGAGTGGTTTTCCCTCTTGCCCTGGCCAGGCGTGCTTTCAGCCCGGGCTCATCGCCCCCGGCACACCCTCTCTGTGACCCGTCCCAAAAGGTACTCGTCTCCGTCGTTGCTGTTATCTTCTATACTTAGGTGTTTTGTTTAACCCTGTCAAGAGGTAATTCTATGCGCCCTCCCGCATAGGGATTGTATGGTCCCGATGTCTGATTCTTAAGATTTTACCCTTATACTCTCCTGTTGATCCTCAATCGAGTAAAAAAATATAAAAATCGATACATGTTCCAGGAATGCAATCGATGATGTATAGTGTATATACAATGAAAATATAACTATATGATAGAATATAATGTATTTTATTAACCTGTACAAAATTAATGAAAACCAGAAAAAAACTTGACACTTTTGAAAGGGCCTTGTTATACTACAAACAAGATAAAGAGGAATTCCCGGATCGTTGATCCTTACCTCTTGTCAATCCCAAGGAGGATTTCATTCATGAAAAAGGCTCTTGTAATGATTCTTTCCCTCACTATCGTGGGGGCAGTGATAGCCCAGGAACAGGCTGTCAAGGTGTCAGGCTACGTTAATACCGGTTTAAAAATGGTAAATGATGGTAAAAGTGATGACACTGGTATTCTTCTCTATGGTGATGACGATGGTTCTAATGGTGTTACTGCAAAGATTACCGTGGAATATACCGGAACCAATGTGGGTGCCAAGGTAAGCGGAAAGTGGAATTCCGAGCCGAAGTATGAGTTTGATGTTGATAGTGATGGTAAGGATGAGACATTTAACAACGTATCCCTCGATACCGCCTATGGTTGGGTTTCTCCCTTCGAAGGTCTTAAGGCTTTTGCCGGTACAAGTTATGCTGGTTACTTTGACGGTGTAGACGATGACAGCAATGACTACTTCGATTCCAAGTCTGTTTCTGTAACCTATGCGAATTCCGGTTTTGTCGTTGGTGCTGGTGTTAATCCTGTGCAGGATACGACGAATACCAACTATATCATTGGTGCGGCCTACAAGATGGACAAGCTCTTTGATGTTCGCTTCAGCGCAATTACCGCTAAGACCGAGTTCGACAAGTACAGCATTAGCGGCAGCCTGCTCGCCGTGGATAAGCTCACCCTTACCGCCGGTTTCCTTACCGAAGGCCTTGCTACTGATGCTGACAAGTGGATGGATCTGACCGTTGCTTACCAGGTAATGGATCCTCTTAAAGTACAGGTTATCGCCTATGACTACCTGGACAAGGAATACTTCACCGTTACCCCCAGCCTGTCCTACAAGCTCAATGACAACGTAACCCTTTCTGGCCAGGTAAAATACCAGTCCGAAGGAAAGGATAAAGTAGCTAATTACGAAAGCATTTTCCCGAAGGCCAAGGTTTCCTATACTCTGGACAAGGCTACCGTCAACGCCAGTGTAGAATATGACACCGAAATGGAAAAAACCACCGCTCTCATCGATTTCGTCTATTCCTTCTAATTGTATAAGCTAGAGGGTAAGTAACATTGCGGCCCCGAAAGGGGCCGTTTTTATTTGCCTAGCGCACTCATTGACAACCTCGGACAAAAAAAGGCTGTCCGCAGTGTACGGACAGCCTCTCATAATGCGACACATTCAAGCCAATAGCTGAAGCAGCCTTATACCCGCACCATCCAGCCCTTGGTATCGGGCAGTTTCCCGTACTGGATGCCCTTCAAGGTATCTCTAAGGTAGGCTGAGAGCTCTCCCACTTTGCCGCCGTTAAAGACAACCTTGTTGCCCCGGTGGGTCAGGCTTTCTATGGGGGTAACCCCGGCGGCGGTGCCCGTAACAAAGCATTCTGCACCGGTATCAAAAACCTCTTCTACTGAAAGTTTCCGTTCAGAGACCTTTACTCCCCGGTCTCGGGCTAGTTCTATAATGCTCGCCCGTGTAATGCCTGGGAGTATCGTATCTCCCAGTTCAGGGGTTACCAGTTCTCCGCTTTTTAGCCGTACGAAGATATTACAGGATGAGCCCTCTTCCAGGTACTTCTGTTCTCTTGCATCGAGGAACACACATTCCATAAAGCCTGCCTGGTTGGCCTCATGTTTTGCCAGGGTAGAAATAACGTAGTTCGATGCAGCCTTAATCCAGCCAGTACCGCGGGGGGTTGCCCGAATCCGATCTGTGGTAACCGCCTCGGAGCGGGCACTGGAAAAATAGGCGCTCACCGGAGTGGTTATAACCATAACATAAGGAGCTTTCGAAGGAGCCACACCGATACCGCCCTCTGCATAGGTAAAGGGCCTAATGTACACCGAATCGGCGGTCATAAAGCTGTCCTTTTCCCATTCAGCTTTGTAGTATGGCCGGAAGCCCAGGGCTGCATTCCGCCGGACCACCTCCACCACAGCCTTTACAAAGGCCTCTTCCGGAAAGCCCGGCATGAGAAGTCCCTCCATTGAACGTTTAAAACGGCGGGCATTCTGGTCGGGTCTAAAAATTGCAATGCTCCCATCCTTTTGGGGTAGGGCTTTAAGTCCCTCAAAACAACCTAGGCCATACTGGGTGGTATAGTTTACCAGGGGCATATCATCATAAAAATTGCGGGAAGCTGCGAGGGCGTCCCGTTCAACATCGGGAAGGTTTGCCTCTTCTGCAACGGTTTTGTGGGGTTTTTCCAGATACTCTTCCGTCCATCCATGGCCGGAAAACTTAGCTCGATAGGTGATGGGATAGCTGTTTAATGAAAATGCCATAGGATCCTCCATCTACAGGGTACCACAACACCCCATGGGCTACAAGAAGGAAGCTGGAAAAAATAAGTGTCTTTCATTACATCAATATGAAAAATACTGCTGTACTAATTTTAGGAGGCCCTATGGCAGAGCAAGTAATACCCCTTATTAACGATCTGGTTTTCCAATATGTGTTTGGAGAAGAAGAGTCCCTTCCTATTTTACAAAGCATGTTGAACGCCTTTTTTGAGTATGCCGGTTGCCCAAAGATTACCAGTTTAAAGATTCAAAAAAGCCGGATAACTCCCGATTTTTATGGCGATAAAACCACCTATCTGGATTTAGTCGCCCAGGATGAAACAGGGAGGCTCATCAATATAGAAATTCAAACCTACAGGGAAGGCTTTTATATGGAGCGATCCCTGTTTTACTGGAGTAGATTGTATTCCAGGCAAATAAAGCGGGGGCAAAAGTATCAGGAACTGAGGCCTGTTATTTGCATCAACATATTAGATTTTAATTATTTTGATGAACCCTCATGGTATACGGTAGATTCTCTTAAATATACGAATTTTTTACAAATCCATACCATTGAACTCCCCAAGGTGCCGGAAGAGCCCTTGAATTTAGCAGCCTTTTGGAGCAAATTTATTAAAGAAGAAGGTAGAAATAATGGGATCGATGCTTTTCTTACTAATACAGACCCTGCAATTCAGGAAGCTGTAAGGAGGTTTAGGGATTTTATGAGCGGTATAGATGGACGATTTTTAGCAGCCCTCGCACGGGAAAAGGCAGAACGGGATAGGATTTCTTTTTTAGCCTATGCAGAAGAAGAGGGGCTGAAAAAGGGGTTTGATAAGGGAATGCAACAGGGGATGCAGAAAGGGGAGAAAGAGGCAAAGCTTGAAATTGCCCGTCGAATGAAGGCTCAAAACTTTTCTATGGAACAAATTATCGCCCTTACCGGTCTGCAAGCGGAGGATATTGCATCCCTGTAACATAGTAATACTTCCCCTGTTGACCCGCATTGTATCTACCCGTACAATGGGAGCATGGCATTAAACTGTGGTATTGTGGGGCTTCCCAATGTGGGTAAGTCCACCATTTTTTCAGCATTAACCCGGGCTCCTGCGGAAGCAGCAAATTATCCCTTCTGTACGATTAACCCTAATGTGGGTATTGTGGATGTGCCCGATAACCGGCTTAAAAAGCTGGCGGAAATCTTTAAGCCCAAACGGGTTATTCCAGCCTCGGTAGAGTTTGTGGACATCGCCGGTCTTGTGAAAGGGGCGAGTCAGGGCGAAGGGCTCGGAAATCAGTTCCTGTCCCATATCCGGGAAGTGGGTGTCATTGCCCAGGTCGTTCGTTGTTTCGAAAATCCAGACATCATCCATGTATCTAATAAGGTCGATCCCGAATCGGACATGGAGACCATCAATGTGGAGCTTGCCCTGGCCGACCTGGATACGGTGGCTAAACGGCGGGAGAAGGCGGTACGGGCCCTTAAGGTGCAGGGCAAGGATCAGCAGAAACAGGCAGAACTGCTTATTTCGGCTCTGGATAAGGTTCAGCCTGCCCTGGAACAGGGAAAACCTGCCCGGTCGGTCCCCTTAAGTGATGATGAACGGGCCGCCCTCTATGACAGCCATCTTATTACCATGAAACCCCAGCTCTATGTCTGTAATGTTGATGAAGAAGGCATGCGTAACGGCAACCGCTATGTAGATATGGTCAAAGCCCGGGCGGCGGCGGAAAACTCTGAGGCGGTAGTTATTTGCGGAAAGTTTGAAGCGGAGCTTGCGGATCTGGAAAGTGAAGAAGAACGGCTGGCCTTTCTTTCAGAATTGGGCCTTGCAGAGTCGGGCCTGGCTTCGCTCATCCATGCGGCCTATCGGCTTTTAGGCTTGCGGACCTTCTTTACCGCCGGAGAAGACGAATGCCGGGCCTGGACCATCCATGCGGGGGACAAGGCACCCCAGGCCGCAGGGGTCATCCATACAGACTTTGAAAAGGGCTTTATTAAGGCAGAAGTCTATTCTTACGAGGACCTCCTTACCTATGGCTCCGAAGCTAAAATAAAGGAAGCCGGCAAGTACCGCATCGAAGGCAAGGAATATGTGGTCCAGGACGGGGATGTGATGTTCTTTAAATTCAACGTATAAGTTCAGGCTATAAGGGGGATTCTGGTGGTTCCAACACGGGATGATGCAGAACAGCTCTGGCGCCAATATAATGATGATGAAGGCCTCTGGCGGCACGCGCTGGCGGTGGAGGCGGCCATGCGCCACTTTGCAGAAAAAGCTGGTGAAGACCCTGAACGGTGGGGTATTATCGGTCTTGTTCATGATATTGACTATCAAAAGTATCCGGACCAGCACTGTACCATGGCAAAAAAGATCCTGGAACAGGCCGGCTGGCCTGAGGACTATGTGCGGGCCGTGGTAAGCCATGGCTGGGGCATCTGTTCCGATGTGGAGCCTCTGAGCCCCCTTGAAAAGACCCTCTTTGCGGTAGATGAGCTTACCGGTTTTATTCAAGCCTGCGCCCTCGTGCGCCCATCGAAAAGTGTACAGGACCTGGAAGTCTCATCGGTTAAGAAAAAATGGAAGACCCAGGCCTTTGCTGCCGGGGTAAACCGGCAGGTTATCGAAAAGGGAGCTGCCATGTTGGGTATGGACCTGGATGCTCTCATAGGAGAGACCATTATTGCCCTGAGGAAGGTTCTTCCATGATTACGGTACACGATTTACAAAAATATTCCCTCTTTGGCGGTCTCATGGCAGACCAGATCGAACGGCTTATTCCTTTACTCACTATTGAATCCTATTCTGAAGGAGTGCCTATTATTACCGAAGGGAATAGAAATGATCGAATCCGATTTATTATTGATGGACGGGTCCACGTGATCCGAAATGGGAAGCAATTAAATGAATTAGGCGAAGGTGAAACCTTTGGTGAAATGGAAATTCTGGATGTAATGCCCGCAGTTGCAACAATAAAGACTGTTGTTCCAACCCGGGTCGCTGCCATCTCTAATAGGGCTCTGCGGGATATTTATAAAATGGATGTGAGTACCTTTTCTATGATTATTATGAATCTCGCCCGAGATCTTTCCCGTCGGCTCCGCCGGATGGACGAGCTTGCCTGCCAGGAAAAGATCTAAAGGTCTCTAAAGTTCTTGTATCTTTTCATGACCGTACAATAAAAAAAATAAAAAGGGCTTTCCAGTTTGTTCTGGAAAGCCCTTTTTAGTCTTTTGGTAGTAGTCAGGCCCTTACAGGGCCTGATTATTTTTCCTTACTTGCCAAGCCGCTTTTCGATAGCATCTAGTTCGTTCATAAGCTCCTTGGGAAGCCGGTTTCCGAACTTGGGATAGTGGTTTTCGCGGATGTCCGCAATTTCTTTCTTCCAGCCTTCGATATCGACCGCAAGAAGTTCCTTCATGTCTGCTTCGCTGACTCCTGCGGGCCGCTCAATGGCGTCCACAGTGGGCATATAGCCAATGGGGGTTTCTACAGCCTTGCCAGTGCCTGCACAGCGGTCGAAGATCCAGGCGAGAACCCGGCTGTTTTCACCATAACCGGGCCAGAGCCACTTGCCATCCTTGGTCTTGCGGAACCAGTTGACGAAGAAAATCTTGGGCAGTTTGTCGGCACTGGTTTTCTTTCCAATGTTAATCCAGTGCTGGAAATAGTCACCCATGTTGTAGCCGCAGAAGGGCAACATGGCGAAGGGATCCCGGCGGATAGTTCCAGCCTTAAGGTCCAGGGCCGCGGCGGTAATTTCAGAACCAACGATAGATCCCATGAATACACCGTGTACCCAGTCAGTTGCCTGGTGTACCAGAGGAATGGTGCTCGGCCGGCGGCCGCCAAAGAGAATGGCGTCTACCGGAACACCTTTGGGATCTTCCCATTCGGGAGCAATGGCAGGGCACTGCCGGGCAGGGGCGGTAAAGCGGCTGTTGGGATGGGCCGCAGGTTCCTGGGCTTTATTAGCCTTGTCCTGAATCCATTCGTTGCCCTTCCAGTCAATGAGCTTGCCGGGGGCATCGTAACCAATCTGTTCCCACCATACGTCCTTATCCTCGGTCAGGGCTACGTTGGTGAAAATGGTGTTCTTTTCGATAGACCGCATTGCGTTGGGATTGGAATCCATATTAGTTCCCGGGGCAACGCCGAAGAAGCCCGCTTCAGGATTAATGGCATAGAGCCGGCCATCGGGACCAAATTTCATCCAGGCAATATCATCGCCGATGGTCTCAACCTTCCAACCGGGAAGGGTAGGTACCAGCATGGCGAGGTTTGTCTTGCCGCAGGCTGAGGGGAAGGCGGCACAGACGACCTTAGAAACACCCTGGGGGTTGGTAATCTTCAGGATGAGCATGTGTTCCGCAAGCCAGCCTTCATCCCGGGCAATAACTGAGGCAATACGGAGGGCAAGGCATTTCTTCCCGAGGAGGGCATTGCCGCCGTAACCGGATCCATAGGACCAGATTTCCCGGGTTTCGGGGAAGTGGGAAATGTATTTTTTGTCCAGTGGAGCACAGGGCCACTTGCCGTTGTCGCTTTCCCCTTCGGCAAGAGGTTTACCGACCGAGTGGAGACAGGGCACATATTCGCCGTTGGTACCGAGAACATCGAGCACCTTTTTCCCAACCCGGGTCATAATGTGCATGTTGGCCACAACGTATTCAGAATCGGTGATTTCTACACCAATTTTGGCAATGTTAGAACCAACCGGGCCCATGGAGAATGGGATGACGTACATGGTCCGCCCCTGCATACAGCCAGTATACAGTTCGGTCATGGTCTTCTTGAGTTCGACCGGATTGATCCAGTTGTTGGTGGGACCAGCTTCTTCCTGTGTTTTCGATGCGATATAGGTCCGGTTTTCTACCCGGGCTACGTCGGATGGATCGGAGCGGAAGAGGTAACAGCCGGGGCGTTTAGCAGAGTTCAGGGGGGTAGCGAGGCCCCCTTTCACGCATATGTCTATCATACGATCGTACTCTTCCTGGCTGCCATCGCAGACATATACCGCTTTGGGCTTCATTAAAGCCACCGCTTCTTCGACCCATTTTTTCAGGCCTTGGTGTTTTAGTTCGTTTAGTGTCATAGGAGCTCCTTGAATAGAATTTTAGAGGGGGGCTGCCTTTTTAGGAGGCGAACATCCATATAGTACAAAATGGAGCGATTTGAGACAAGGGGGATGTGATTAAAGTATTATGCTACTAGATTCACCAAGGTTCCAGCTGTACCAGCAGGAGCAGGATTATAGGGAAGAATCTGGTGGGCAGTAGCGGCCTGTTCTATTTCCTTTTTATACTGTTCTATGAGTGCATCGATCTGGTCGACGGAAATTTGCCCCTGGGGTTCCTTTTTCATTTGGCTGAGCCGTTCAATAAGAGCATCGAGGATTTTTAATTTAGTGATCGGTACTCCCTGTTGATCTTCAGCAGCTGGTACACCGGATACATGTTCAAAATGGGAGTAGATATAGTTTGATGGACTCACTGGTATGGCGAGTCGAGAAGTTACTCCAATATGCCAAGCCGTATCATAGTTGGGAATTGATGTGATTATCGAACTTGTGAACATCATAGATACCGACCTCCCTATGGTTTATATCGGTATCTTGAGAGAAAAAATGAGGGTTCTTATCAACGAATTAGAGTATAAAAAGGTTCCATCTACAAAACAGCATGGCCCACTTACGAGCACCACACATCCTATTGAGGATTGTTTTTAAGCCACTCCGAAAGTTGTTTTTCTAAATTTATCTGACCGCTTCGTTTTTCAGATCTTGATGCATTGTGAAGGTAGGGTAAAATAACTCGTTTCTTTATCGTTTCCCAGTTTTTTGGAAGTATACCCGGTGGTGTTAATGAATCTGCTGGTGGTGTATGACCTAATAAAATTGGATAAAATGCAGGAAAAATCTGTTCTGTAACTGTTTTCAGGGCTGAAAAACCGTTTGCTATACCAAAACTATGGTCGAGCAGTTGCAGCTCTTTACTTAACTGAAGCATCTCCCGTTGGTTTTCCTCACGGTAAAACCATTGGATAAAGGCGTCGATGGCGTCTTTTGCTTTGCTTTTTTTATAAATACCAAGGAATGGAGAGCCTTCTATAATTGGTATAGAGTTTCCTTGTCCTACCCAGCGAAAATCGAGGGTGTTTAATCGATCCTTGCTGAGAGTAAACAGATTGTCGCTCGAAATATATGCAAAAAGACTTTTTCCACTGGTTATGATAACTGAAGGTGGATTATAGAGGTATTTAAAGGCAAAGTCATCTTCTGTATCTGGACTTCCGTTGGTCGTTATACTCCATTGGTAAACATAATTCATAGCTCGTTCAAGGGCAACCGCATCCCAAGCGAGTGGGTTGCTTTCGCGGTAGGATACATTAAAGAGCCTAGTAACGATAAATAAAAAGTCATCGTCCCAGCGAGGGGAAAACCCCATTCTTGTATAGACCCCTTCTTTTGTTTGTTGGTTAAAGGATTTTCCAATACTTTGAATTTCATCAAGGGTCAGATAAAAAGGTTTGGTGATAAGACTGCTGTTATCTTTTGAAAAAATAACTGCTGGAAGATTAAAAGAAACAGGAAGCAAATATTGTTTACCATCAATATTACCAAGTCTTAATAAATTTATATAAAAACTGGTTTGTTTCAGGAGTAGTTCATCAAAAAAATAATCAAGACTTTTAAAAAGCCGTCTGGTTTCACTATTTTTTAATCCTGTACCAACGACAATATCAGGGTATTTTTTTGCTTTTGCTAAAGTGTCCGTTAGATTTTCAAAATAATAAGTTTCTAGTTTGTATTTTTTTTGTTTGGTGTTATATATCTCTGTATAAATGGCAAAATCGCTCTGATTTGTCCAAAGGGTTACTGTTTTAGTACTGCTAGATTGGCAGGCGGAAAACAGTATGCTCATACTTACAGCGCTAAACAAATACATACAAAATAAACATGCTTTGATAGTTTTCATTATTTTATCCTATTGTGGTCCTTCTTGGCTTGTCAATCCCGCAATGACGGGATACTATATAAACTATATGCAGATCCGTGATTCAGAGATTATTAGACTTATTGAGCATATTGGAGATCATTATAAGTCTAATATTGCCAACCGTCATTTACGACCCGCCCTGCTTCACCTTCCCTTGGATAATCAAGCCTGGGATCTCATCGAGACCCTGACTGAAAAAAGTGAACAATATCGATATCAGGGCTTTCATCTTGATGAACTGTATCGCCAAATTGCCGCCGCCGCCCGTTTTATTGGGATGGCCAGGAAAGAATTGGTGCCTTCTCTTAGAAATAGACTCAATGCTACCGGTAGAACGAACGAGGCCGACAAGGTACTCAGAGAGATGGCAATAAACAATTTCTCTTCAAATTTAAAAATTTTTGCAGACCTATTAAACGAACTCTATGTAAAACTAGTGGAAATTGATAAAACCTCAAGCAACGGGAGGCTTCCGCTCTATGCCCAGATGCCTGAATTAAAGGATCTGGGCCGTGAGCTGGTTTTTTAGCAAAGAGCCGGGCGGGCCTTTTTTACCTTTGTTGTGCCAGATCTTCGGCTACCTTAAAGAGCGTTTCATACACATAGGAGATATGTTCAGCTTCGACACTGGAGAAGGCAATCCGCAGGTACTGACTTCCCAGAGCTATAGTTCCAATACCATGGTCCTTGAGCAGGGTTTGCCTCAAGGTTTCGGGACTTACACCCTTGCAGCGGAAACTCATAAAGTAGCCTGAATTAAAGGGCAGGGCTTGCAAAACGGGATGATGCTGATGGGTTTGGACCAGGGTTTTTACAATCTGATACCGTTTATGTAGAATCTCTTTATACCGTTTCTTTTCCTCTTCCGAGCGGCTGTCGTTTATGGTTTTAAGCATGAGGTACTGGGCTGGTGTATTGGAACAGGATACGCTGGACCGGATGGTTCCCATGAGCTTTTTAATGAGGGCATCATAGTGGGTTTCATTGAGGCCCGCGGAGCCAAAGGTAACAAAACCCATCCTGAGGCCCCACACATAGTCTTCTTTTGTGGGCCCATCGATTTTTACCGCCAGCACCTTTTCATGGAGTTTGGCGAGGCGTCCAAAGAGAGATTCCGGATAGATGTCTGATTCGTAGGCGAGTCCAAAGTAAGCATCGTCGGTAATGACCAGCACATCGGTGCCTGCATTGGCTATGTCCTTAATCATAGTGATGAGCGCTTCTGCCTCTGCATGGGTTGGTGAGTAACCAGAGGGGTTGTTGGGAAAGTTGAGGATGAGCCTCAAGCTTCCTTTCTGCGCCTGCTTTTCAACTGCCTTTTGTATACCTTCCAAGTCAAGCCCCGGGCCGTCTTTAAAAAAGGCTGTTTCGATAACGGTAGCGCCCCGGCGGTCCGCAAAGATGAGGCTGTAGTTGTCCCAGCAGGGATCGCTTACAAGAATTTCATCGCCTTCATCAAGGAACAGATCTGCGATGTAGGAAATGCCCGCTGTCAGCCCTGGAACCACAACCGGTAGTGATATGGAGGCCCCTGCGAGGCTCGGATTTTTCTTAATGATCCCATCCTTCCAGGCCTGACGAGCTGTATCGACACCAGCGGTTGGTGCATAGGTAACCGCTTCTACCGCAGAAAGGGTAGGCATCCCCTCAGCAATCGTCGAGAGTATCAAAGGTCGCCCGCCGTCATAGGCCATACCGATAGTAGCATTGGCCTTGTGAGCGAATTTCTTTGCTTCCCCTGATTGGGCAATAATGCCCTTGGGGAAATATAACCGTTTTCCTAGGTTCGATAGCAGTCGATAGGCTATCGTTCCTTCCAACTGGGAATTGAGTTCTGTTGCTAAGGTATTCATGCCTATAGACTAGGGGGCAAAAAGGCTTGTGTCAATATTGTCATAGAAGTTTTGTACCGGTACAATAAGCTATGGATCAATCAAAATGGGAACAGGCATCGCTCATTCTTGCAGATGCACGGAAAGAGCTGGCCCTACGTATAGTCGGTCAGGAAACGATGATTTCAGGCCTTCTGATGGCCCTTATTGCCGGAGGCCATGCGCTCCTCGAGGGTGTACCCGGTCTTGCTAAAACCCTTGCAGTAAAATCCCTGGCAGAACTCACGGGTTTATCCTTTAAACGAATTCAGTTTACTCCTGATCTGTTGCCTGCGGATGTTACAGGAACCCTTATCTGGGACCAGAAATCTCTGGCTTTTTCGGTACGCCGGGGACCAGTGTTTGCCAATATTATTCTGGCTGATGAAATTAACCGGGCTCCTGCCAAGGTTCAGTCAGCCCTGCTCGAGGCCATGGAAGAAAAGCAGGTAACTATTGGAGAAACAACCCTTTCTTTACCAGAACCCTTTTTTGTTCTGGCTACGCAAAATCCTATTGAACATGAAGGAACCTATCCGCTTCCGGAAGCTGAATTAGATCGCTTCTTGCTTAAGCTGGTCCTTCGTTATCCATCCCGGGAAGAGGAACAGCGTATCGTGTTGCGTTCGGGAAATGGTCCTTCTAACGAACATAGCTTCATCGCCAGTGACGGCTCGGTTTCCATAAAACCGGTTCTGAAAAATGATGCGCTGTCTCTGCTCCGAGATACGGCTGATGAGGTTCGTCTTGATGATGCACTGGTGGGTTATATCGTTGCTCTTGTTGCCGCCAGCAGGCCTGTGGAGAAAACAAAACGGGGAAATCGTGATGATTTTTACCGGTACATTTCCTTTGGCGCTTCGCCACGGGCTTCCATAGCGCTGTATCGGTGCAGTAAAATACAGGCATTGTTTAATGGGCGGGACTTTGTGCTCCCCGAAGATATTAAGGCGGTAGCTCCTGCGGTTTTACGGCATCGGTTGGTGTTATCCTATGAGGCCGAAGCTGACAATGTAGATGCGGATACCCTGATAAACCGCATACTCTCTCTGGTTCCTCTTCCATAAAAGGTTATCGTGACCCGAGCAGAATTACTGGAAAAAATAAATACCTTTTCCCTCTCTGCAGAGAGTCTCGCGGAGGATCTTGTTTCAGGAGATTTCCGTTCTATATTTCGCGGTCAGGGTATTGAATTTGAGGAAGTCAGAACCTATCAGATTGGGGATGATATCCGTACCATCGACTGGAATGTCAGTGCCCGTTTTGGGCATCCCTATGTAAAATTATACCGGGAAGAACGGGAACTGACGGTTTTTATCATCCTTGATGTTTCCGCGTCAATGAGAACCGGCGGCCCCATACGCCGTTATGATCAGGCGCTTCTTGCCGCGAGTCTCATTGCCTTTTCGGCAGAAAAAACTGGACAGCGTTTTGGAGGATTGTTTTTTAATCGGGGGGTGAGTCGGGTCCTTATGCCGAAAAAGGGACGATCCGCAATTATGGCCTGGATCCTGGAAGCCTTGGATCAGGATCCTACTGATACTGACGCTAGTCGGGGCTCTGCCCTTGCGGCGGCGATTGAAGCGGCCAGCCGGATACTGAAAAAGCGAAGTATGATCATCATTATTTCGGATTTTCTTGCATTAGGCTGGGAACAGCCCTTGGCCTACCTGAGTCATCACCATGATGTGGCGGCACTTCGTATTACAGATCCCCTCGAACAGGCTATGCCAGCGCTTGGTTTGGTAACCTTTCAGGATCCTGAAACAGATGCGGTTCTTCATGCACCTACGTCCTTTAAATCCTTTCAAGCCTCATGGCAGGCCTGGAATCGAGATCGTAGTACTGTCTGGGATACTATTTGTACAAAATACCGAATCCGCCATACAGAATTGCTTACGACAGCCAATGCTGCTACTGAACTTGCTAAATTTTTTTCCGGGAGACAGCGCCGATGAAGCGGTTTAAGTTCATCAATCTGGTGCTGCTGCTTTTTCCTGTCTTTCTTTTTAGTGATACCCCAGGAAAGTCTACAGGTTCTGTGAACAGCGATACTCTTTCCGTAGTACAGGTTCCACCCCAGGTCTTTGTTGGAGATAATGCTCAGCTTGTGCTGACCATGGTTCCCAATGCTTCGGTAGGTAGTAAGACGATAACAGTAGATGTGGTGGATAAATTACCCCAATCTAAGGCAGTACAAATTTCCCGGATTGAATTGGATCCCCATGGCAAAAATCCGAAAATTTCTATCGATTTTGTCGCTTTTGAACCTGGACGCATTCCACTACCATCCTTTGAAATTGGTCCCTATCTGATAACAAAACAGGCAATTGATGTAACTTCGGTACTGGAAGGGGGACAAGCGGGTCTGGAAACGGCGCCCCTTGAAGAACCACTTCTGATACCGGGAAGTCGGCTGTTGTTGTATAGCATAATTGCAGGTGCCGTTCTTCTTGCGGCCCTATTGCTGACAGGCCTTATCTGGGGCAGTGCATGGTATAGAAATGTGCAAACATGGTTCCGGAAAAGGCAGGTGAGCCGTAATCTGAAACAGACCCTTTTACATATTGAACAGGGGATTGCCCAGGGCAGGAACCCTACTTCGGATGAATTGGGGACTCTGCTTGTGTTGTTGCGTACCTATATTGAACAGGTTATCGCTTTTCCCTGTCTTACAAAAACTAGTCAGGAACTCCTTGCCGAAGCCGGTTCCTCCCCTTTTAAGAACTTGATCCTCCGGTTTGCAAATTTAGTAGCCTCTTTGGATGTGTTACGGTTTAGTGGAAGAATAGTAAAAAGCTTAGAGCTAAAGCAACTGTGTGCTGACAGTCGGGAGTTAATACTACTTATGGAAAGGGAAGATATCCATAAGAGCCAGCTTGTCTCAGGTGTTTTGAAGAGGTCACATGTATTAAAACCCAGGGAGAATCCTCTTGGAGGTAAGGGATGAGTTTGAGTTTTGAACATCCTCAATTTTTAGCCCTTGGTCTTCTGGTACTCATAAGCCTGTTTATTTGGTTTCGGTTTAAAAAAAGATCCTTTGTTTTCGATTTGCCCCTGGGCCCACCGGGCGGCGCGATTTTTCAGTCCCCGGTACCGGTTCAGCTCCTGTTTCGATTTACCCGCTTCCTTGAGGGGATTGCCATGGTTCTACTTCTGATTGCTCTGGCTGGGCCTGTTCTTGTTCAGCATCGAACGGTATGGCTTGACAGGGGAGCCGATGTGTTTTTTGTCATAGATTCGAGTCCCAGTATGTCTGCCCTTGATATGCAGGGACAAAGCCGCTTTGTGGTGGCAAAAAATCTTGTGGCCCGTTTTGCAAAACTGCGGCCCAACGATGCAATTGCTCTGGTTGCCATTGGTGCCGATGGGGCTCTCCTGCTTCCGCCTACGGTGGACCGCACCGTATTTTCACAACGGCTTTCCAGCCTCGCCATTGCTGAATTGGGGGATGGTACTGCGATTGGAACGGGGCTGGCGATTGCCGCAGTCCATCTGCGGAATTCCAAAGCCTCCAAAAAGATCGTGGTGCTTTTAACCGATGGCGAGAACAATGCCGGTGCGGTCCACCCCTTTACGGGAGCTACCATGGTACGGGAATCGGGGGCTGAGTTCTGGGTTGTCGGTATCGGTACCTCCGGGGAAGTTCCCCTTGATTATGTGGATCCTCTTTCTGGTCAACGGAAAACGGGAATCTTTGAGTCCCGCTATGATCCTGAGGCGCTTCGTTCAATTGCCCGCTCTGGTGGTGGTACTTTTCTTGTTGCAGATTCTATCGGTGCACTGGAAGAAGCCTTTAACCGTATGAACAACTCTGGTCTTACTCCGGGGCGGTCCCGTACCTATCGGGTTACCCAAGCTCTGGCAAGCAGTCTCCTCTATGTGGTACTTATCTGTATTGCTTTGGCTCGAGGTATTCGCTGGTGGATTATGGGAGCCTTGCTATGAGCTTCGATATGCCTCAGATACTATGGTTTTTAGCTGGTTTAGTTCCGCTGTGGATTTTATTGATACGCCGCCGTTCTATTCGACTTACGTTATATAAAGCTATGACAAGTCCAAAGGGATATCAAAAACTGTATAGGCTGTCCATGAAACAGGCAATACTGTTTCTGCTCTGTTTTTCCAGCCTTATTATAGGACTTGCAGGACCCCGTTGGGGTGAACGGTTGGTTCCAGAATACTACAGCGGCCTCGATATTGTGCTGGCCTTTGATGTTTCCCGGAGTATGGATCTTAAGGATGGTGGTGAAGGGTTACGTCGTTTGGATGTAGCACGGCAGGCTGCCCTATCAATACTAGAAGCTAGGCCCGACTTTCGGTATGCCGTAAGTTTGGGGAAGGGTAAGGCGGTACTTGCAATCCCCCTCACCGATGACCAGGAGGCAGTCATCAATCTTATTACATCCCTTTCTACGGACACCCTCTCTGCAGCAGGAACGAACCTGCAGGACCTCTTGGAGATCGCTAGTCAGACTTTTCCAGAGGAGAGTCCAGGGAAACGCAGGATAATCCTCTTCAGCGATGGAGAGGATACAAAAGGTTCTCTAACTGGAATTGAACGCTTCCTTCAGGCAAAGGGTATTGGTCTCATTACAGTTGGTGTGGGAAGTCTTCAGGGCTTGCCTGTTCCCCAGGCCGATGGCAAGACCTTACTGCGTCGAGCTGATGGGAGCCCTGTCCTGAGCCAGCTACGGGAAAACCAATTACAACAACTGGCAGAACTTACTGGTGGAATATATTGGAATGCATCCCGTGAAAGCAGCCCCGAAGCAGTATTGGCCTATTTAGATTCTCAAGCCAGTAGCCGTGCCTCCCTTGAGTATCGTCGTGAAGTACCCTCTCGACAGGTGTGGTTTATATTGGCAGCCCTGCTGTTTTTTACAGTCGCTCGTTTTTTGGAGGAAGGTTTGTGGAAAAAACGCTAGGCTTCTTACTCTGTATAGTGGGTTTTATATTGATGAATTTCTCCTGTTCTTTAGATGGGGTGGGAATGTATTATACTTTTTTAGGGACCCTGCAGGCGAAGAACAAACAGAATGTACAGGCTATAGCATCCTATTCACAGGCTATAGCATCTACCTCTCCAGAAAGCCGACGCTATGCTCGGTATGGCTTAGCCACGGTCTATGCGGATATGGGTGAATCCCGGTCAGCTATAACCCTGTATGATGGGATTATTCATGAACTTTCGGATGAAGGGCTGCCCACTAAAGGGCCTGAGAAGGAACTTATGTATCGGGCCTTGTACAATCGGGGGCTTTGTCTCTATGGGCTTGAGGACTTTGATGGAGCTGTTGAAGCCTTCCGTTCGGCCCTGCTCATTGATGGCAGTCGATGGAATGCCAAACGCAATTTGGAATTAAGTCTCTTAGCAAAAACAAAAAAGCGGGGTTCAGCAGCTTCTGCAGGGGCAGTGTCTACAATACAGCAAAATTTACCAAATCCGGTATTGTTTGAATATATCCGTCAGAAGGAGATTGATCGATGGAAAAGTCAACAATCGAAAAGTTCCGAAGAAAGTTCCATCGATTATTAAGCTATGGGTTCCTGGTTGTACTGGTTTGTAGCCCTATAGGTTCCATTTATGCTGAACAAGGGCTTCATGAACCTGCTCAGGTATTGGTCGAGATAGAAGGTTCTGTGTTAAACCTCGGCCAGAGCTGGAAGCTTACCCTGATCATTAACTACCCGGAACCGGATCAGGTGCGGATTAAGCTTCCCCCTATTCCAGAACATCTGGTCTTAGACCGCATACGAACAGGAGTACGTCTCATTTCCCAGAAACCATGGACAACGGTTGAGTATACCTTTATTGCAAAAACTGCAGGCTCCCTTGTCTTAGGCCCCTTCGAAATACAAATTCCCGGCAACCTGCTTCGTACGAGTCCTCAGGCTTTGAGCATCCAAAATCAAAATGAACTGACAACCACTATACTGCCTAGACTTTTCTGGTCCAGCAGCTTACCGGTAAGTACCTTCGATTCTACTCCTGTTGGCGCCCCCCTTGTTTTTGAACTACATCTGGGCTCTTCTCATTCTGAGATCCCTGCGAAGATTACTGCCCTTTCGGTGAATCTAGTTCAGAATGCCCTTGTCGAGTCCCTCCCGGTAAGCGATTCGGAGCGGGAGCAGGGGGTGCTGTATCGGATTCGTTTTACGCCTCTGGTGCAAGGGCCCTTAGCTTTGCCAGAGGCAACACTCCATTTGGAGAAGGAGATTCTGTATTCAGAACCCAGAACAATTATGGTTACTGATGCTCAAAAGAAATCAAATGTAGTAAGCACTTCCCAAGCCGCTCGCAGTCAGCAGCCTCCTAAAAAGAAACAGATCCATAGTGATAAAACTAAGGCAGTCCTCTTTTCTGAATACAAACCGGATCTTCCCTGGTTAGTGCTGTGGCCTTTGATAGCAGGTTCGGTCCAGTCGGTGCTCCTAAATTGTGAAGAGCTTTGGAACGCCGGAACCTATGCACAGGCCCTTGTACTTCTGAGAAAGGTGGAACGGGATAGTTTGATGGGTCCGCTCTACCGGAATGTCAGAAAAGATGCGGAGGCACTTGTGGGGATCACCTCAAGTCCAGATGAATGGTGGATCCCTCAAAGATTGTTGTATTGTCTGGCGATTCTTTGTATAGGTTTTGCTGTCATAACAGGGGTGAAGAAACTAATAAAAAGAAGTATAGTTCTTATTGCCTTTACTGCGATCATTCTGGTATATTCCTCCTTCGGCCAAACACTTCTCATCCCTCATCTGCGTGGCGGACTTATTGGTGTTATCCGGGATCGGGAAGTTCTTGCCTATTCGATACCCGATACATCAGGTTCAATGAATACTCATTTTTCAGAAGGAGAAGGTGTGATGATACAAGAGGAGACCGATACGTGGGTTTTTGTTACTGCCTTTGATCATCGATCTGGTTGGATACTCCGGTCATCTATCTTTACTTATTAAGGAAAAAAAGTAATGGATTTTGGTGATATTCTTGATGAATGGGAACGGCAAACCGCAAAGCCTGCAGGTAAAAAAGCAATTAAGGCTCAAGAGCGGGCTTTAAACCAACAGGCCCATAATGGAGTACTGCCCCCTGATGAAAAGGTAAACCCTTTAACGGCATGGCTGCGTGTTCATGGTGTTGAGGATAAAGATAACAAAAGTTCTGACAGGGAACTTTCAGATATGGAATTGCGTAGGCAGGAACGGAAGCGGCTCTCGCAGAAAGCTCCCGATGCAGTAGTAGATTTGCATGGTCTAACCAGAGATGAAGCCTGGGATCAATTGATTCTATTTTTTAACAAGGCGAAAAATCATGGGGCAGAAAAGGTGCTTATTATCCATGGAAAGGGAAATCATTCTGAGGGGGAAGCGGTCTTAAAAAGAACGACCCTGCAGTTTATTGAACAGTGTCCCTATGCGGGAATGCATGGGCATCCCCCCGCCGAAGGAGGCGGTTCCGGGGCTACCTGGGTGTGCTTAAAAAAGGATATTACCGCTCGCGATAGATAATACGGCCACGGCTAAGGTCATAGGGAGATAATGCAATACGAACCCGATCTCCGGGGACAATACGTATATAGTGCTTTCGCATTTTACCTGACAGATGGGCTAGAATAAGATGTCCGTTCTGGTTGTCCAGTTCTACACGGAACATGGTGTTGGGAAGGGCTTCACGAACGATCCCTTCTACTTCTATAGCTTCTTCTTTCGCCACAAAAACTCCTTGAAAAATTTGCAATCCGACTCTCGGTACGTTTATAATGCTATAGTCAAGTGCTATAGTTTGTCAACCTAGGTAATCAACCTGGGTAAAAACATCTTGACAAAAGTTACGTTGTACGGCAATGTAGCCGGACTTATTAAGGGGGGACCGGCATGGATAAAGAATTTGTTGAAAAAATGAAGCAATCCTTGATCGATCTCAAGAAAGAGATCATCAATAACCTGATTGCAGGAAACGAAGATTTCAAACAAATCGTAGAGGAAATGGATCCCAAGGATTTTGCCGATATAGCCTCCGATGATATCGACCGCAAGATGATTGAGGCGATTGGCACCCAGGATGTAAAACGGCTTAAGGCAATTGATAATGCCCTCAGCCGGATACAGCAGGGGAAATATGGGCTCTGTGTAAAATGCGGTAAGAAAATACCTCAGGATAGGTTGGAAGCGATCCCCTATGCGTTAATGTGCATAGAATGTAAGTCTGAAGAGGAACGGCGCAATCGGTAATTCCGGTTTAGGGAAGTAGTTCGGTAACCCATCCTTCGGGCCCGCTTGTGTATGCAAGGGGGCCTTTGTTTTGTAAATCCCTTGATTTTCCGATAAAGTTTACAATTTCCCCATACCCGCTTTTTTTTAGAACCTCAATAGCCTGGTCGTAGTTTCCTCGTAAATGGGCCGTACTGTGGGCATCGGCGTTAATGGTAACTGGAATAGTATAATGGGCCATTTTTCTGAGAATTCCCGCTGAAGGATAGGTTTCATTCATGGTACCTCGATTCATAGCCCCTGTGTTTACTTCTACCACGATGCCGGCATTTTTAAGCTCTGGTAAAAGCTGCTCTGCATCCTTCTGGTAGCTTGCTGGTGCCTGATCGTTCCACCAGGCAGGATTATTCTTTTTAACCAGGTCAATATGTCCGAGAATGTCAAACCCACCAGCTTTTATCATAGCCCGGACATTGGTCCAATATGCATGGGCTGCAGCTTCATAATCGCCGGAAAAGAGTTCCTGTACACCTTGCTGCCATTCATCTCGGGGGCCATCGACGGTAAAATAGTATGACAGGTCCTCTTTAGTTAAATAATGCACCGAACCGATCGTGTAATCTAAGTTATAGGCACTGAACCGATGATCTGCAGGACCACAAACTCCTTCGATATAATCGATTTCGAGCCCTAGATAGATGCTGATCCTGCCTTCCCACTCCCTTTTTGCCTTTTGAACCGCCTCTACATAGGCATCGAGTTTATTCTGTGGCAGGTGCCACTGGGATACAATGCCACTCCCCACAGGCAAGGGGGCATGGGCGCTGAATCCCAGCATGGAAAGACCCTGTTCATATGCGGATTGGCAGAGTTCTTCTACGGTGTTTTTACCGTCACAAAAGGTGGTATGGGTGTGTAAACATGCATAATTCATAGGGTTAACCTTGCTACTCGTTCTTTAAACCGCATATAAGCCTCTGTAAGCGCTTTCAATGCAGCGGGGATATCCTCCCGTTTAAGATCCTTTATGTCAAGCTCAAGACGCCCTGCAGCCTGGCCTAGGTCCTGGGCGGAAAGATTAAGAGCACTCCCTTTTATGGTATGGGCTTCTCTTCGGGCTGTTTCCCAGTCTTCCTTTGCAATCAGGCTGGGAAGCTCAGTAAGTTCTGCTTCGGTCCGTTCCATGAAACGGGTTAGAAGTTTCTGTACCGACTCGGTATTGCCAAAAAAGTTGTCCAGGAGCTGGTTCGTATTTAAAATATCGCGGTCAGGGATAGACCCATCCTCTGGCTCTGCTATTTCTTCCAGTTCTTCAAGTTCCTCGATTTCGCCGGAGCTTGTTCCTGGATCTTCTGTGGATTGTAGATCTATTGAAAGGCTCTCTCCAAGCCATTTATCGCACATTGCTTCGATATCGCTTCGTTTATAGGGCTTAATCAGTACATCGTTCATGCCTGCCTCGATACATTGTTCCCGCTCATCTGCCAGGGCACTGGCTGTAACGGCAATTATGGGACCTGTAAAGTTTCTCTGGCGTAATTTACGGGTTGTTTCATAGCCGTTCATCCGGGGCATCTGTATATCCATAAAAATAATGTCGAAGGGCTGGGCTTGTACTTTTTCGAGCGCTTCAATACCGTCCGAAGCGGTGCTGATGTACGCAAAACCGATTTTTTCTAGAATGGTACAGAATAATTGCTGGTTTACTGGATGATCTTCTACTATTAAAAGATGAGTATCGGTTTTAATTTCCCTACGTACTGATATGGTTCCCCTGTGAGCCTGTGGTACAACCCCTGTCCCAGTTGAAGCTGGTCTGTCGTTGGTTTGTATCTGATCGCCATCGCTGTCCAAATCTAGGGGTGTAACTTCAGTAGTCCCCAGGGCGTCGTATAATTCACGGCGTTTGACCGGTTTAACTATATACGCATTGAACCATCTAAGTAAGGTCATCTTAGCATCAGCTCCCAGGGTCCCCTGGGGTACCATGAGAATAAGACTTATTCCGTTAATAGCTTTGTCGTTGTTTATCTCCGCTGCGAGGCGCCATCCGTCCATTTTGGGCATGATCATATCGATCAGGGCGACTGAGAAAGGCCTCCCTGCGGCAGCAGCGGTTACCAATTTACTCAGGGCTTCTTCCCCTGAAGCGGCTTCTTCAATATGAGAATATCCCTGCTCAAAAAGATAATTTGCAAGAATCCGTCGGGTTTCGCTGAAATCGTCTACAATAAGTATCCGGTCATCCTGTTGCACCTTAGGATAGGATGGTGCAAATTCAAAATGGGAATGTTCTATGGGTATGATAAAACGGAATATGGAACCTCCACCTTCATTGGGTACCATGGAAATTTCTCCACCCATAGACTGAACCAGATGGCGTGAGATGGCCAGACCTAACCCTGTTCCCCCAAAACGGCGGGTCGTTGAGGGATCCCCCTGGAAAAAGGTAGTAAACAGCTTAGGTCGTAATTCTGGAGCAATTCCGATACCAGTGTCAGCTACGGTAATTGTAATAGCTTCTGAATCATGGTATTTAGTTTTTCTACAAGAAACAATGATACTACCTTCATGGGTAAACTTTACCGCATTTTTCACGAGATTGATGATAATCTGTCTAAACCTGTTAGGATCTCCCTTAATGTGTAATGCCGCGTCTTTTGGTATATCAATAGCAATCTCAAGCCCCTTTTTGTGAGCTTCTAAAGATATCATATCTACCGATTGTTCTATCATTTCTTCTACAGAAAAATCGATATGTTCCAGGGCAAGCTTTCCAGCTTCTATTTTGGAATAATCCAGAATATCATTGACGAGAGATAGTAAAACATCAGCAGAGAAACGTATTTGCCGGGCATACTCACTCTGCTCATGGTCGAGGCGTGTGTCCTGAAGAAGTTCACTCATACCAATAATCGTCTGAATGGGGGTTCGGATTTCATGGCTCATATTTGCTAAAAACTGACTTTTAGTCTCAATAGCCCGTTCAGCTATTTCCTTTGCTTCCAGAAGTCGTTTACCCTCTTGCTGTTCCTCTGTTTCATCTTCTACTAAAACCGCTACAAAGGGGCCTCGTTGGTGGGGCAGCGCCCGTTCATCTTTTGGTATTGTCCATGCTTTAATAGAGAGCCAGCGGGCATGTCCTGAAGCATTTCTAAAAAGCGTATTAAAACTTACAGAATGACTAGAGCCAGTGATGAGTCGAGAAAAATGATAGGCAAATTTGTAGGCATCCCTGGCATGAAGAAATTCTGTAAATGGTTCATCTAATGATGTTATATCCTGACCTGTTAAAGAGTCGAAGGTTCGTTTAAAAAGATCGTTTGCATCGACGAGATAACCGTTTTCATTAAGTAAGCCTATCGCAGTACTTGCATGTGAAAAAAGTCGTTGGTACAGGTTAAATGGTATAGTTACCGATTCTTCTGGCATGGGGTCCTTCATGTCCTACCCCTATATAATAGGCCGTACTACTTCAATAGTTTTTTTTAAGATTTCTATTGGCTGAAGGGGTTTTATTAAATAACTTTTTACCCCTGCCTGAAATGCTCGGATAACTGAGTCTCGTTGGGTGACTGCAGACAGTACAATAATCGGCAACCGAATATCCCGGACTTTGAGCTCCTGTAGAACCTTAAATCCATCAACCTTAGGCATGAGTAGGTCCAAAAAAACAAGGTCATATTCTTTGTCTGCAACAGTATTCAGAAAACTTTCTCCATCCGGGTATGCGTCGACATGAGCTCCTACCTGCTCGAAGGTTGATTTTAAGAGTTCCTGAATTACAAAGTCGTCGTCTACTGTAGCAATCTGCATGTCTTCCATCCGTTCCCGCATATCGGAAATGGTGAAAACAGTTTTTTTAGTTACCTCAGTATCAAATTTAAGCATAACCGATTCAGATGCTATATTTGTTTCTGCCTGTAAAACCTTTTCGCTGATAATTTCAGCCTTTTTTTCTCCAAATTCAATGCTTCCATCCATCTCCGCAAGGAGTCCTTCCAGTGCATATTGGAGATTGGTGGTTACTTCGATACCATCGTATTCTTTTCTACCTTTAATAAAATTTTTTACAAAATCATCGTTGGTAAGGATACGGATATGACGAAGTTTTGCCCGTGAAGCCTGAATCACCGTATCGAGTAATTTTTGAAGGTTCGTTCCGTCAGCAAAGGATAGTTTGATATCACTCATCATCACGATAACCTTGGGAACTTTTATGTCATAGAGATCGATAAGTTCAAGAATTCGAAAACGTAGCAAGTCCAATTTTTCTCGGTTTAATCCTTTGGCAATCTCTATAAAAAGTATATTGTCATTAACATGAGTTTCTATAATGGATGGGGTATCATCAATATCAAAGCTTACCTGCAGGAGCTCTGACAGGGTTGCAAACAAAGCATCGATTTTGATTGGTTTGGTAAACACCTTCTTGACGTTATATTGTACAAGTTCGATAATTTTTTTCTGGTCAATCTTCTGGGCCATTACAATGACCGGGATGGAAGCTGTATTAGGATTTTTCTTTTTTTCTTTTAAAACTTCAATACAGCTCTGACGGCTCAAGTTATAATCGATGATAACCAGATCCGGCAGATTATTACGTATTTTCGCTATGCCGTCGAGGCCGTTAATAGCTATACTGACTTCGAGGCCCGCAGTGCTGAGTTTGATGCGAAGGTATTCTCGTAGGAGGGGAGATTCATCGATAATGATAATATGTTTCATAGTTATAATGTATTTTAGGAGAGTATATTATAAGATGCAAGAGACGAGGAGGTAGAAAATGGCAAAACGGGTATTAGAGTTTATTGCGGAGGGCTTTGAAGATGTTGAGGCTGTGACTCCTGCGGACTATCTCAGACGGGCCGGGATTGAGGTAACCCTTGTCGCAGTTGGCGCAAATACGGTGGTAAAGAGCAGTCGGGGGCTTACCCTCATGACTGATACAACCCTGGCAGAGCTTGCATCCCGAGGTGCATTGAACCCATCTGGATGGGATGGTCTGGTTATTCCCGGCGGTATGCCGGGGGCTTCCAACATTGCAGGTTCTGTGACGGCGGTAACCTTTCTCAAAGATATGCACCATGCGGGAAAAGTTGTAGCCGCTATTTGCGCCTCCCCTGCGGTGGTGCTCGCACCTCTGGGAATTCTGGCGGGGAAACGGTTTACCTGTTTTCCGGGAATGGAAAAGCAGGTGTCCGGCGCAATCTGGAAGGAAGAACGGGTTGTGGTGGATGGAAACCTGATTACCAGCCGTTCAGCGGGAACCGCCGGTGAGTGGGCCTATGAAATCATTAAAAAATTGATGGGCTCCGACGGGGCGGAAAAGGTGGCCTCGGCGGTTCTGTTACAACGGCAGGGTTAATAGTTTGCAGGACAAGTCCGTCGGATCTATATTATTCGCCTGTAGCGGGCGAGCTTTTGGGTTGCGATCCGGGTGCCGGGGATTTGAATAATTTCCCGGGCCAGCTGGTTCCCCAGATCGGCACAGTCTTCCAGGGATTTGCCGCGGAGCCAGCCGGCGATAAAGCCCGCCGCAAAGGCGTCCCCTGCACCGGTTGTGTCAAAGGGGACAATAGCCTGGGTTGGAGCTCTGTAAATCTCCCCATTCGCATAAACCAGTCCACCCTGATCACCACGTTTTACAGCGATGATGGGAAATATGTCATGCCGGGTGAGGGTCTGAAGCGGCCGGTACAGGTCTGTTTCATCAATGTCGGCGGCACTTACAAGGCTTAAGCGGGGATCCAGGTGGTGACAGAAAGCCTTGGCTTCAGCTTCATTGAGAAACAGCATGAGTGGTTTAGTTTTACAATAGGTTTCAAGCCGATCCGCATGGGCCTGTAC
Source organism: Gracilinema caldarium DSM 7334 (assembly GCF_000219725.1). Classification (GTDB taxonomy): domain Bacteria; phylum Spirochaetota; class Spirochaetia; order Treponematales; family Breznakiellaceae; genus Gracilinema; species Gracilinema caldarium. Next base: position 2,658,229 of record NC_015732.1, on the reverse strand, counting down.
AATAGCTTCTGAGCCTGCATCAAGGGCTATGAAGGTACCATAACGTTCTGCCAGGTGTACGATATGGTCGACTAAGGCAGTTCTTCCAAGAATGTATCCATCGATCATAATGAGTCGGCTCTGGCGGATCACCTCTTCGTTAATATGTTCAGGTCCCAATTCCAGGGCTGCCGAAGGACTGGCTACAATCCGTGGTGCCTCACCGGCTTTTCTCAGGATCACACAGCCGCCGGTAGGCTTTTCTGTACATACGAGAAGCGGCGCCGCTCCTGCCGCTGAAAGTTCCTGGGCGAACTGATTCCTCCATTCATCCCGGCCCACACTGCCTATAAAGGCACTGTGAATACCCAACTGGGCGGCAAGTTTTATGGTATTGGCCGCTCCGCCTCCGGCACACAGCACTGGACCGGAAAGCTCGCTGACCAGGGTGGCAAGCTGGTCATGACTGATATGGCGGTTTGTCTCAAGAGATACCAATTCCTCGATAATGTTCGGTGTGGCGGTTCCCTTCAGATCTGCAAACACATCGATCAGGGCGTTACCAATTCCTACAAGTTCAAAGTCAGCGAGCATCCTTCATCAACCTATCGTATTATTTTGCCTTGACCAATATAGAAGCCAAAGCTGGATTTTTTACCAGGTCGTTTTTCAGGCCCTCGGCCCGGGCTTTGTTGACATAGTCGGGGCTCTGGAAGGTGTAGGTAAAGTTGGTATGAATGTCGTAGGTCCCGGCCATGAGGGCATAGGCATCTTCGGTCATTACCAGTTCCTCATCGGTGGGGATGATGAAGATCGGGATTTTTGAGTTGCTGGCGGCAATGTTGGTTTCCGCATTCCGGGTCCTGGCTATGGCGTTCTTTTCCGGATCGTAGACAATACCGAGGCCTTCCAGTCCTTCAAGAACCTTTTTGCGGATAAAGGGTGCCATTTCGCCAACCCCGGCGGTAAAGACCAGGGCATCCACCCGGCCAAGGGCGGCCATATAGGCACCGATGTATTTTTTAAGCCGGTATGCTTCGACATCCTGGGCAAGCTCCGCTCTCCGGTCTCCCTTTTCCACCGCCGCCTGTATATCCCGGCGATCGGTATACTGGCCGGTTATACCGAGCAGGCCCGATTTTTTGTTCAGGATGTTTTCGATTTCTGAAGCACTGGCACCGGTTTTCCGCATCATGTAGAAGGGCACTGCGGGGTCCACATCGCCCGATCGGGTCCCCATGACAAGGCCTTCCAGGGGAGAGAGCCCCATGGAGGTATCGAAGGAACAACCATTTTTCACCGCATTAATAGATGAACCGTTTCCGATATGGGCAATAATGAGATTGACATTATGGAAATCCTTGCCTAACAGCGCAGCTGCCCGTTTTGAGGTATAGAGAAAACTTGTTCCATGGAAGCCATAGCGGCGGACCGCATGCTGTTCATACCAATCATAGGGTACCGCATAAAGGTAGCTCGATTCGGGCATGGTCTGGTGCCAGGCCGTATCCATGATGGCACAGTGGGGCACATTGGGAAGCACTTTTTTAGCCGCTTCAATACCCATGATGTTGGCGGGGTTGTGCAGGGGTGCCAGGTCGGAGACCTCATGAAAGGCTTTCATAACTTCGTCGGTTACGATAACCGATTTGGTAAATTTGGAACCTCCGTGTACAACCCGGTGTCCTACTGCTTTAATCATTCCCATGTCGTGAATGACCCCGTGAACCGGATCGGTTAGGGTTTTGATGATAAGCTCGACCGCTTCGGTGTGGTTGGGACAGTTGTGATGCAAAGTATATTCTTCCTTGCCCTTTGCCTTGTGGGTAATAAAGGAGTTCCCCTGGGTAACCCGTTCCACAATGCCGACCGCGAGTACTTCTTTGGCATCCCAGTCATAGACCTGGTACTTGGCTGATGATGAACCGCAGTTCAGTGTTAAAATGACCATGAAAACCTCCACAATGTGTGTTAAGACTATCAAAATAGGGAATGGTTCTAGTAATGGTCTTGAAATCCCACAAGGGATTTCTCCATCCTATAAAAGATCCCCCCGGTTGGATTTTCGAATTGCTTCTACTATGGTCTTTACCTGTTGGCTATCACCCTTTTTACAGATAAGCACCGAAGGGATCCCTCCTCCCTTGCCCGAACGGACGACCACAATCAAGTCTTCTACCCCGCAGAGGGCCACGGGAATATCCGAATCGACAAAACAATTTGATGAATCGGCGGTAAAGATGGCTGCCTGCTGTTCTGTCGTGGTGTCGTCACTGACGCCCTGTGTGGTTTTCCCGCTTTTCTCAAGGACTTTGGCATACTCGTCCCAACTGCCCACATCGGTCCATTGGAAACGGCTTGCCACCATGGCGACGGAAGTACAATGTTCTGCAATGGCATAGTCTATCGATATGGATGGTACGGTGTTGTAGGCTGTCTCAAGGCCTGGCCAGCGGCTCACCAGGGTGAGGCCCCCCTGGGATCCAGCACGGTCCGGACCTGGCATGTTTAACTGCTCAACATGGTCCTCATCTGGCTGTCCCAGCTGTTCAAAGGGAGCCAGAATAGCCGGTGCATGCTGGCGGAACTGGCTCAGCATAAAATGTACGTCAAAGGCGAACATGCCGGAGTTCCAGAAAAAGGTTCCCTTAGCAAGAAACTCCTCTGCGGTGGCCAGGTCCGGTTTTTCCCGGAAGCTCATTACCTGGAAAGCCCGGGCGTCCAGAGCCGCCATGGCCGGGCCTGCTTCGATATACCCAAAGCCGGTTTCGGGTCTGCTCGGCTGAATCCCAAAAACCACAAGATGATCTGACTTCGCTAGTTCCGCTGCGGCCAGGGCGTCGGCGATAAAATCTTTGAGGGGCTCGATGATGTGGTCGCTGGTGAGTACTAAGACTGGATGTTTCGCCTGGGCCTTGGGATTGACCTGTTTGTTGGGGGGGGGCTGAAGGCTAGTCTGTTTGCTAGATGTTCTTGTAATGTACACCGCAGCACAGGCAATCGCAGGGGCTGTGTTCCGTCCTGCCGGTTCTGGAATAACCACGACCCGTTGTTTTTGAGTTTCTGGAAGACTTTCACAGGCTTTCATGACATGGGGTACATGAGAATTCCCCGTAACGATGAGTACCTTCCCATCCGCTTCGGTTACCGCAAAGGCCCGTTCCAATGCTGCCTGAAAAAAAGTACCTCCGCCGGGGATATTTAAAAATTGCTTTGGACAATAGGAATTGCTTGCAGGCCAGAGCCGGGTCCCTGATCCGCCTGCCATAATGATACAATCGTGAAACATTACTCGATTATACGCCATGAGCACTATGTGGAGCAACTGTTCAGTGGTATCATATCTTTATGGAAACAAAGAAAAAAGATGAATGGTTTTATGACGAAGCCTTCTGGGATCACTTTGCACCGATCATGTTCGATGAACAACGCTGGGCAGAGGTCTCTGCAGTCGCTGATGGCATAGAAGCACTGTATATGACCTATGGAGCCCCATGTAATGCCCTGGATGGTGCTCCTGGTATGCGAGTTCCCACGGGAATTGTCGGTGCTACCGTTGCTGGTCCCCTCACTATTCTTGATCAGTGCTGTGGGCTTGGGCGTCTGTCAGTGGAACTTGCCCGCCGGGGCCACCAGGTTACAGGGATTGATATAACTTGCAGCTACCTCGAGGCCGCCCGGGAAAGTGCCCAGCATGAAGGGCTTGCGATCGAGTTTATAGAAGCCGATGTGCGGTATTTTGTACGTCTGGATTCATATCACCTGGTAGTGAATCTGTATACATCCTTTGGCTATTTTGAAGAACAAGCCGATGATCGGCAGGTGGTGGCCAATGCCTACGAGTCTCTTGTCCCGGGCGGCCTCTATGTTATTGAGACCCTAGGCAAAGAACTGGCGGTTCGAGATTTTACCGAAGGTGAATGGTTTGAACGTTCTGGTGCGGTGGTACTGACTGAGTTTGAGCCCCTTGCTGATTGGGAATATCTTAAAAACCGCTGGATATTGTTAAAGGATGGACAGCGATTTGAACGGAGCTTTAACCAGCGGCTTTATGCAGCAACGGAGCTCAAGCGGATAATGCTGGAAGCGGGTTTCGTGTCGGTTATGGTTTTTGGAGACTGGGATCGGCGGCCTTATGATATGAAAGCCCAGAAGCTGATAGTGATGGGGCGAAAATAATGAGCAGGTAGTAACCATGGGCGCCTTCAAAACCTGACAGCGTTTGTAAAGGCGCCCTTATTTGAATCTGAGCGGCGATAGGTAAAACGCCGCTCGCATCAGCATTATTATTTAATCAATATAAATTCTACCCGGCGGTTCTTCCACCAGTTGTCCCGGTCTTCATACCTGACAACAGGTCGGCTGCCGCCCATGCCGACATAGCTCAGGCGGCTTCTATCGACCCCGAACTCAACAAGTTTCTCTACAATAGCTTTAGCCCTGGCTTCGCTTAAAGGCTGGAGTTCTTCCGTTTCTTCTTTTACGGTTCTGGTTACAGGGTTTGCATGACCTTCTACCTTAACCCGGTAATCCCGGAACTTATTCAGAATTTCTGCGATACGCCGCAGGACCCGAAGGTTATTATCTACCTTTTCATTGGGCAGATTGTTAAAATCTGCAGCATTTTCACGGAATATGATAGATGGGACCTTAATTTTTAGCAGATCCCCTTCTCGGATTACCAATACATCAATTCCTATGACTGCTGCTATAGTGCTTGTGTTGCCCAGGGTATCGACAGCCTGAACCTGTACTGGGTAATCAGTGGCGGCCTGTACAAGTTCTCCCTTGTTGCTTCGGCCATCCCAAGTGTATTGAGATGCTGGAGTACCCCTTCCTTCGATACGATAGAAAAGCTGTTTAGGTCCTTCGGGCTCACGGATTTCCATATTCCATGTAGCTATCGGGGAGGCATCTTGAACATTGATACGTATCGTAAGCTCATCATCTACTCCATCGTTGTCGGGACTGAAATACTGAGGTGAGGTGGAAAAACTGATCTTTGGCCCAGAAATGTCTACCACCATGGGTGTAATAGTCTGTTCAATTACATCACCTTTGGTATATAGAACCTGGAGATGGGCTGTATAACTGCCTTCGATAACCTGTCCGGCATCATTTTTCCCGTCCCAGAGTACTGTTTCTGGAGGAGTAGTCTTGCCGGAACCAAGGGTCCGGTACACGGAACCGGAGGTGCTGAGAATTTCAAGTTTCCAGGACTCAATACCATCCCTGGGATTCAGAATGATGGAGAAAGTTGTCGTATCAAATTTACCATCCCCATTTGGCGAAATTCCAAGAGCTGATGCTGTGAAAAAGGCTCGGGGATTACGGGCATCTACTGTTATTGGTTCCAGGGACTTTGATGTCCTATTCCCAGCATCGTCGGTAGCGCTTACGGTGAGCCGATAGTTCCCATCAGTCACCTGGTTTCCTGCATTATCTGTACCATTCCAGCGGATATCTGAGGCGGCTCCCTTCCATGCCCAGCTCATGATGCCTTTGCCTGTCATATCAGCAATTTCTGCTTTCCAGTTATCTTGGCCGGAGGTTGCAATTTCCAGTATCAGGAAATCTTTTTTACCATCCTGATTAGGTGAGAAGAGTGTATAGGGGGCTTTAAGCGATAATTCCGGTGCAATCGTGTCTACTGTAAAGGTCTGGGATTGAGCAACGGGATTATTTCCATTGATATACGTAATGTCAGCCCGTGCTATGTACTGTCCATCGCTCACAACGGTTCCTTCATCATTCTTGCCGTTCCAAAGGATGCTTTCTGGTACTCTGCCACGGCCTTCAAAATTGCGAACCGCTTTGCCGCTACTGTCTACGATACTAATCTTCCAGGTCTGAATACCATCCTTTACCTGAAGTTGTGGTAGTATATTGATGGAATCTTTGACACCGTCTCCATTCGGAGAGAAGGCCCGGAGATCGGTGCTTACCAAAACCGGTGTATCGGCAGTACTCAGGGTAAACCGAACCGAATTTGAAGTTCCCCTATTTCCTGCTCTATCGGTTGCAGCAAGTCGGTATTCAAAATCACCGTCTGCAGCGAGCCGGCCTGCATCGTCTCGACCGTCCCAGAGAATTCGTTTATCTGGCTGACCAGCGAAACTGAAAGTCTTTACCAGTACCCCACTGCCTTCTTTATAAACCGGATCACCGGTAATGATTCTTCGTATTTCTCCCTGCCAGCTTTGTTCTTCAGACCCTTCCTGGATAAAGACCATTACATCCTGTTTACCATCGTTGTTGGGAGAAAAAGCCGGATACTCAGTCTGTACGGTACCTGAAGGTGCGGTAATGTCCATAACAAAGGTCGGAGAAAGGGTTGTTGCTATATGTCCATTCTGATAGATGACACTAAGTTCAGCCTGGTAAATACCCTCAGCGATGAGATTCCCACTGTCATTACGACCGTCAAAATCGGTCTGTGGGGGTATTGATTGTTTCCCGAAATAATTTCGTACAATGGTACCATTTTGGTTCTTTACCACTAATTTCCATTCTACGATTCCCTCTTTTACGGGGACTCCGGGGCTCATCCTGAGTGTGTCCTTTATAGCATCTCCATTGGGAGAGAAATAACTGTCGCCAATAAGAAGGCTTACCACAGGCCGTTCGGTATTAACAATAATATTATCCAGTTGCATGCTTATCGAATTGTGAGCCCGATCGGTAGCAGTAATACGGTATGAATAGACCCCATCGGGAACGATAGCCCCATTGTCATTTTTCCCATCCCAGACAATCCGTTCAGGGGATCCGTTTATTATATTAAAAGATCGTATCTTAGTACCTGCGGCAGTATATATACCTGCATCCCAGAGGTCTTCCTGGGAACCTTTTAGGATAATTTCAAAGGAGTCCTTATTCCCGTCTCCATCGGGGGAAAAAATCTTTAGTTTCGAAAGATCCGAAGATCCCCCTGCTGAAGTAATTTCCACAATAGGGGCTGTAGTATCGACGATTACCTCGTATCGAGGGGAGGTAGCGGTGTTTTCATTATCATCCGCCGCAGAAAGGGAGAAGTAATAAATACCATCCGGTGCTACTTCTCCAGATTCCAGGATGCCATCCCACCGGAGGGTTTCTGGTACGGTCACGCCAGACTTAACATCCAGGATGCGATCAAGAACATTTCGGAATCCCTGGGTTTCAGGACGTCGTTCCTTGTTTCGGTAGGTTCGGACCACATTGTTATTATTATCGTAAATTTCAAATTTCCACCAATCAACATAACGCTGATCTGTGATACTAATAGGAAATTCCAATGCGTCTGCTTTGCCGTCATTGTTTGGTGAGATATACCGGGTTTCGGGGTACTCTATGGTGATAACGGGTGGTTTTTTATCGGCCACGCCCATGGTCCAACTTACACCGGTTCCAAATGCCCAAATATCATTATATAAGGGTTTTGCTGCTAATGTTCCCCCTACATCACCCTGTTGGTTTGTAGTAGTTCCTTTCAAGGTGAAGTTCGCGGTAATACCGATCGAAGGAATTACTGAAGGATGATTGCCATCGAGGGCTTCCTGTATATTAAAGCCTGTAGAACTCGAAATTGTGATTATTTGTGCAATTGTTGCTGAAAGCCCTAGTTTCCAAATTAGATTGGTTAATGTTGGTATGGAAAGGTCTGTGGCAAATCCGAGCCGTAGAGGGTCTGGTTTTCCATCCTTGCCAGAAATGTGGAGATAATCGAAGGAGACACCCCCCGCCAAAGTGAATGGGGAGGGTAAAAAACTCTTTCCGAGTCCGCCAAACACCACCGCCCAGGTAAAGTCATCGAGCATATAGAGTTTTCCCATGTTGTACCGGAAACCCAGGTCGAGGGCGGCGGTCCAATCGCTGCCAAGACCGAAGTTAAGGCCTGTACCGACAGTCATTCCGGGGTAGAGTTCTTTTGCCACACCCAAGTCAATGGCGAAGGTTGTTCCGATAGGAAAGGCATCAAAGGGACTTGAAAGAAGTCGAGTAGATCCAGAAAAAACAGCATATTTAGTGGGATAGATAGCCCCGAGCGAGATGGCATGGCCAATGCCTGTTTCTGAGCCAAGCCCGGTTAATACAAGGTAGCCCGCATCCAGAAGGGTTCGCTGTGCTTGGCCAGCACTGGCTGGGTTCAGTGATTGAGCCGCCGAAGTCCCTGTAGAGGTGGAAAAAAGCCCTCCCCCTGCGGCTTGCGGCGAATAGAGATCCTGGGCTGTATCAACCCCCACGGTCTGTGCTAAGACCGAAAGGGAGCCCATCAATATAATTACTAAAAAGGATGCTGTGCGTTGCAGCTGCCGTAATAAACGCATGAAAACCTCCATAGGAATACTATAACCTCTCTACAATAACAATCGGCCATATCAGACCGATACAATAGCCCTCGGTCGTTATCTATAATATATCAAATAATGGTATACTACACCCATGAAATACACCTTTTTGATGCAAAGTCCTCTGGGAACATTAAGGGTTATCACAACAGATGCGGCTCTGTCAGGTATCGATTTTGTAAATCAGATTGATGAAATACCGGGGAGCGCTGCAGAACAGGTGGCCATCCTGTCCATCCCTGTTGATGAAAAGGAGACCCCTTTGTTGGCGGCCGATCAGAAATCAATTTGTATGATGAAAGTCTCTTCCATTATTGAACAGTTTGAAAAAGAGCTTGCATCCTATTTCTCAGGTACTCTGCAGGTATTCACAGTCCCTTTTGCTGTGGAGACTGGTACTGAATTTCAGAAAAAGGTTTGGCAGGCATTGCTCAGCATACCCTACGGAGAGACCCGCACCTATGGGGACCTGGCTCGTTCCCTTGGTTTAACCCTCGGGGCAAGCCGGGCCGTAGGGAATGCCTGCGGGGCAAACCCCATCCCCATCATCATTCCCTGCCACCGGGTCGTCGCCGCCGGGGGCAGTCTTGGCGGCTACTCCGGCGGCCTCTGGCGCAAAGCACGGCTGTTGGCCCTGGAAGGGGCAGCCTCAATTGCTTGATTATGCATAAAATATAAAGTACTTTGTATGCATACGGAGGCTATATATGAGAACTACCCTCGATTTGCCTGAAGATCTTATACAAGAGGCGATGAAGATAACTCATATTTCTACAAAGACTGATCTCATTAAGATAGCTCTACAAAACCTTATACAGAAAGAAAAAAGCAAAGAACTAAAAGATTATTTTGGAAAGATAGATTTGGATATTGATCTTGATGTACTGAGAAAACGATGAGCAAAATCCTAGTTGATTCATCTGTTTGGATATCCTTTCTTAAAGGGAATGAAGAAGGAAAGCTATTATTCCCATTACTGGATTCTAATCAAGCATGTGTTAATGACCTCATCTTAACAGAGCTTCTGCCTGCCCTAATACATTAAAGGGAATTACTATTAGTAGATTTGCTTAGATCAATTGAAAAGATAAAAATCGATATTAATTGGGATGATATTATCCGAATGCAAACAATAAATTTAAAAAATGGTTTGAATAGGGTTGGAATTCCGGATTTAATCATTGCTCAGAATTCAATACAAAACCAAGTCCAACTTTTCAGTTTTGATAAGCACTTTGAAATTATGAAACAGTATACAAAAATATAGGGAGCGCTAAAAAATTGGCAAAGTTTTTAGAAGCTCCCAAAAACGTACATTTTTACCCCTTGTAGCAGAGGATGGGCTTGCGGGCGGCGGTGGTTTCGTCGAGCCGGCCCACAGGGGTGTTGTGGGGGGCCGATTTAACCAGGTCCGGATTGTTCTGAGCCTCGTCGGCGATGGCCAGCAGGGCCTTTGCAAAGGCTTCCAGGGTTTCGGGACTTTCGGTTTCTGTGGGTTCCACCATCAGAGCTTCCTTTACGATGAGGGGGAAGTAGATTGTGGGGGGATGGAAGCCGTAATCGATAAGCCGTTTGGCTATGTCCAAGGTGTGGATGCCGTTGCCAAGCTCCGGAGAGGCGACGAATTCGTGCATGTTCCACCGGCCTTCTCCATACACCGCCGGGTACTTTTCTGCCACGAGACTGCGGATATAGTTGGCGTTCAGAACCGAGTATTCGGCGACCCGGCGCAGGCCTTCGGAGCCAAGGCGCCGGATATAGGCATAGGCCCGCACCAGAACGGCAAAATTGCCATAAAAGGCCTTAATCCTGCCAATCGAGTGGGCCGGCATACGGGTGCTGAAACCTTCGGTGGTTTTAACCGCCACGGGACCCGGCAGGAACTCTGCCAGGCCTGCCGTGACTCCGACGGCTCCAGCTCCGGGGCCGCCGCCTCCATGGGGTGTAGAGAAGGTTTTGTGCAGGTTCAGGTGCATCACATCAAAACCTAAATCTGCAGGTTTTACGATGCCTACCAGGGCATTCATGTTGGCCCCATCGCCATACACAAGCCCACCGGCCCGATGCACAATGCTCATGATTTCCTTGATATTCCGTTCAAATAAACCCAAAGTGCTGGGGTTTGTTATCATGAGTCCCGCTATGGTCTCGGCCTTTTCGCCTGAACAGGCTTCACGCAGAGCGTCCATGTCAACACCGCCGGAGCTATCGGAGGGAATTGTTTCCGCAACGAGTCCTGCCATGGTACAGGTTGCCGGATTGGTGCCATGGGCCGAATCGGGAATGAGAATCCGGTTTCGTTTGGCATCTCCCCGGCTAGCATGCCAGGCCCGGATGATCAATACCCCCGTCAGTTCCCCATGGGCTCCTGCGGCTGGCTGAAGACTTACAGCTGTAAAACCAGTGATTGTCTTCAGGGCTTCCTGTAAGCCATGGATCAGCGCAAGGGCCCCCTGGGACAGGCTTTCAGGGGCTAGGGGATGGGCACGGCGGAACCCGTCATAAGAAGCAGCCACTTCGTTCATTTTGGGGTTGTATTTCATGGTACAAGATCCCAGGGGATAAAATTGGCCGTCTATGGAAAAGTTCATCTGGGAAAGCCGAGTAAAATGTCGAACTACGGTAAGCTCATCCAGTTCGGGAAGCTTTGGCGGTTCCCGAAGCAGTTCTGCCGGAAGTGTGGTTTCGGGAACTGACAGGGCCGGTAATTGAACTGCCCGGCGTCCTGGAACACTTTCTTCCTGTAGTAGGGGTACCGGTTGCTGCATCATTGTAGGCCTCCCTCTGGCTGCTGTATCAACGTAGAACTGATCTTAAAGTGTTGCATCATGCTACCGCCTCCCGTAGGGCTTCCACTAGGTCGTCTATGTCTGCACGATTGTGTTTTTCGGTAACACAGACTAAAAGTTCCTTTGTCCGATCCGGGTAATACCGGGACAGGGGAAGCCCTGGTACAATCTGCTTTTGGTACAGCTTTTCTGCCAGTGCTTCTGCCGAAATCGGCGTATGGACCACAAATTCTTTAAAAAACAGTCCTGGTTCCACAGAGAAGCCGGGGAGTTCTGCGATTTTCTTCGCCGCATAATGGGCGTTGTGCCAGCAGAGTTCCGCCGCTTCCCGTAATCCCTGGCGGCCCATCAGGGCCAGATATATGCAGGACCTGAGGGCCATGAGCCCCTGGTTGGAACAAATGTTGGATACGGCTTTTTCCCGCCTGATATGTTGTTCTCGGGCTACCAGGGTGAGGACAAAGCCCCGGCGTCCCTGGGCGTCCCGGGTCTCACCGACAAGACGGCCTGGGAGCCGGCGAACCAGGGCACTGGTGGTCCCCATGATACCCAGGAAGGGCCCCCCATAATTCAGGTCATTTCCCAGGCTCTGGCCTTCGGCGGTTACCACATCGGCTCCCCAGGCGCCGGGGCTTTTAAAGAGACCCAGCATAATGGGGTCTGCATGGACTACGAAGAGGCCTCCCTTTGCATGGACCGCCTCTGCTACACCAGTCAAATCCGGGATTCTGCCAAAAAAGTCCGGATAGGCAACTACCAGCACTGCTAGATCATTGGCTGGTAAAGCTTCGGCGGCACTTGCAGGGGAACCGGCATATTCCTGGATCGTACAGGTAAATGCAGAGAGATAGGTGTGGATCACCTCTTTATATTCGGGATGTAAACCCTGGGGGAGCAAAATCCGGGTGTGTGCCTCACTGTTTTTAAGTCCCATGAGGACCGCTTCTGCCAGGGCGGTAGCTCCATCGTAGTGGCTTGCATTCACCGCATCCATCCCGGTCAGTTCTGCTACCATGCTCTGGTATTCAAAGATAGCCTGAAGGGTCCCCTGGCTTACCTCAGGTTGATAGGGTGTATAGGCCGTGAGAAATTCGCCCCGGGATGCAAGGGCTGGTACGACCGTGGGAATAAAATGGTCATAGGCTCCAGCTCCCAAAAACCAGCGATAGGTGTCCGCCTGGGCATTAGCCCGGGAAAAGGTACCCAATTCCCGCAGAACCTCCAGTTCGCTTTTTCCTTTGTCCAGGGCAAGCTTTGGGAAACGATGTTCCTGGGGAATATCGGTAAAGAGGTCTTCCAGTGATAGTACTCCCAGCTGGTGGAGCATGTTCTCTCGCTGAGCATCGGTAACCGGGATGTAGGGCACGATTATTCCTCCGCCGCTATCTTTTCATATTCCCCAGGAGAAAGAAGTTTATCGAAGTCTGCGGGGTTTTCCGGAGCTATTTTGATAATCCAGCCATCTCCGTAAGGGTCCTTGTTGATAAGATCCGGGGCGTCCTGGAGTTGGGTATTTACTGCAGTTACTTTGCCGGCGAGAGGAACGTAAATATCGCTGGCTGCCTTTACCGATTCTACTACACCAAAGGCTGCACCCTTACCAAAACTGGTACCGACCTTAGGCAAATCCACAAACACAATATCCCCCAGACTATGCTGGGCATGGTCGGATATGCCAATAACGAATTCATTGCCCTCTTTGCGGGCCCATTCATGGGTTTTTGCATAACGACAGCGTTCATCCAGTTTCATGTGGTTCTCCTGTAGGTTGGAACATATAAGGGCCGTTGTACAACGACCGCCGGTTTTGCATTTCCACGGATACTGACGGCCAATTGGGTTCCGACCTTTGCATAAGCAGGCGGTACAAAGGCATTGGCTGAATAGGTTTCCGTAGTCGGACAATACATCCCAGCGACACAGATTCCTATTTCCTTGCCTTCCCGGTCAAGTACCTGATACCCCTCCCGAGGAACTCCACCGGTTACATTGATGGTAACCAGCTTTCGGGAAAGTCCCCGGGCTTTCAGTTCGATCAGGGCCGATTTACCGACAAAGTCCTTTTCAAAATCACAGGCCCAGGAGAGCAAAGCCTCCAGGGGGGTAATACTGGGGGTGATCTCATGGCCATGAAGGGGCATTCCTGCTTCGAACCGGAGGGAATCCCGAGCTGCCAGTCCGATGGGGCCGGCTTCTATGCCCAGTTTTTGAGCTGCAGCCAACAGGAATTCCCAGATATGGACCGACTTTTCTGCAGGATAAAAGAGTTCAGCCCCATCCTCCCCGGTATAACCGGTACGGCCAATCCTGCAGAGGATCCCATCAATATACGCTTCGATCATGGTAAAACGACTGGTTGCGGAAAGGGCTCCCCCGGTTATACTGTCGATTAGTGGCACTGCCTGAGGCCCCTGTACGGCGATCATGTAGGTTTCGTCGGAAATGTCCTGAACTTGTATTGGTGGTTTTAGATTGTTTTGGAAATATGCTACATCAATTTCCCGGTTCCCTGCATTCACCACTATAAACCATCGATCAGGCATCGATTGGGAAGCGGCTAGCCGATAGATAAAGAGGTCATCTATAACACCGCCTGTCTCGTTAAGCAGTAAAGCATAGCGGGCTTCTCCCGGTTTCATATCGAGCAGTCTGTTAGAAACCAGACGGGAAAGAGCTTCCCCCGCCCCAGGCCCCCAGATTAGCACCTGACCCATGTGGTCAATATCAAAAAGGCCCACGGAACGGCGGGTGAGCCGGTGTTCTTCTATGGCTCCTGTGGGATATTGGATGGGCATATCAAAGCCTGCGAAGGGCGCAAAGCGGGCTCCCGCAGTTTCATGCCAGGAGTGCAGTAATGTTGTCTTCATAGATAACCTCCTGCTCATTATAGGCCCCTTTTGAAGTGAGGGCAAGGAAAAATAATGAACAGGATTGGTCTTTACGAGAAGAAAAAGTCTGCCTGGGGAAAGGCCCTATATAAAAACCCCAGGCAAGACATCATGTACGAAATAACTTGCTGAAAGAATGAAGTCTTAGAACCTATAGGTAACAGTTAAGCCGTAGGACATTGTTTTGGTCCATCGTGTTCCTATATCATTGCTTTTATCAATTTCTTGTATCAATCCATCCACAATTCCTGTAGCAACAGGAGCGGGTATTCCTTGAGCTATTACTCGATCAATCATCTGTTGCCTTTGTTTTTCTGTAACCTTGTAGTCCGTTGTTTTTGGCAGGGTCCCATTCATGAAAAGGGAGACTGTCACCTGAGAACTCAGATCGGCGGCGAGTTCAAAATGATACTGAGCATCGAGTCCGGCGAAGGTATATACGGTATCGCTTGACCCGCACAGGTCCTTGAAAACTCCTTCTGAAAGATGAGGTAGGCTCATATTTAATAAATCAATTTTGTTATTTATCCCTTCAAGCACACTCTTTCTGTCAAGATTACCATCTTCGAGAGCATCGAGCCCATTGAGGTCTGGAATAATGACTTTACTGTATTCTCCGGAAAGCCGAATCGGAATAGAACCAATTTTGGAAGAGATAACGGTTCCTCCGGAAACAACTTGGGCAAGGGTCATTTTGGTTTTATAATCCTGGGTCAATTCCTGTATTTCCTTCATGGATGCTTCCTGACCGTACTGCAGATTATAGCCAATAAATGGTTTAATACCAAAAAGTTCAGTGTTATACTGATAAGAGATCAGGGCATTAAAATTAGAATTCCAATATTTTGGATCCCATTGGAGTGATGGATAGGTAACGCTTGAATCATCAATTGAAACATTCTTAATGATACGTCGGTTTCCTCGGGTATACTGATATGCAGTGTTCAGAGCAAAGCCTTTATAAGCAGCCTCTGCCCACAGGACCCCGGTAAAGGCTGTTTTATCATCAAATCCTGCGGAATTTTGAATAAAATCCGATGCCCCCTTAACAAGGGCAATTCCAATACCTGTATCACCTGAGATATGAAAATCGATGTGAATCATGGGTTTATTCATGAGTGCTGAAATGGTATACCCAATAAAATCACTATCCGGATCGCCTGAAAATACATGGGAATAGGCTGCATTTGCTGTCTGGGCTATGCTAAAATTACCGAGGGTTATCCCCAGGGGGCGACCGCCTAAAAGTTCAGGCCGCCACATTACAAAAGCATTGGTTAATTCAATCTTTTTTATTTCGGTATTGAGGTTATATTCATCAATTGTGCCATTGCTAGTAAATGTAGTTTTATTATTATCTGGACTATTTACATCTGCGGCGAGGCTTACGACACCAAACCATTCGGTGCGTCCAAGGATCCCTGAAGATACGGTAAGGTTCGATGTAATCCGATACCATTGGGTGTCACGATCACTTGCACCTGCCCGCTGATCCCATCCCCATTCTGGAATATCAAAGGGACAGCGATAGGAATCTTGTTTTTTAATGACCAGATTAACATCTCCGCTTACTTTTACGGAGTAATCCTGTTCTTTTACAAGAGTATCCTCTGCCCAAAGGGATCCAGCACAAAGGGCAAGGGTACATAACCCTGCGAGAAGTTTTTTCATACCAATCCTCCAAAGTTTTCAAACAGTCTAGGCTGTTGTTGTATATGCAGGCTATTGTGAGGATAGATTTACAGCGTTGTCGATTGAGTAAAATTACTCTTTGGCTGAGTAAAAATACTTAGGTAGACGGTAAGGGGTTTAAAAGCAGAGGTATTGAATAAACATAGTTATGGAGCTTCACAGTTCTATGTACAAAGAAACCTTGTACCTAAGGACGATATATATTAGGGGTAGATTACAATAATAAATTCCTGAAAAGAATTGACTTGTTTTTACAATTTCATCACAATGGATAGCGGGCGATAGAAATTGCCCGTGGTATTCTCTGCCTAGACTTCCCAGTCGGCTGATGACTCCTGTTGTAGCTGTGGAAGCGATGAGGCTGGCCACAAGATGAACGCTAGCGAGGGGTTTCAGTGGGAATTCGATCTGTTTTCCTTGGTAATCCCTTTAAAAAATATAATCTGAGGAGTCTCTCATGATGTATTCTACCGAAGTAGAGCACATGTGTCCCCTAGCAAAGGGGGCCTATCATGGTCCAGCCCCTATACCAGAAGAGGGAAAATGGGTCCAAGCAAAGGAAATTAAGGATATTTCTGGGTTTACCCACGGTGTTGGCTGGTGTGCACCCCAGCAGGGAGCTTGTAAACTGAGCCTGAATATCAAAGATGGTATTATAGAAGAAGCCCTGGTAGAAACTATCGGCTGTTCTGGTATGACCCATTCAGCAGCAATGGCTGCAGAAATCCTTATTGGTAAAACTATTCTGGAAGCCCTGAATACCGATCTGGTTTGTGACGCTATCAATACGGCCATGAGGGAACTGTTCCTGCAAATTGCTTATGGCCGAAGCCAGTCTGCTTTTTCTGAAGGGGGGCTTCCCATTGGAGCCAGTCTGGAAGATCTGGGAAAAGGTTTGCGGAGCCAGGTTGCAACCATGTTTGCAACAAAACTGAAGGGGCCCCGGTATCTGGAAATGGCCGAAGGGTATGTTACCCGGGTCGGTGTAAACGAGAAGGACGAAATAATCGGCTATGAATTTGTAAATCTGGGGAAAATGATGGATGCCATTAAAAAGGGTGTGGATGCAAACGAAGCCCTGGCAAAGGCAAAGGGTACCTATGGCCGTTTCGCCGAAGCGGTTAAGGTTATCGATCCACGGCACGAATAAGGAGGAACAGCATGGCGTTATTTGAAAGTTATGAACGTCGGATCGGGCAGATTCTTCCGGTCCTTAATAAATATGGTATCAATTCCCTCGAGGAAGCAAAGGCCCTCTGTGAATCCAAGGGCCTGGATATCCCCGGTATTGTCAGGGGAATTCAGCCAATTTGTTTTGATAATGCTGTATGGGCCTATATTGTTGGTGGAGCCATTGCCATTAAGAAGGGTTCTCGCTCGGCGGCAGAAATTGCCCGTACATTAGGCGAAGGCTTGCAAGCCTTTTGTATTCCTGGCTCAGTGGCGGATGATCGTAAGGTTGGTATAGGTCATGGAAATTTGGCGGCTATGCTCCTTTCGGAAGAAACCAACTGCTTCTGTTTTTTAGCGGGGCATGAATCCTTTGCGGCTGCCGAAGGTGCCATCGGTATCGCTAAAAGTGCAAACCGGGCTCGAAAGAAACCCCTGCAGGTTATCCTTAATGGTCTTGGTAAGGATGCTGCCCAGATAATCAGCCGTATCAATGGATTCACCTATGTAAAGACCCAGTTTGATTATTACACTGGAGAGCTTAAGGTTGTGGAAGTTATTCCCTATTCCTCCGGAGAACGGGGACAGGTTCGTTGTTATGGAGCCGATGATGTCCGCGAGGGAGTGGCCATTATGCATAAGGAAAAGGTTGATATTTCCATAACAGGGAACAGTACCAATCCAACCCGTTTCCAGCATCCAGTAGCAGGAACCTATAAAAAGGAATGTGTCGAACAGGGAAAGAAATATTTTTCTGTAGCCTCTGGCGGTGGAACGGGACGAACTCTGCATCCAGACAACATGGCTGCAGGACCTGCATCCTATGGTATGACCGATACGATGGGCCGAATGCATTCTGATGCTCAGTTTGCCGGCTCTTCTTCAGTTCCAGCCCATGTGGAAATGATGGGTTTCCTTGGTATGGGTAATAATCCCATGGTCGGAGCCTCTGTAGCGGTTGCAGTAGCCCTTGCCGAAGCACTTAAAAAATAAAAAGCGCCCCTGCTGAACCTTATGGGTTTAGCAGGGCCCTGCTCAGCATTTCGGGTGCTTTCGAGTGGTGCAGCAGGAGCCCTGCTGCTAAATTCTTAGGGGGACTCTTTTCTGCGTGGGCCCTCTTCTTTTTGAGCCCGCAGGATCCGTTTTCGAACAGTAAGAGAATCAGGGTCTTCAGGTTTTTGTTGCAATGCTGTTTCTATTTCTGTTAACGCTTCGGATAGCCGGTTCATCTTATATAAACACCAAGCTAGATGCTGTTTAAAAGCGCTCTCGTAAGGATTCAGGTATACGGCCCGTTTAAACTGGGATGCAGCCGCTTCGAACATTTCGCGGCGGAGTAGCGCTACTCCCAGGTGATCCCTATCATAGCCAAGATAACGAGATGGCCGCAGTTGGTCTTCCAATTCCTCGGAAAGTTTTGGTGAATGAAGTTCCGCTTCTTCATTGTGATGTTTCATGGTCTGTCCTTAGAGAGCTTCGGTAAAAACCTGTTTGTATAGGTCTTCCCCATGACTATGCTGTGATGGGGCTCCCATCACAATCCTGAAGGTCCGGCTTCCATCCTGACGCCGTTCTGCCCGGAGCATAATCGTGGTGGCTGATGCCTGCTCCTGAAAATAGTGCGCAAAAGTGTAGAGGTGGGTTACAAAAAATACTTTCGTTCCCGCTTCCAGAAGGGCTGAAACAATGTATCGGGCAATTTCGGAACCCTCTCGTTCATTAGTAGAAGCAAAGGACTCGTTAAAAAGGATAAGACTATTAGGTCCCATAAGGTCCACAATGGTATTCATTCGCTTTAATTCTTCATCAAACTTACCGGACCCAAGATTCCGATCTTCCTTTCTGCGGTAATGGGTAAATACTCCACTGCGAATATCGGCGATGAGACTCTGGGCTGGGACAAAAAGTCCGGACTGCATCATAAGCTGGGCAATGCCGACACTTCGTAGAAAGGTCGATTTTCCACCTTCGTTAACACCGGTAATAATGGCGAGATGTTTACCCCTTGCCTGGACCGAGTTCCCCATTACCGCTTTGTTTGCCACCAGGGCTAGACAGATGTTGTACAGACCAGAGCATTCAAAGGTAGGGACCGGATCGGTATTCACGATTGGAAACGTGTAGGGTTCTCCAAGACTTACCAGGTGTTGCTTAAGATTCAAAGCGCCAATATAAAAGGCTAGCTCTTGTTTAAGAATCTTAAAAAAATTTTCTATATGGTCCGCTGATTGGGCTACCGCGTTGGCCGCATAATTAATACCTCGATCCCGCAGTTCCCCAAGGGCTCGTCCTCCGGCTTCATCTCTGGGGTCTAAAGAAAAGGTAAAGGAGGGGGTCCGTGGTGAGAATAAGCGACGGATCCAGTTTGGGTCCCGTCTGTGGGGTTTTCTCAGTTCATACTGGAAAGGTTCATTCCCTGCCTTCAGTCCTGCACTGATCATGACCCCATCGATAAACTGGAGTTCCTTAAGATACAATACGAGATTTTTCATATAGTCGTCGTTCAATTCTTCCTGTATCATGAGGCAGAACCGGCGGAGCCCCCGGGACCGGAACAGCTGCTGATATTGTTTTGTCCATTTTCGAAGCTGCTCCAGAATGGGTACATACATTTGTAACAGCCGGACTGAACCGTACAAAATGGAACTGGGATAGGCTCCAAACATGCTGAACCAACTATGCCGCTTTGCTTCTATGGCCTCATTGGCTAGGGCGTAGAGGTCCCGAAGCGGTCCTTCATTATCTATGGCATCCTGTAGAATTTCCTGTCGGTAAAGTATGTGGTCCTTTTCTAAAAGGCTTTGGAACAGCACGCTTTTTGCAACCTCTGCCAGATATTTGTCATCATCGGACATGGCCCGGATGAGGATGTCCAAGTCCAGGTCCTGCATGAGAGCATCTGTTTGAGGAGGGAGAGAAGCCGCTGTATCAAAATCGGTATTTTCATGTAATAAATGCACTTTCATCTCTGAACCTCCTCGGTTACGGTAGTAACCAGACACCGATTTTGTCTTTTATCAGCTATGCAATACTCTTTGTTTTGAAACCGTTTGTGCAGCCATTCGTAGGTAAGATGGTATTTTTCAGCAATAGACCGTGCATAAGCCAGACCGTCCGCTGGTCTGCGGATAACCTTAAAGGTTCTGATGGAGGGATCTGCCGGATCGATGCTGGTAACCATACTAACCACATGATCGTTCAAGGTTGCAAGCTCATCCAGAAAGGTTACACTGATAGCAATGGCATCGAGTTTCAGAATCTGCTCCAGAATCCGAGTTCCTAAATACAGAGCATCTTGTAAGGTGGTTGATGAAAAGACTTCATTCAAAATAAAGAGACTCGTATCGGTGGCTTGCTTGAGATGATTATGCAAAGCGATGAGTTCTTCGTGGAGCCGGCCCCGTTGGCTTTTTGTGGTTTCTTCCCGTTCAAAATGGGTGTAGATGGCATCGATTAATAGCAGATGAGCTCTGCGGGCTGGAACGGGAAACCCAAGGGCCCCCAGATGATGTAACTGTCCTACAGCTCGAGCAAAGGTGGTCTTTCCTCCCTGGTTAGGACCGGTGATCACCACAATTCGTTCTTCACCAGATATGTCAAGGTCATTAGTAACCACTGAGGTAGAGGGGCTTCTTAGTTTTTTTGCCAGGACCAGGTCATAGAGTTCCAGAATATCAAGGTTTTTAGAGGTATCAAAATCAGGATAACAGAAGGGCAAACCTGCATCCAGGATTGGTTGTATGTAATCCAGATAGGTGATATAGAACTGCAGTTCCCGTTCAATAGTATCCAGGGTTTCATCAATATAACTAGTATAGACTTCACAGAAGGTGGTAAGATGGCTAAATAGTTCCGGATACAAGGTTGCTACACCACTGAGTATTTGACTCTCCACATTACTGAGTCCAGCGGGTTCGTTCATTTTAACAAGGTAAGTTTTAGTATCCCCCTGACGGAAGCGACTGAAAAAAGATTCAATGTCCGATGAGTAGTCCGGCTCCCCCTCGTATTTTTTGACTCTAACCGTAAGTCCCTTAATAACAATACTGTATCGGATGGATGAAAGATCTCTGGTGAGGCTTTCTATTTCGGTTTGTAAGTTTTGGAATTGCGCAGAAGCCCTGTAGGAGCTAAGGTATTCCCGCAGGGCTAAAAAGCCTTTGGAATGGAGAGATATATGTTGGAGTATGCTGTAAAGACCTTCGACCGCATCCTGGTAGACCCGGGCAGATTCCAAAAACCACCCCCGGCGATGCCAGGGATTGTATAGCTTTTCCAGGGAACTGAGGGTTCGCCGTACAGAGCGAAGGGTGCTGGAAAAGGTTCTGAAGCCTTGTAAAAGTTCAGGCTGTTCCAGGTCCTGAAAGATCTGTTGCCGGTAACGAATTTCATCAAGGGAATGCAGGTTTTGGTAAAAAACTGATTCCAAGCCATAGTCCGGCAGTGAGTTGGTAATGGTAGTTAGAATCTGATCCAGATTGAGATCGATGAAATAATCTGGCATATCCTGAGATTCTAATCTTCGTGGATCCTGTGGATCAGGAAAAAGCAGACTGATAGATATCATGGTAGCCTCCTTCCGTCTCTTGTGGTCCGCAATACGGACCGTATCGGAAGGAGTCATCAGCAGGGGATATCCCGGGCGGTTCAGGCTGGTGCCAAGGTGGACTCCATCACCGCTTTAAATTTACTTACATTTTCGCGGTTTGTAAAGAGAAAGGGAATACTGTTTATGTGCTCTCTCTTTCTACTAGCTGAGTTTGAATAATGATATGTGAAGGTTGAATTCGTTTCTTTTCTATTTTGGTCGCTCCAGTCATGAATAGCCAAGGTATTCGAGATGTCTATCTGCCCGCTGGAAGCTGGATTGATTTCTGGTCTGGAGAGAAGTTAAAAGGTGGCCTCTGGTTAAAAGAAATAGTAAGTCCCCTGGAACGAATACCTCTGTTCGTTAAAGATGGTGCGGAAATACCCTTCTATCCTGAGATTGTTCAATGTACAAAAGAAATGGAACTGTCAAAGGTTCAAATAATTCGATTTGATGAATCGTTCAAAGGTTTTAGTTCAACCGATCTGGGAAAGAAGATTTTATTGTAAAATCTAAGTTGATGAAACGGCCTCCTTGTTTATGGATTTTTTCGATTGTTTCGACGCCAGATAGCGGGGGTGCATCCTTCACTTTTTTTAAAAACACTATAAAATCGCTGAATTACAGTAAACCCAGAGCTTTGAGCCACAGAATCTAAGGGCATATTGGTGGTTGCGAGAAGATATTTTGCATATTCTAACCTATACTGCTCAATTAATTGTCGGGGTGAACATCCTAGTGCCTTTCTAATACGTTTTTCTACAGTTCTGCGAGATGCAGGAAGGTTAATTACAAGATCACGTACATCGATATGCTTTCGGGCGTTGGCTCGGAGCCATGTTACCGTTTGAACAACCAATGGGTCACTATGGATAACCGTTTGGGTGCTTTCTCGTTCAACAATATGCATAGGGTGTAGCCCTTTTTCTATGTTTAAGACCCTGATAGAATCAGATTGCTGATTCAATGCTTTATCTAACAATTCTGCCGCAACCATACCAATCCCTTCACAGTTCAGGCGTATACTAGAGAGGGATGGATCTGCCAATTCACAGAGGAGGTCTTCGTCATCTACTCCAAGTACGGATATATCAGAGGGTACAGAAAGGCCGACTTCTTTACAGCTTTCAATAATACGTAGTCCTACGATATCATTTGCAGCGAACAATGCTGTCGGTCGTGATAGAGATTGCAGCCACTGTTTTAAGTCAGTCCGATCGAGAGCAGGGTCCCGCCACCAATGCAACGGTCGTTCAAATTGGGTTATTAATGAAAAATCTCTATGTAGGAATTCAAAATAACCCTGAAATCTCCGACGAGACCAGAGTGTTCCTTCTATTCCTCCAAAAGCAAAGGATTGAAATCCAAGAGAACGAAGATATGCCGCTCCTCGACGGCCAGTTTCTTCATCATCGTTGTAAGCTTCCATAAGGCCAGTTCCCGGATATGCACATGCCACGTCCACTACTGGAATGTTCATAGCAGAAAAACGTTCTGATTCTTCTGGGGTTTCTGCTCGGACAATCAGCCCATCCGGTTGAGCAAGCTCCCCTGTAAAGAGCCTACCATAACCATAAACTTTCCAGTCTGGTTTTGCTTTTGCATATCGTATAACTCCGCGGGCAATGGCCCGGCCAAAAGCATCATCTAAACCCAGTAACAGTTGAATTCTTGGCATTACTATGGTCCTCAACCTATATGATACTCTAGTATTGCGCAAAATAATATAAAATCGTCGCATTTTGAGTATAGCGCCTCTGATAGAATAGAGCTATTCTAAAAATGAGGTGAAATCATGGAATATGAGACTAATCCAATTGGATTGGAACAACCGATAGATCCCTGTCAGGTTCCCTATCATAGCTTACCAGGGGGAGGAAAGATCCCAGGCATAGGTTTGGGAACTTTTGGTTCAGATTCGGTAGATGCAAAAACAGTAGCAGCAGCAGTTCGATATGCCTTAGGAATTGGATATAGGCATATTGATTGTGCTGCGGTCTATTTGAATGAAAAAGAAATTGGAGAAGTCCTACGGGATGCAATGGACGGCCGTGCAGGGTATCCTGCGATTAAACGAGAAGATCTTTGGATTACATCTAAATTATGGAATGATAAACATGCTCCTCACGATGTATCCGAAGCTTTTAAACAATCTCTATATGATTTAGGTTTGGAGTACTTAGATGTATATCTAGTACACTGGCCCTTTCCAAACTATCACCCACCAAAGTGTGATGTAAATTCTCGTAGTCCCAATGCACGCCCTTATATTCATGACGAATTCATGGCAACTTGGATGGAATTGGAAAAATTAGTAGATCAGGGCTTAGTGCGGTACATCGGAACATCAAATATGACCATCCCGAAACTGCAGTTAGTATTGAGGGATGCCCGAATTCGGCCTGTGGTGAATGAAATGGAGCTTCATCCCCACTTTCAACAGCCGGAGCTCTTTACCTACGTAGTTTCTCAGGGAATGGTCCCCATAGCCTATGCGCCCCTCGGTTCTCCTGGCCGTCCGGAACGGGACAGAACTGTGGATGATACAGTGGATATGGAAGATCCAGTGATTCTCGAGATAGCCCGGCGACGATCGATTCACCCAGCACAGGTTTGTTTAAAGTGGGCTATAAAACGGGGCCAAATTCCGATTCCCTTTTCGGTAAATCCAAAAAACATTCGTTCCAATCTGGAATCGGTTATTCAAGACCCTTTGACAGATCAGGAAATGAGAGCTATTTCTTCGATTGATAAAAACTGTCGACTCATTAAAGGCCAGGTGTTCCTATGGAAGGGAGCGCGGGGCTGGGAAGATTTATGGGATTTGGACGGAAAAATAGCAGGTTGGAATAGCGAGGAGGTGAACGTATGAAAGGCAAAATGAAAGGGGCGGTACTGCCCGGAAACAGTACGGTGGAACTGAGGGAATATGATATTCCCACCCCCGGACATGGACAGGTTCTGGTAGCAACCGGGGCTTCGACGATCTGCGGCTCCGATATCCGGGCTATTTACCGGGAACACCTTGGCAAAGGCCCCGAGGGATACCAGGGGGTGATCGCGGGGCACGAACCGGCAGGTAAAATTGTGGAGGCTGGACCGGGGCTTAAGCGTTTTAAAGTAGGGGATCGGGTTATTATTTATCACATTTCCGGGTGCGGGGTCTGTCATGATTGCCGGATGGGATATATGATTTCCTGTTCTAGTCCCTATCGAGCCGCATATGGATGGCAAAGAGATGGTGGAATGGCCCCCTATATTTTAGCAGACGAGAAAGACCTAGTAGCTCTACCAGATTCTCTTTCCTATGTTGATGGTGCTCAAGTTGCATGCGGGTTTGGTACCGTATATGAAGCTCTGGAAAAAATAGGAATTTCGGGGAATGATGCGGTATTAGTCGTTGGTTTAGGTCCTGTTGGTCTGGCTACCCTCATGTTAGCAAAAGCTATGGGGGCTCAGATGACTGTAGGGGTGGAAGTAAATCCTCAGCGGATCGAGCTGGCAAAGAAGCTGCACCTGACGGATTATGTGGTGGCTCCAGGTCCAAATGCTTTGGAAGCATTAAAAAAACTTTCCGGCGGTCGAGGATTTGAAAAAGCTATAGATTGTTCTGCTCATCCTGATGGACGAGCCCTTGCTATTAGGGCAACACGGCAGTGGGGTAAAATAGCTATGGTAGGTGAAGGTAATTCAGTTGCCTTTAATCCCAGTCCCGATATCATCCATGACCAAAAAACGATCTATGGATCTTGGGTAACTTCAATCTGGCGTATGGAAGATTTGGTCGAACGAATTCTTCGCTGGGGGATTCACCCTGAGGACCTGGTAACCCACCGCTTTAGTCTGGAACAGGCAGGAGACGCTTATAAATTAATGGCTGAAGGAAGTTGTGGCAAGGTTGCAGTAACCTTCGATATCGAGTGAAGGTTGGCTTACTTTTTACCGAGTGCCTGCTCTAGAACCGGTAAAGAACAACTGAAACATAACTGATAGTGAAAAAAAAATTGACATTCAGTGTTAGTAAAATTAAAGTTTCAGTATGGTACAGCATGGTTCTATTTTGCTTGTTGAGGATGACCTCTCTCAACAGGAATATTTAGAAATGATTTTAGAACGGCTTGATATTTCCGCAGATATTGCAGGCACTAAAAAGGAAGCCCAATACTTACTTGAAACAAGTATTACTACCAATAGCCCCTATAAACTGATTATTTTAGATATTCTCTTGCCCGATGGCACTGGTTCAGAATTATTACAAATGATTAGAACAGACCCCATGTACAAAGAGGTGTATCAGCCTACTAAAATTATAATGCTAACCGCTTTGGATGATTTAAAATATACTGCAGGTTCTTTTGCTCAAGAATGTGATTTTTACCTCACAAAACCAATACAAAAAGAACAGTTCCTTTCACTTTTAAATTTTATTAAAATAGTCTAAAATTAAAAGTTTAGCAAAATTATCAAATATATCCATTTGCTTACAGGGTAATTGTTTATCAAAAAAAATAAAGCGGATTTTCTTGATTTATATACTTTTTTAATTAATAATAATAGATACAAGGTGGTAGAATGATGACAAAATACAATCAATTAATAATATTTTCACTGTTGTTACTTATTTTCTGTGTGTTCTCATTATTATTCATACCAATGTTATTATGGGTGTTCCTCATAGGCTTTGGAATTTGGATGTTTTTTTTTATCAGGACTAGTAAAAACCTGTTACGGGAGATTGAGATTTCTAGGGATGCTCTTAAGAAGGTTTTTCAGAGTGTTGAACCGGATGTCAATCTGCATGATATAACAGATTTTATCAGTAGTTATGTAACGATAAGCGATAGTATTGTCTCGAAGATACAAGCATTGCAGCAGGAAAATCGAGACATCCATGAAAAAGTAACCAGATTACAAACCGAGATGGAATCTTTACACTACACAAACCCAGAAATAGAGCATCTTTGTAGTTTGCACATACCGATTGATATTAAAGACCGTTGGCAAATGATGATACAACGTGAATGGGGTAAAGTAAATCAGGATGCATTAAAGAACTTAAATGATATAAAACGTATGAATGACGAGAATCAGGAGTTTATTTCGGAAGTATTTCGAGAGTTTGGTGTACAGCAAGCAACCTTTACGGATTTTACTAAAAAATATCAACAGACCATGCAATCCTATACCCAGCGAGCAACCCATGCTCGAAATGCAATCACAGAAGATTTAAAAAACTCAGCACATAAGATAGAAGAGACTTTTCACCAATTTAGCCTTATAGAAGATATTACAGAAAAAATACGCATGATATCTTTGAATTTAAGCATAGAGGCTTCTAAGGTTCGTGGGGCTGAATCTTTTTCATTCCTTGCACGGGAATTACGCAGGCTTTCTCAGAATACTGAAGAAACTTTAAAAGGAATAGGTATATCCATTGCTGAGGCAATTCAAGAACTAAATAAAAGTCGATCGAGTCAGGAGAAAGAACTGAGGACTTTAGATGAGGTACTACAACAGTTTCAAGGGCTTTTAAAAGAGTATGACACTGCATCAGAAAAATTAAGTGTATATATGCAAAAATCTATTGAGCGAATTAACACAAACCAGGTAGAACAAAAAACAATATTACTACAATTTTTTACCGCATTACAGCAGATTGCAATCGTGAAAGAAGAACTTGAGCACCAGGTTTCTTATTATTTTATTTTTTTAGAAAAAGCCAATGAGTATGTGCAGAAAATATTGAGAAATTCGAAAACCTGTAAGGGTTTTGCCTGCCCCCAGCGACGGGCCATGCTGGAAGAACTAGCTAAAATTGCAAACACCGATGAAGAACGCAGAATGGTGAATGATCTTTTTGACGAATTTTTGAATGAAGATCGTGAAGCAGATCATGGATCATTGGTTGGTGATATCAATGATTTTATTAGCTTTTAACAAGAGGTCACGATATGGCAAAGAGCTCTGCTCTGCTTGTAAAAATACAACAGATACGTGCTCAGGTTGATGCCTATGAATCCGGTGATGTGATGGGTGCCCTGGATATTCAGGATGCTCTTACAGAGCTTCATACCTTGTTTACAGCCAAACCAGGCTTCGAGCGTCTGGTGTCGCTGGTTTATCACCTTATTCCAGTAGCAAAGGCTCTCACAAAACAGGATACGGAGCAACGGGCCTTGCAGATTCTGACTGAATTGAGCGAAGGCCTTGAGCTCTATTTTACAGGGCGTCTGACTGGAAAAATGTTTGGTAGTACAATCCGGAAGTATCAGGGTGAGCTGCGTAATTTTGCGAGTTATGAACCATCTCAATCTGGACCGGTGGGAAATGAATCCCCTAAAGAGTCTGAAGTATCCGCTGCGCATCAACCTGTTCATGAAACTGAGAAAACGGAAACCCTCGATACCTATCCATCGGATTACTTCTCAGGAATTATCGAAGATACAAAACTGCTCGAACAGTTCTATGCCGAAGCCCAGGAACACCTGGAAGAAGCCCAGGCAACCCTGGTGGAACTGGAGTATGACAATACCAATAAAGAACTGCTCAATACCATTTTCAGAAGCTTCCATACTATTAAAGGATCCAGTGCTTTCCTTGGTTTAAAGAATATTGAAGAAACCGCCCATGCCGTAGAAGACCTTCTTGCTATTGTTCGGGATGGTAAATTGATCCTGAACAAGGAACTCATCGATATTATTTTTTATGGTATGGAGCTATTAAAAAATCTTCTTGAATCCATGCAGGCTAATGATTTTCGAAAAGCTGAGATGGAAGCGTCCTTTAGAATCATCAATATATACCCCCATATCCGGCTTTTTAAGAAAATAAAGGAACAGTACAGGTATAAAAAAATTGGTGAAATCCTTGCAGAAGAAGGGAAGGTTCAAATTGGTGTTTTACAATCAGTCCTGCAAAAGCAACGGGATACGGATAAGAAAATAGGAGAGCTTCTTGTCGAAGAAAAGATTGCCCGGCCCGAAGATGTGGTAGAGGCTCTTAAAAAGCAAAACAACCTCGCAAACCGAATTAAAAAAAGCGGTATCGTAAAGGTATCTAACGAGAAACTGAATACTCTTATCGATATTGTGGGCGAACTGGTAATAAATCAGTCAATGGTGAAACAGGAGCTTTTGAATCTGCAGGTATCGGAAGTTACTGAACGGAGTATTACCCAGCTTGAAAGCATTACCACCACTATAAAGAATCTCGTACTTTCCATGGGCATGGTCCCTATTGCTGATATTTTTAACAAATTACGGGTGGTTGCCCGGAATACCGCGGAAGAATTGGGAAAAACGGTCTACCTGGAGCTTAAAGGTGAAGAAACTGAACTGGATCGGAATGTTATAGAAACAATCTATGAACCCCTCATGCATCTCATCCGTAATGCTATTGATCATGGTATCGAAGAGGCAGAGATTCGGGATGAGCGGGGTAAAAATCGTTTGGGGCGTATTTTGCTTTCCGCAGAACATAAGGGGAGCGGTATTGAGATTGTGGTGCAGGATGATGGTCAGGGGATTGATACTGAAACTGTGGTAAAAAAGGCTCTGGAAAAGGGACTGATAAAACGGGATGATGTGGGAAAACTGAGCCAGAAGGATATCTACAATTTACTCTTTTTGCCAGGTTTTTCTACCGCCGAACAGGTTACCAATGTATCAGGCCGCGGCGTAGGGCTCGATGTGGTCAAAAAGAATTTGGACAGCATTCATGGCAGGGTCGAAGTAACTTCAGAACCAAGTAAAGGTACAAAGTTTACTATTAAACTTCCCTTAACCCTGGCCATTATCGAAGGCTTTGTAACCCGGGTTGGAGATAATAAATATGTATTTCCCTTCTCTTCTATAGAAGAAATAAAGGTGATACAGAAGAATGAGCTCTTTCAGAATGATGAAGATTCGGAAGCGATGATTTTTCACCGGGGGCTGCATATTCCGGTGCTCTATGCCCACCGGGTATTCCGGGAAGCTTTTCATGATACAGAGGATGGAAGACTTCTTTCTCTGCTCTTTAGTCTGGACCAGTCCCATTATTGTGTCGTGGTGGATGAGTTAATTGGTAAGCAGGAAATTGTCGTAAAAAGCATGAGCCAGACCATACTCAAGGATTGTACCTTCTTTTCTGGAGGTACCATTTTTGGTGATGGAAGCATTGGCTTTGTTGTAGATATGCAGGGATTTTTAGAAGCCCTTAAATGAGAAACGAGGGAGGATAGAGCATGAAACAGACTATTCTAGTGGTGGATGACTCGGATGTTATTCGAAGTATTGTTGAGCAAACCCTGAGGCTTTACCATTATGATCATATTATTACCGCTATAGATGGTGAAGATGGATTAGCAAAGGCAAAGGCAAACCGTAATGAGATAGGACTCTATGTATTTGATGTTAATATGCCAAAACTGGATGGGATCAGTCTCGTTAAGGAAATTCGGGCTTTTGACAGCACCACTCCTATCATCATGCTGACCACCGAAACCGATAAAGCTAAGATGATGACCGCTCGAGAAAACGGGGCCACCGGCTGGATAATCAAGCCCTTCCAGGGAGATAAGTTCATCCGGATTGTAGAGATGTATCTGAAACCATAAGGAGGCATGCCCCATGGCAGGGACGACTAATAAATATCTGGTATTTACGATAGAGAAAGAATTCTATGCGATTCCGATTGTAAAGGTCCAGGAAGTAATCCGTTTTACCCCAATAACACCGCTCCATGAAACTTCCCGCTTCCTGAAAGGGGTGATAAATCTGCGAGGTCGTATTATTCCAATAATTGATATGAGGCTAAAGTTTAATCTTCAGGAGAAGCCTTATACGGACCGGACGGTGTTTATCATTGTAGAAATCTTAGGTCCCCGGGAAGTAAGCCACATCGGTATGGCGGTCGATGCAGTCCAGGATGTGGCTGATATTCAGGAAGAACAGATCAACAGGACCCCTGAAGTAGGTTTTAAATTTAAAAGCAAGTATCTGCTTGGAATTGTTCAGTTAACTGGCCGTATGGTCATGCTCTTGAACCTGGATGCTATTCTTTCTACAGAAGAAGTGGTGGAGATTCAGGAACATCTTGTAGAGGAAACGAAATAGAGGAGGCGAGGGTATGTTTAATAACTTAAGTTTACGGATAAAAATTATATCAGGTTTTATGACTGCGGTTCTTATTTCTATAGTCATAGGATCCGTCGGCTGGTATGGATTATCTATTCTGTCAGAAAATATAATAATGCTTGGAAAAGGATCGATACCATCAATTGTTTACCTAGAGACTATCTTAGTACGCATGGAACGAATTAAATCGGCAATCAGAACAATAGGTTCTCCTTATCTATCCAAAGAAGATCTGCAGCGTCAGTTTGATAATATTGAAAAAGCCCGGACCGAATACACCGTGGCTCTGGATGCCTATGACAAAAGTAAGCGTACTCCTGATGAAGAAAAGCTCTATCAGGATTTTAGGCAAAAAATGGATAGGTCTAAAAATGAAAATAATAAAATTATTGAGGAAGCAAAACGGCTCCTCACGCTCTCTGAAAGCCAGGAGCGAACTCGCCTGATAGAAACAATTAATAGTCAGGCTCTCGCGGGCGCCAACCGGGAAGCCTTTGATATTATGATCGAAACCCAGACAAAACTACTTGAATATGTCAAGCGTTACTATGGGGAAGAACGGGTCGACGACACTATAAAAACCTCGAATATGATGATTGTGGTTATTCAGATTACCCTTGTGCTTGGTGTGGTGCTTGCCATTGTGTTGGCCCTTCTTATAACTAACTCCATCATGAAACCCATGAATAAGGCCACGGGGGACCTAAATTTGTCGGGGAATAACCTGGAGGGTGCGGCGAACCAGATTGCTTCGGCCAGCCAGGAGCTCTCGAGCGGGGCAAGTGAACTGGCAAGCTCGGTGGAAGAAATCACGAGCAGTATGGAAGAGCTCCAGTCGATCATCGAAAGTAACACGAAGAGTGTGAATGAGGCGGAGCTCCTCATGAAGGAGACCGCTAGTGCGGCGGCTACCTCCAGTACCCGTACGGACGAATTACTGGTTATGATGCAGGAGATTAACGAAAACAGTCGGAAAGTCGTCAAGGTGAACAAGGTGATCGATGATATCGCCTTCCAAACTTCGATTTTGGCGCTGAATGCGGCGGTCGAGGCGGCCCGGGCGGGTGAAGCGGGCCGGGGGTTTGCAGTAGTTGCGGACCAGGTGAAGGCTTTGGCGCAGAAGAGTGCTGAAGCGAGCAGTGAAACCAGTGAACTTATCGAGACAGTGGTGAACAACATCGAGAAGGGGACCGAGCGAACCCAGGAAGTGACCGCTGGCGTGAAGAAGGTGAGTGAGGCGGCGAATAAGGTCAATATTCTCTTGGATGAGATAAACCGGGCCTTTAAGGAACAGAGTAAAGGAGCGAACCAGGTTACGAAGGCGATAAGCCAGGTGAATACGGTGGTACAGCAGACCGCAGCATCCAGTGAAGAGACCGCTTCTGCGGGTGAAGAGATGCTGGCCCAGGTGGAACAGCTGCGGGAGATTGTGACGGTTCTGAACCGGATCACCCAGGGTGCGAAGGCTGTGGAAGGGCATACAGCTTCGACGGCCAGCGGGAAAGCCGTGCTGTCCAGCTCTGGGAAAAAGCAGCGAACCAGCGACAGTGGAGATCAATCCCTTAAACAAACCATCCATGAAGAGCTTGCCCAAGTCCACAGGGTGAATGCGGGACTTCCCGGCTCCAAGAGCGGCGCCGATGACCTGGAACGAATTAGTCCTGAAAAGGTGATCCCCATGGATGAATTTAAGGGATTTTAAGCAACACCAACGGGGAGATCTTGGATATCGTGGCTCAGGGGCCGGTATTATCTGAACCTCTTTTTAAAGAAATGAGGGATTATTTTTTTCTGGAGACTGGTATTACCCTCAATAAAAATAAAAAATACCTTGTGGAATACCGGCTCCAGAAATTTATCGGTCCAGATAAGGAGTTCTCCAGCTATTATGATTTTTTTCAGGCCCTGCAACAGGATCAAAGTGGTAAATTAAAAACCCTTTTTATCAACAGCCTCACCACTAATTATACCTTTTTTTTCAGAGAGCCTGTTCATTTTCGATTTTTAGCCTATTACCTGAAAACCTATGGAAAACAACAGAATTATATACGTCTCTGGAGCGCAGCCTGTTCGTCCGGAGAAGAGGCCTACAGTATGGCAATAACCTGTCTTGAGGAGGGTTTTAAAGGACCTGAACGGGATATTCGCATTTTAGCCAGTGACATTTCTCAGAAAGTGCTGTCGAGGGCACAAAGTGGGGTGTATCATTATTCAGGATTTCGGGGTGAATTGGACGATGCTTACTTACGCCGATATTTTACCTTTCATCCGCAGGAAAAGAGTTTTACTGTGAAAGATCAGGTCAAGTCGCTTATCACCTTTAGGGAATTTAATTTGATGGATCCTTTCCCTTTTACCAAACAGTTTGATGTAATATTTTTAAGAAATGTTCTTATATATTTCAGTGCTCCAGAAAAAGAACAGATATTACGTAAAATCTGGGAGGTATTAAAAGAGCCTGGATATCTTGTTTTAGGTCTTTCGGAAAGCCTGGTTGGGGTTCACCATGGTTTTACAACGTTGAATAATTCAATCTATCGAAAAGATAGGAACTAATATGATTGTATCTGTACCTGGTACAGAGCCTCTCGAGGAACTCTTTTTAAATCCTGGAGAGCTTGTATTCTCAAAAAAACCTGTGATACTAAAAACTGTGTTAGGCTCTTGTGTTGCGGTATGCCTCTACGATACGGTACATCGATGGGGAGCCATGTGCCACTATTTGCTTCCCATAGCTCCCTCTGAACTGCATCGGAGCACAAAATACGGAGATATTGCTATTAAGGTGCTATTCAATCGCTTTTTAGTAAGGCATGAATCAAAACGGGAAAACCTAGTAGCAACCATTATTGGCGGAGCTTTTATTGTGTTTGATGAACGGGAAATCTTTTTTATTGGAGACCGGAATATTGAGGTTGCTCAAAATTTAATTAAGAAAGAGGGTATTCGAATTCTTGCTATGCATACGGGCGGAGAATTTGGACGCCGTGTTCTTTTTAATACGGCAACCAACAAGATTTTGGTAACCAGTCTAGAACATATCACCTTAGAGGACCTCTACAACCCTAATATGTAATGAAGGAGCGGTTAAATGATTAAGGTTCTGGTAGTTGATGATTCTGCCATAGTTCGGGATGTGCTTTCTTCAGCAATAGAAAAGCAGTCTGATATGGAATTGGTTGGAACTGCTCCTGACCCTTTTGTAGCCCGCGATAAAATTGTTCGGCTTAAGCCCGATGTTATTACCTTGGATATCGAAATGCCCCGTATGGATGGTCTTTCGTTTCTTGAACGGCTTATGCACTATTTCCCTTTGCCAGTTATCATTGTGAGTTCCGTTACCACCCATGATCCCTATGCGGCAGTTAAAGCGCTGGAGCTTGGTGCCTTTGATGTGGTAAATAAGCCCGGAGGTAGTATCACCGTTGAGGAAGTAACTGATGAGGTGTTACGGAAAATCCGTGCAGCCTATGAAGTGCGGGATCAGTTTGTTGAGCGGGTTCTGCGGCATCCGGAAAGCTCGAGTGATATGGGTAAACGGAGCTCTTTAAGAAATACCAGTCTGATAAAGCATCAGTCCTCTCAGGGGACCCCCCTGCTGACCCAGATAAAGACCACCGACAAGCTTATTGCCATAGGTGCATCGACAGGGGGGACTGTAGCTCTGGAACAGATTTTCCGTTCCCTCCCAGCCCATCTCTATCCTATCGTAGTGGTTCAGCATATGCCTCAGGACTTTACCCGGCAGTTTGCACAACGGCTTCATGAATTAAGCCAATTGGAAGTAAAGGAAGGGGAACAGGAAGAAATGCTCCAGGCCGGGACTGTGTATATTGCCCCCGGGGGCAACCATATGGAGATAGTCCGTAAAGGGGCGTCGTTGTTTATCAACCTGAATCAGAAGGAACGGATTCATTTCCAGCGGCCTGCAGTGGATGTATTGTTCCGTTCGGTTGCCCGGGAAGTAGGAAAGAATGCTCTTGGCATCCTGCTTACTGGCATGGGCCGGGATGGCGCTGAAGGGCTTTTAGCCATGAAAAAAGCTGGAGCTCAAACAATAGCCCAGGATGAAGATAGCTCAATTGTTTGGGGAATGCCCCGCGCTGCGGTGGAACTAGGGGCTGCCACAAAAGTCCTACCCTTGAGTAAGGTCCCTCAATCGATTATTGAATTTTGTGTGTAATCTTTATGCCGACGCTATTCCCGTGCTGTACAGGTTAATGAAGCAGCAGCTCTTGGTCAAATACGAACTCCGAGAAACGGGAGGTTACTTATCTCTGTCAATCTTTTTTCATGGAACTTTTTATATCTATGTAATACAATCTAGGATATGAAAAAGAAACAATTTATAGAAATTTTACTTTTTTTGGTTACTATTTTGTCATATACGCTTGAGCGGCCTGTGTTTACCATCATAGGAACGAGGGATGGACTCCCCAATTCCGCTGTGTCTGCCATTGTTCAGGATTCCAAGGGGTTTATCTGGTTTGGAACTCAGGCCGGCCTGGTCCGATATGATGGATATTCCTTTAAGCTCTATGAAAATGAACCCTTCGAAGAGAATGTACTCAGTCATAACCAAGTTCAGACCCTCTTTCTAGATGGGGATATACTTTGGATTGGAACCTATGGTGGCCTTAACCGACTTGATTTAAAAACCAATCGATTATCAAGTTATGTAAAGGATACTGCCAGGCCTGAAAGCATTCAGGACAACCTTGTGGTTTCAATTGCCCGGGATGTTCAGGGCAAGCTTTGGGTGGGTACTGCTCAGGGGCTCGATCAGTTCGATGAACAAAGCGGTAGGTTTATCCATTATGGTCCAAAGGATGATGGCACTGGTATTCCCAGGATTATGATTCGTGACCTCCATTTAGACCGAAAGGGACGATTGTGGGTTGCAACCAGTGGTAAGGGGCTCTATCTTTATCAGGATACCACGGACAATTTCAATCATATTAAGGATGATAAAAATAATCCTGATGCTCTGCCTAGCCCCTATGTCATGTCAATCTCAGAGGATCCAGAGGGACAGCTCTGGTTTGCTACCTGGTATGGGGGCATTTCGGTGTTGACCGATCCGGCTGCATTTCGGTTTAAAACAATTCGATTCGAAGATGAACGGCTTTATTTTGTGAACGCCCAGGATCAGGACCTTGTATATGCCGGCACCTGGGGTGGCGGACTATTTGTTTACTCAAAATCCAGCGGAGCAATAGAATGTATCAAGTCCTCATATGGAACAGGTTCTATTCCGAATGATGTGGTGTACTCCAGCCTCATTGATTCCCAGAGAATCCTATGGATCGGTACCAATGGTGGTGGTATTGCCCGTTCGGAATCGAAAAAAAGGCGGTATCGGGCTTATACCGCCAACCCAGAGAACCCTGGTAGTTTAGCACCGGGAAAGGTAACCTCAATTTTAGAAGATCAGCAGGGGCTGCTTTGGGTTGGAATATATGGCAGTGGATTGCAGGTTTTGGATCGAACTACAGATGTTCTTAAACAGTATCGGCATCACAAGAATAAACAGGGTAGTCTCCCCAATGATATTGTCAATACCATCTATGAAGACAGCCGGGGCGTAATTTGGTTGGCTACTAATGAAGGACTTGCCCGTTATAATCGATCTACAGACAGTTTTATTACTTATCTTCCCGATCCTGCAAATCCTGATTCGATATCCGACTCGGTAATCTATGCGTTAAAGGAAGCTCCCGGTTATAAGCTCTGGATTGGAACCTATACCCATGGACTTGAGCTGATGGATATTGAAAGGGAAACCTTTACCCATTTTCCAGCGAACAGCGAAGATGATCGGTATCCGCAGGACAGTCTCGTGTATGCCCTTGAGTATGATGGAGTAGGCAATCTGTGGATTGGGTATAATAATGGCTTGGATCGGTATGAGCAGGGCCGGTTTATCCGATATCGGTATAATCGAACTAATAAGACTGGAATTTCTTCTAATACTATACGACATATTTATCGGGATTCCCTGGGTACCCTCTGGCTGGGGACCGTAGGAGGTGGACTCTCCCGTTATGTTGCGGACAAGGACCAGTTTATCCATCTTACTAAAAAAGAAGGGATTCCCCATAATACGGTCCGTTCAATCATCGAAGATGATGAGGGGAATTTATGGGTTGGAACTGCAATTGGTATTGGTTATATTGATAAGCAAGGTCTTGAGTTTAGAGGTTTTTCTCTATTTAACGATCTTAAGGACCGAGAATTTCACACAGGGGTTTGTAAAACCCGGGATGGAAGAATATTTTTTGGTGGTCAAAGTGCTCTATATGAGATTGATCCCAGATCGGCCGAAAAAGTAAAGCCACCACCAGAGCTTGTAATATCTGATATTACTATTAATAGCAAAAGTCTCTGGGACGATTTTTCTTTCTCAACACCACCCTATATCACATCTCTCGAACTTCCCTATGATAAAAACAATGTTAGTTTCTTCTTTTCCGCAAACGATTTACAGGAACCAAACAGGAATTTGTTCTCCTATAAGCTTGAAGGCTTTGATAAAAGCTGGTCGATTCCCTCTACTGACCATGTGGCGTACTATACAAACCTGCCAGGAGGAACATACCTATTAAAAGTCCGGGTTGCAAATAGTGAAGGGGTCTGGAACGATGATGCATTGAACTTTCCTATCAAAGTTGCATCGCCGCCATGGCTCAGTTTCTGGGCCTTTTTGTTCTATGGTTGTATTATTTTGACAATTGGGTATACCATTGCATTAATGCGAAGCAGAAAAAAGCTTGAAGAAGCGAACCGAAGACTTGACACTCTTACTATGAAAGATGGGCTTACCGGTATTTCGAATCGTCGTCATCTTGATGAACTCTTGCCTCGTATTGTGGCTGAGGCTAGCAGGGATAAATCGCCCTTATCGGTGTTTATGCTAGATATCGACTGTTTTAAAAATTATAACGACCATTATGGGCACCTTAAAGGAGATGAGGTTCTTAAAACTGTTGCAGCTCTTTTAGCCGATCGGGCAGGCAGAGCAACTGATCTGGTAGCTCGTTATGGTGGTGAAGAATTCATTGTTCTATTGCCTCATACAGACAAAGCGGGGGCAGAGATAATGGCCAAGGAAATCTTACAGAACATACGAGACTTACAAATTCCCCATGAGACATCCTTTGTACTGCCGGTACTCACCATCAGTATTGGTATGGTGACCCTTATCCCTGAACCTGGACAAGATCCGGCGAGCATTGTAGAAAAAGCCGACAAAGCACTCTATCAAGCCAAGGCGGAAGGGAGAAATTGTTATCGGATATTTATATAAGAATACATTTTTCTTATATTGATTTGAAATCAGTTTATATTCCGTGCTAAGATTGCTTCTAGGTCACTACACATACCTCAGAAGGTTTTTGTAGTAGTCTATAATAAACAAAAAGGAGCAACTATGCATCTGGTAATTATTGCCGTTCTTTCTTTTTTTTCATTGTTGAATGGCTGTTCGTCTAAACCAGTTTCACTTCCAGGACCAAACCCACGGTTCATCTCAGCCCTTTCGGGGCCAACGGTGGGCCGTTCAGATCCTATAAAAATAGTGTTTACGGTCCCCTTTGATACTGCTAAACCCATTTCGCATGATACTGTCATCATCGAACCTTTTATTGAGGGGGCCCTCTCATGGCAAGATGAGTATACGCTTCTATTTTCTCCAAAAAAAATATTACCCGGTGGTAAACGATTTACCCTGCGGGTCTATCCCGATAAACTTGCTGACAGATCCTCTTCTGTTACAAGTGTGCATAGTAGTTCCAGGGCTTTTCAATTTCAATTCGAGACCGATCTTCCCGCGTATCAGGTGCTGCTGAATCCTGTGAAATGTACCGGTGATGGATTGGTCTATATTTCAGGGACCATTATCACCGATCCCGGAGAAAATTTCCGTAAAGTGGAAGAAAGTCTCGGGTATTCCGGTCTTACTGGTATCCGCTGGGAACATAAGGATGGGGAACATCGCTTCAGCTTTCAGGGACTAAAGCGGTCTACCCAACTTTCCAAGGTAAGGCTTTCATGGAATGGTAAGTCTATAGGTGCCCCTGTTATGGGTAGTAAAACCATTGAAATTAGTTCGGCAGACCAATTCGAAGTGCTGGATATTCATCCAATCCAGGACACAAAAGCAGCTTTGGAGGTCGTATTTTCCCAGCCCCTTAAAAAAAACCAGGATTTACGTAGTTATATTACCCTGGTTTCCCATGAAAGGGAATCCAAAGTTCGTTATTCGATAGAAGGAAACATTGTTAGAGTTTATGGGACTGAGGAATTGTCTCCAGGTACGGAATTGAATATTAGGGATCTGACCGATGAAGCAGGCCGATCTATAGCACAACCTGTAGCTTATACTGTTCGAGAGAGCTGGGAACTACCAGCTGTTCGCTTTATTGACAAAGGAACAATTTTGCCTACTGATCAGGGCTCAACGGTTGTTGTAGAAACAAAAAATCTTGCAGGGCTCATTATCGAAGCCTATAAAATACACAATACAAATATGATTCAGTTTCTCCAAGTAAACCAGATGGATGGGGACCGAGAGTTATATAGGGTTGGCGAACCAGTCTGGACCAAGGCCCTCGATCTTAATTGGAAAAGTTCTGATAAAAATCTCTGGGTACGACATGGTTTGGATTTAAGTGAGCTTGCGAAAGCTTATCCTGGAGAAATGTTCCGTCTTCGTATAACCTTCAGAAAACAACATATCCGTTATGAGTGTTCTGCAGGGCATGGCGATTTCTCAAATTTAAAATTTCCCGAAGATAAGCTTCCAGATCTCACTAAGAGTGGAGATGAAGAATCGAGCTATTGGGATTACTGGAGTGGAGACTGGGAGGCACGAGAGGATTTGTATCGATACCGAAATGATCCCTGTCACCCAGGTTTTTATATGTCCTTTTATGACCATAATATCACTATTGGCCGAAATGTCTTGGTATCTAATGTAGGGCTTCTTGCAAAAAAAGCTGTGGATGGGAGCTGGCTCGTGTTTGCATCGGATCTGCGTACGACGAAGCCTCTCGGTAACACCACGATTAGACTTCTTAATTATCAGAATCGTGAACTAGCAAAGGGAGCTACCGGTACTGATGGAATGCTTATGTTGAAACCAGTAAATGACCCTGCCTTTTTAGTTGCAGAAGGAAGCGGTGGTAGAGGATATTTGAAGCTTGATTCCGGTAATTCCCTTGCGGTAAGCCACTTCGATATTGGAGGGGATTCTCCCGCCGCAGGCTTTAAGGGGTTCATTTATGGTGAACGGGGAGTTTGGCGGCCTGGGGATACCATGTATCTCACCTTCCTGCTTCATGATCCAAAAAAGATTTTGCCCGCAAATCATCCAGTGGTATTTGAGTTGGAGGATCCTCTTGGACGAGTTGTGGTTACCCAAACCTATACCAGTGGCGTGAATGGATTTTATCCTATTACGACGGCTACCACTGAGGATGCCCCAACCGGCACTTGGCTGAGCCGGGTTAAGGTCGGAGGCAGTACCTTTACGAAACCAATAAAAATCGAAATGGTAATGCCAAATCGGCTTAAAATGGTCCTTAACACCGGGACAGAAACAATTTTGGATACAAAGCCCA
This sequence comes from Gracilinema caldarium DSM 7334, assembly GCF_000219725.1. Taxonomy (GTDB): domain Bacteria; phylum Spirochaetota; class Spirochaetia; order Treponematales; family Breznakiellaceae; genus Gracilinema; species Gracilinema caldarium. The sequence goes on along the minus strand of NC_015732.1, from coordinate 2,618,057 downwards.
CCAGGTATAGTCTAAGTGCTGCTTGGCTCCATGGGGCTCCGGCACCAAACCTGGAGGCAGATGTATCAGTTGTGTTTGCAGATACCGGAAAGACCTTTGCGACGTATACTGACTATATTTTTAGAGATCCAAGCCGCACCGTATCTTCAGAGCGGCAGATGTTATTTAAAGGTACACTGGATTCCAATGCTCGCACCGAATTTGCTGTTAATCTATCTCCGGGAGAATCGGTCCCTGGTCTCCTGCAGGCCCAATTTATGACCCGGGTTTTTGAACCTACAGGGGTCTTTTCTTCTGAACAGATTGCTATGGATTTTTCTCCCTATCCTCGTTATGTAGGTATTAAACTCCCCAAGGGAGATGCGGCTCGGGGGATGTTGCTCACGGATATTGAACATCCTGTTGATATTGTGCTTTTAGATAAGGATGGGAATCTAATAAAAGATAAGGTTACCCTCAGTTGTGCGGTCTATAAACTTCAATGGCGCTGGTGGTGGGAGAAAGGTGCTGATGAACCGGCAAGTTTCCAGGAATCACTGTCCAAGGTTCCCGTGGTTAAGGGAGATGTGACTATAAGTGGAGGAAAAGGCAATTGGAAGTTTATGGTAAAATACCCTGAGTGGGGACGTTATCTGGTTACTGTTCAGGATCCCCGAGGCGGTCATGGCACTGCTAAAATTGTTTATATCGATTGGCCTGGTTGGGCGGGAAGAGCCCAGGCTGATGGTCAGGGAGCGGCGGCTATGCTGACGCTTACCAGTGATAAAACTTCCTACAAAGTTGGAGAGAAGATACGGGTCAGTTTCCCCTCCAATGAAAGAGCTTCCGCTCTTATGGTTTTAGAGAAGGGTGGTCAGATTATTAAACAAGAACAGATTCGATGTGGAAAAGATACCACTGTGGTGGAACTAGATGCTGAATCTTTTATGGCTCCTAATATATATCTCCATATATCCTTGCTTCAGGAACATCTGCAAACAGTGAACGACCTCCCAATAAGGCTTTATGGTGTAATTCCTATTCTGGTTGATGACCCGGCTACTATTCTGAAACCTCTCATCAGTTCCGATGAATCTTGGAAGCCTATGGGCAAGGCTTCATTTACGGTCAGTGAAGCCTCAGGTCGGCCTATGACTTATACCGCGGTGGTGGTAGATGAAGGACTCCTTGGACTCACCCGGTATTCCATGCCCGATCCACGATCCACGTTCTATAAAAAAGAGGCCTCTTTGCTGAAATCCTGGGATCTCTATGATGCAGTTATTGGTGCTTATTCGGGCAGTCTCCAGACACTGCTCGCCATTGGTGGTGGTGATGATGGCTTCGGCGGAGGAAACCGGAAGGTACAGCGGTTTAAACCTGTGGTTAAATACTTTGGTCCGGTAACGTTGAAAGCTGGTGAAAGCCGTACCGAAACCTTTGATATTCCCCAATATGTGGGGGCCCTCAGAATTATGGTCGTGGCTGGAAATACTGGTGCCTATGGTGTTGTGGAGCGTTCCGTTCCCGTTAAGGGTGAACTCATGGTTCTGGGGACCTTACCCCGCTTCCTGTCTCCTCAGGATGAAATACGGATCCCCATTTCGGTATTCAACTATACTCCGGGAAAAATCCCTGTTAAGGTTCGTTGTTTGGTAAGTGGAAATGGAAGTCTTAAAGATCAGCCTACGGAACAACAAATATCTCTGGATGCTTCCAGTGACACGGTGGTGTATTTTCAGCTTACGGCAGGTTCTACAGAGGGACCACTTGTTTGTACCATTACTGCAGAGTCCCCGGGCTTACCTGTAGCAACCCATCAGGTTGATCTCATGGTTCGTTCAACTGCCATACCGATTACACAAACCTGGACCAAGATGCTCAAGGCTGGAGAATCTTGGAAAGAGTTTATAACACTACCTGGAATGTCCGGTACCAATACGGTGAATCTGGAACTTTCACGGCTTCCACCTATCAACCTGGAAAGTCGCTTAACGTTCCTCACCCAATATCCCCATGGCTGTATCGAACAGACTACCAGTTCAGTCTTTCCGCAGTTGTATTTAGATCGGGTTATAACCTTGGATGACACCCAGCGTTCGAAGGTACGGGCAAACATTATCGCGGGTATCGAACGGCTTAAGTCCTTTCTCACTCCAAGCGGTGGTTTTTCTTACTGGCCTGGGGAAGGGGAAGTTAATGAATGGGGAACCAATTATGCAGGGCACTTCCTTATCGAAGCTCGCCGTGCTGGATACCAGGTGCCTGAGTATCTTCTGCAACGGTGGACTGAATATCAGAGACAGAAGTCAATTGCCTGGTCTGCGGATAGTTTTAATGAAAAACTGGAGCAAGCCTATAGGCTCTATACCCTGGCATTAGTTGGTCAACCCGATATGGGATCTATGAATCGTCTCCGAGAAAGTTCATCCCTCAGTGATCCTATTGCCTGGCGCCTTGCTGCAGCCTACTGGTATGCAGGTCAACGTGATATTGCCCGTAATATGATTAAAAATCTTGGATTTAATATAATTAAATATCGAGATCTTTCTGGTAACTTTGGTTCAACGTTCCGGGATAAGGCTATGATACTCGAAAGCCTGGTTATAACCGAAGACTACAGCAGAGCCTCTTCTCTGCTAACTGAGATTGCTGAAACTCTGTCTTCAAAGGATTGGCTTTCTACCCAAGAAACGGCCTATGCCCTTATAGCAATTTTACCTCTTATGGGTAAAACGAGTAGTAATGAAGCCTTGTCCATAGAATGTTCTTTTCAAGGAATCAATAGAAGTAGAACCTTTAAGACGCCAATGGATACGATTTTCCTTGCTGAACATGCCACTGATTCTGGGAATCTTGAGGTTAAAAATACATCAAAGCAAAACCTGTATGTTAGGCTCGTGGCTCGGGGGCTTCCTGCTGAAGGTTTAGAGCCAGTGATTCGACAAGGGTTGTCCCTCTCGGTATCCTATACTACCCTTGATGGAAAGAGTATAGATCCCTCATTACTGGCACTGGGATCAGATATGGAAGTATCGGTGACTGTACGGAATACTACAAGTCGGGATCTTAAAGAACTTGCTCTGGTACATCCCTTGCCTGCAGCCTGGGAATTGATGAATTATCGATTAGCAAAGGTTGTGGATGAAAATGATAAATCCCTAGATACTCCGATTAAATATCAGGATATCCGGGATGATCGGGTTCTTTCATACCTGGATTTAAAAGCTGGTGAATCAAAAACGGTAAGCTTCAGGGTGAATCGTACCTATGGGGGCCTTTATTTTATTCCTGCTATTCAGACCTATGCCATGTATGATGAGAGCATCAGGGCCGTAGAGCCAGGCCGACGTATTGCTGACCAGCCCGCGGAGCAATTAGAAAAAACGAATCAGAAAGCCAAGGGGAAGAAGAATCTTATTCAATGAGCGGGCTTTTTCGTAAGTATTTGCAAAAAATCCAGTGCAGTCAGTTGTACCAGCAGCTGTACCTGCACTGGTGCCAAAGGTATTGGCTTAAGCACCGACACCACCCGGGTTACTTCATAGTAGTCTGGGCATCCATGACGGGTATTCTTCTTATGTTTATGCTGGCTTTGCCAGATCCGCTCTTCAACGTACCCTATTCTCCGGTGCTTTATGATCGCAGGGGTAAGCTTCTAGGGGCACAGGTATCATTGGATGGACAGTGGAGGCTCCCTTCGACAGGGCCTATTAATAAGAAATTTAGTATTGCCCTCCAGGTATTCGAAGATCACCGTTTTTATATGCACCCAGGGATCGATCCACTGGCTTTTGTGCGGGCGGCCATGCAAAATGCGCAGAAGGGTAGGATTGTTTCTGGGGGCTCTACTATTACCATGCAGGTGGTTCGACTTATGCGGGGAAACCGCGATCGAACTATGATTGAAAAAGTGGTAGAGGCCCTACTAGCCTTACGACTGGAATGGACCTATTCAAAACGAGACATCCTTGCCTTGTATAGTGCCCATGCACCCTTTGGGGGAAATGTGGTTGGTCTTGAAGCCGCTTCTTGGCGCTGGTTTGGTCATGCATCTCAGGATTTGTCATGGGCAGAGGCAGCTACCCTGGCGGTTTTACCGAACAATCCCGGCCTCGTACACCCCGGGACCAATCGAAGTGTTTTGCAGAAAAAGCGAGATGCCCTCCTGCAGAAGCTTTTTAACCTTAGGTATCTGGATCGGGATTCCTATTTCCTCGCTTTGCAGGAACCCTTGCCAGGTCCACCAAAACCACTGCCCCGTCTTGCTCCCCATCTACTAGCCCGGGCGGTAGCAGAAAATAGTTTGCCCCTTATAGAAAGCACCTTGGATGGTCTGCTTCAAAAGCGGGCTACGGATACTCTGGAACGGTATGTTCAGCAATTTTCCAAAAATGCGGTGATGAATGGAGCCTGTCTCATCCTGGATACTAGAACCGGCGAAGTACTTGCTTATGTAGGGAATGTGTTTGCGACTGAGGAAGCCCTTTCCTATGGCCGTGCTGTGGATATTATTAGTGCTCCTCGTAGTTCCGGCAGCTTGTTAAAACCCTTTCTGTATGGGGCTATGCTCGATTCTGGGGAATTAATGCCCGCTGAACTCGTCAGTGATATACCTACGCGAATAGGCAGCTATAATCCTGAGAATTTTACTAAAAGCTATCTCGGTGCAATCCCGGCGGACCAGGCCCTGGCCCGTTCTCTAAATATACCCGCGGTAAGAGAATTGCGAACCTATGGTGTAGACAGGTTTGCCCGGCTCCTGAGGCGTTTGGGCTTTACAACCCTCTTTAGACCGGGGGATGACTATGGATTGCCCCTTGTACTAGGCGGTGCAGAGGTTACACTGTGGGATGTTACCTCGGTGTATGCGGGCCTGGCCCGCCGGGCGCTTTTTGATACAGCCAAAACAGCTTTTTTCCCCCCTTGGTATCAATCTGATGATCATAAAGCCTCTCAATCTGAACAGCGAAACATCCTGAAAAAGGTTGTTACAGTAGCCTCAGAGGATCAATTGCTTTCTCGGGGAGCCGCTTGGCTGACACTGAATGCTCTTTCCATGGTGAATCGTCCTGGTGAAGATGGAGCTTGGGAACTCTTTAAAAGTTCCCGAAAAGTTGCCTGGAAAACTGGAACTAGTTTTGGATACAGAGATGCCTGGGCAGTTGGAACGACTCCTGAGTATACCATTGGTGTCTGGATCGGTAATGCATCCGGTGAAGGGCGGGCTGAACTACAGGGTTCCCTTACCGCCGCTGTGGTTATGTGGGAACTTTTTTCTGCTATGCCGGCAACCACCTGGTTTCCCCGGCCCGATGCAGATCTCGTTCCTGTTGAGGTCTGTGCTATATCTGGGTTGCCGATAAGCCAAAACTGTGAAGCTTCTCGGATCGATTACATCCCCTATAATGCCCCAAGGAAAGAAAGCTGTCATTTTTGTGTTAGCATACCAATGACTATTGATCGAACTAATCGGGTCATAATTACTGCAGATATGAAAGATCCAGTTGTTTATGAAAAACATTTTGTTTTACCACCAGCAGAAGAATATTTCTACAAGCGATGGAATCTGACCTACCAGGGGCTTCCGCCACTAAAACCGGAACACCAGGTACATTCCGATGGAAATTCGGTGCCTGAGATTGCTTTTGTAAATCCAGAAGCTAGCAGTGCAATCTATATTCCTGTAGAAATAGATGGAAAGTCTGGCCGGCTCGTATGTACCGCCACTCATCGACGAGCCAGCGCAATACTTTTCTGGCATCTTGATGATACCTATGTAGGTTCTACAAAGGGAATTCATCAAATTGAAATTCGTCCAGGTCCAGGGACGCATATACTTACGTTGGTAGATGAAACAGGATCTTCTCTACATCGGAGTTTCACTATACTCAGTGAGCCCTAGCAGGGGGGGTGGTTATTTCAGATTATTCAACCGTTTATGAGTGTCCGGATGCGCCTTGTCTGGGTGAGAATTTTTAAGTAAACTACATATATGGAAATAATTACGCTAGGAAATGATGTATTACGCCAAAAAGCGCTGCCAATTCAGGATATAGATGGTCAGGTCAAAGCGCTGGCTCAGGAAATGATCGAAACTATGCACCGAGGTAGAGGTATCGGCCTTGCGGGACCCCAGGTAGGACTTTTGCAGCGGATATTTGTGGTTCAGGTTGATGGAGATAGCCCGCGGGTGTTCATCAATCCAACTATTATTGGGACTTCTTCTGAAATTGTTCAATATGAAGAGGGGTGTCTCTCAATTCCGGGGCTCTATGCGGATGTTACGCGGCCGGAGAAGGTAACCATTCAGGCCTGGAATGAACGAGGGCGTCCCTTTACCCTTGATGCGGATGGGCTTTTAGCCCGGGTGATCCAGCATGAATATGATCACCTGGAGGGGGTTCTTTTTATAGATCGACTTACAGAACCGAAACGGAATCGGCTCTTAAAACTCTATGATAAAAAAATGCGGGCCTAAACATGCGGATTGTATTTGCTGGAAGTCCTGAGATTGCGGTTCCTTCCCTCGAGGCACTGATCGCTGAACAGATCGCTTCTGGAGAGATAAAAGTTGTGGGTGTTTTGACCAATCCGGACAGCAGGAAAGGCCGAAAGGGCCCCCTTGAACCTACCGAAGTAGGCGCTGCTGCGACACGTTTGCAGGACATGCTGCGTGAAAAGTCATTGCAATCCTTTCTTATTCTTAAACCTGAAAAACTGGATGCTTCTGTTCGGGACCAGATTGCAAATCTCAAACCGGATATCCTTGTTTCCTTTGCCTATGGTAAAATCTTTGGCCCCAAATTTCTAAGTCTTTTCCCGAAGGGTGGGATTAACATTCATCCTTCTTTGTTACCGAAATACCGTGGAGCTACCCCAATTCCGGCAGCTATTTTGAACCGGGACCGCGAAACCGGCATCACCATACAGACTTTGGCGCTTCAGATGGATTCAGGGGATATACTTATACAGGACCATATCGAATTATCAGGGCGGGAAACTACTGAATCATTGAGCCGATGGGCTGCTCAGCGAGGAGCGGAACTGCTTCCACCGGTTCTTCGAGGAATTGCCGAAGGTACAATACAAAGCACGCCACAGGATGAAGCAAAAGCAACTTACTGTTCCATTATTTCTAAGGAAGATGGTTGGATTTCCTGGTCCGCCAGTGCCCTTGAAATTGATGCTAAAATCAGAGCTTACACACCTTGGCCTCTTTGTGCTACAAAACATGCAGGTCAAGTGCTCTATATACTTGAAGCTTTTCCTCTCTGTAATCCTGATACATGCACAACAAGGTTTTTTTCAAAACAAGAGCCTCCAGGTACTGTTCTAGGCATAGACAAAAAGGCGGGTATATTGATACAAACAGGGAAGGGTCTGCTTGTTGTTCAGCGACTCCAATATGCCACAAAGAAAGCCCTCGATTGGGTCAACTTTTTAAATGGTGCAAAACAATTTATAGGTTCCAAACTGGAATAAGAGGTTAACCGTATGCGCTTTTTCAATCGATTTGACATCGATATAGATTTTGATGCAATAGAAACCTATGTTAGTAATCATCTTCGGTTTTTTATTACCGCTACTATTGCCATATTGGTGTTTGTCTCCCTTATTGCGATGACAGTTTTTATACTGACTATCCGGGGTGCAGAACAGACTATGGTACCTAACGTGAAAGGTAAAGAATTAACCATAGCTTTACTAGAGATGCAGGCAAAGGAGTTATACCCTAAAATACAATTACGATATTCCGATAATCCAGCAGATAAGGGAACTATCCTTGAACAAGATCCGGGGCCAGGGGCGATTGTTAAAGCTGGTCGTAGAATAAAACTTGTAGTCAGTCGTGGTATGGTAGTTGATAAAATTGAGAATTACATCGGACAGAATTTGGATGATGTAAAGATGCACCTGCAAACCCTTTTTTCTGCTTCGAACCGAGCTTTGGTAAGTTTACGGGAACCGCCGCTTTATAAATATTCTACTCAGCCTGCCGGCACTATTCTTGAACAAAAACCTGAACCTGGTGCCGATATAGATGGTCCAATTCGTCTCGAATTTGTTGTAAGTCGTGGTCCGGAAAACGCTATGATTAAAATTCCTGATCTGGTGGGACTTCCCATTCAGGATGCGTTGGATAGAATACGTCAATCTGGTGTTTGGTTTGTCTGCTCGATCCGACCAGTACAAAATCGGGAAACTCCTGGAACTGTGGTTTCCCAGTTACCGGCAGGACAGGCTGTGGTCGCTGCCAATACTCGGTTAGATTTAGTCGTTGCAGCACCAACAAAGGTCCCCAATAATGAAGTCTTTGGACTCTTTACTCAAACACTTCCAGAATATCCCTATCCGTTAGAAGTGAAACTTGAAGCACTGCTTCCTACAGGAGAACGGAGAAAGATTCTGACCATAAACCACCCAGGGGGGGCCTTTACAGTTCCCTACCAGGTCCCCAAAGGAACTGTATTAATTTTGTCGGTACTTAACCGGGAATTGGTACGGGAAGAGGTATCCGGAGACTAGATTTCATAATCCGGTCGTGGGTTTTCGATAAGCCAATGACGATGCATCCCATATCTGAACACGACTTCTAGTTTTTCTATGACCTCTAAGGTGGGGAATATGATGGTAAAAAAACCATGTTCTCGCAGATGGGTAGATGAGGGTGTTCCGATCGGTTTAGGGTCAACCTGAACTGGAATCCCTTGAGTTTTTGCCATGGTGATAGCTTCTATAATATCATCATCCTTGTTCCGTTTTACAACAAAAGCTCTGAAATGAAAATTGACATTATGTTCCTTTGCAATTGGTTCCCAGATTGCAAGATCCTTGGCGTACCATTTAGCTGCCAGGGGAAACATGTCTGAACCCAGTATATGGGTTAATTCAATTGTATAACCACAAAGTAGCTGAATTAGCCTGCTGATGATTTCGATGGTGTCTGCCTTTTTACCAATATTGAGGGGAATAATAAAAGGCCGAAAGGCATCTTCTATCTGCCGTTTTAAGATATCAAAACGATAATTATAATCGGATCTGCCTGGTTTTGTGGATGAATAGGCCCCTTCTGGTATGACAAAGACTACATCCGCCGGCGGCAATCCCTTTGACAAGAACCGGAGGGCTGTTTCTAGATGGGTCATCTGAAAGGGATCAAAGGATCCAATAAAAACACCAATATGCAGGGTACGCCGATGGACTAGTAAACAGTGTTCCATCGGTTGTTTCAATCCATGACAGGGTGGGCAATATTGAACCTGTTCATAGAGGGCATTAATTTCGGTTTTCGTCCATGGGACGAGCTCTCCATTAATAATCCGCTGATCAATTTTTTCTAAAGCTGAAAGAAATAACCGCCTAAAATAACGGAATTCCGTTTTATCTTGTGTTCGCAGAAAGGGGACTGACTGGAGACTGGAAAAGACTTCGTCTACCCGGCGGGCTACCCTGAGGGTAGCTTTTGTAGAATATCGTTCTCCAAGCGGTTTTGTAGTCATAGCTTTAGGATTTCTTTTTCGGATAAAGGAACCGCTTTATTTTTTGTGTAGCGGTCTTTTCAAAAGGTTCATCCTGAAGCTCTACCCGATGAATTCTGGAAAAGCCTGCGAGCCGTTTATTTGTAGTATTTTTTAATTCTTGTAAGAGATGTTGGATCCCCTGTATCGTTCCCTGGGCAGCATGCTGAGTTGCTTGTCCGACATTATGGGCTGTTGTTTCAAGGGTTTTTCCTGCCTCATGTAGTATATCAGAAGTGGCGGCAAACATGGTTTTAGCCTTCTCGCTTAAAACTACCAGGGCTACCAGCTCTCCCTTTTCAGTGGCATATACTAGAGAGTCTTCCACGTAACCTGAACTATTTAATATACTTTCGATCTCTTCTGGATAGATATTTTCTCCCGAAGGACCAAGTATCATAGCCTTGAGACGCCCCCGGATAAAGAGTCTGCCCTTTTTATCCATACTGCCCAGATCGCCTGTTTTGAACCATCCATCACTGGTAAAGACCTCAGCGGTCTTTTCCGGATCCTTGTAATACCCTAACATGACATTAGGTCCTCTGGCCTGAATTTCTCCTTCTGCGTGTTCTGGTGCATCTTTGGGAGCCCCCGCTCCTCCAACAATATGCCCATTCTGATCCACAATGCGCAGCTCTACCCCTTTAAGGGCAGGACCGGTGGAACGAAGCACCGACTTAAAAGGTGGTGCTCCTGCCAAAAGGGGGGCAGTCTCGGTTAGACCATAACCGATTGCATAAGGAAAGCCTGCTCGCTGTAAAAAATCTTCTACATCCGCTGCCAAGGCTGCACCTCCAATACCGAAAAATCGTATGGCTCCTCCAAAAGAACCAATTAACTTAGTTCCGGCAACCTTTATTGCGAGAGGTTTGGTTAGGGGTATTTTATAAAGGGGATGGGTTTCCAGGGAAGGTTTTATCTTGGTACGATAGGTTTTTTCAATAATGAGCGGAACCGTGAGCATAATAGTTGGTCGTATTAATTCTAAGGCTGGCATCAAAATAGCTGGTGTGGGAGCTTTTCCAAGATAGGTGGTGCTTGCACCATTAAGAACCGCAATAAGCATACCTATCGTACATTCATAAGTATGGGCTAGGGGTAATACCGAAAGGAACCTATCCCGAGGGTAAATCTTTATAATGCTTCGGCATGCCTGGGCTTCAAATATCAGATTCCGATGGCTGAGCATGACCCCTTTACTGCTGCCAGTTGTTCCAGAGGTATAAATGATAGTGGCAACCTCATCTTCCTGTGCCTTATAAGGAATAAGGGGCTTGAATTCCATTTTAACCTCCTGCCCCTTAATAGAAACCATGATACCCTGGCTGTCCATTTCATCAATCCGAAGAAGAGGAATATCCTCAGAAATACCTGCGATTTTAATCTTAGCAAGGGTTTTTTCGGTGGCACACACTGCAGAAATCTCTGCATGTCGAGCAATTGTTCCTATATGTTCAGCAATAAAATCAGTAAGGATTGGTACAATAACAGTTCCTGCCAGGGAAATACCGAAGTAACTTATTGGCCATTCTGGACGATTTTCCGAAAGAAGCATAACCCTGTCGCCTTTTTTAAGACCCAGTTGTTGTAAAACACTAGCAACTCCAGTACTGAGCTTTCCAAAATCTTCATAAGTGACTAGATTTGATAAAGTTCCTTCTGAAAAAAGGGAAAATACTGTTCTTTTAGCAAAACGTAATGATGATGCCTGCACCAATTCAGTTAAGGTCCTGCGCTCTAAACGTACCATAGATAATTCTTCTCCATAATTAATAATAGTGCTATGTTATGACCCAATTGTAAAGGAAAAGTTGCAAGCCTCTTGCGATATCTTAATTAGGTCGGTAGATTAAGAATCATGAATTTCTATCGGATAAAGAGATGTACCTTTTTATTTACCCTCTTATGTAATGTATTTGTAGTAAGCTATGCACAAACAAATTTTTATGATACCAGTTTAGATCTTCTTCAGGATCCTTCATGGCTTGTTGGTGCAAGCCTTCAAAGTATAATTACCCAGTTTGGCAGTCCCATGGCCGTCTACACAGTGAGGGGGCAGGAAAGTTGGCAGGATGATGTGGTTTTTAGTTATGAAGGAATAGATTTATACTGGTATCAGAATCGAGTTTGGCAGATAGCAGTACCCCAAGGATATGGTATAAAGCAAGGGGATTCAAGAGAAATTGTTTTAACGGTATTAGGAGAACCCCTTATACAACAGGATACCTATCTCATATTTCGTCTTCCGAGCCGCGGTTGGCCCCTACGGTTGAAAGTACAGTTAACGGAAGAGCATAAGGTAAATGGTCTTTTTGTATATCGCCCCGATTATTAAGGAGTTCTCTGTGGCAAAGGTCTGTTTATGTCTTACTGGCAAAACCATCGTAAAGGATCTTGAACTTGTAGATCGTTATCGAGCCTATATTGATGTAGTTGAACTGCGGGTCGATTTCCTTGATCCTGATGAACGATTTTACATACGAAGATTTCCTGCTTTAGCAGGAATTCCTACCATTCTTACGGTTCGTCGAAAGATAGATGGTGGAAATTTTAAAGAAGGAGAAGGTGCCCGAATTGTTCTTTTGGCTGCTGGTCTTGCCTTTGCTGATACGGACCAGCGCCGGAATTTTGCCTATGTAGATCTTGAAGAAGATCTAGATGTTCCCAGTCTTGAAGAAGCTGCAAGAACCTTTGGGACTAAGATTATCCGATCCTATCATAATTTTCATGGGGTTGATGAAAACCTGGAACAGAAATTACGCAGTTTACGCAGAACCGGTGATGAAATTGCTAAGGTCGCAGTAATGCCTCACAATTATGATGATGTGGCTCGCCTTTTTAAAGTTGCTGACTCAACTAAAGATATGGAGAAAATTCTTATTGCCATGGGTCCCCATGGAGTAAGTACCAGAATTCTAGCTGAACGACTGGGCTCCCACCTCAGTTTTACTAGTCCCATCGCTGAGATCGAATCTGATTCGGAGATCCAGGTTGCTGGTCCTGGACAGCTAGATCCAAGGACGCTGGTAGATACCTATCGCTTCCGTTCACTTAATCATAAGACAAAAGTTTATGGTATCATTGGATATCCTCTTTCAGCTACAGCAAGTCCACAGATCCATAATGAGGGCTACAGCAGATTAAAAATGAATGCAGTGTATATTCCATTTCCTGTTCAAGATTTATCATCTTTTTTTAATCTTGCTGAGACTCTCAATATTCAAGGACTGTCGGTAACCATTCCCCACAAAGAAGCTGTGTTGACCTATTGTTCCCAACGTTCGCCAGAGGTAGATCGAATTGGTTCCTGCAATACCTTGGTTCGTGCCCCTCAGGGTTGGGCTGCTTATAATACCGATGCCCAAGGATTTTCTGATTCCCTTTTAGAATTTATCGGGAAACCAAATCTTCTTTTTAAACGGGTAACCATAATTGGTGCTGGTGGTGTTGCTAAAGCGGTAGCTTCTGAAATTCACCGTCTTAAAGGCCGGGCGCTCGTTCTGAACAGGACTCCCCTTCGGGCAAAGGAAATTGCCGAACCCCTTAATTTCGCATGGGCCGGCCTGGATGCCCGGGGCATCGAGCTTATCGATCACTATCGGGATATCATCATCCAAACCACATCGGTAGGGATGGAGCCAAACATCGATGAAGACCCCATAGAATTATATAAGTTCAGGGGTAAAGAAGTGGTCATGGACCTGATTTACAAACCAGAGGAAACGAAACTGCTGAAACGGGCCGCCAAGGCGGGCTGTAAAACCCTGAATGGCTATGACATGCTCCTGCGGCAGGCGAAACTGCAGTTTTCACTCTTTACGGGTCAGGAATACCCACTCTAACCGTGCTCTAAAGCCCTTCGATATTGTCGGATTCAATCATGAGGGCACTGACATCGTCCGCAAGCTGACCTAAAGGATTTCGGGATTTCAGCACCTGGTACAGGTCCTCCAGGTTGCGCTCCTCTTCGGTGATCCAATCGGCGAAAAAGGCCGTAACCCCCTCAATTTCAAAGGGGATGCCATTCGCATCCTCTGCCTCATATACTCCGTCGGAAGCAAGGAAGAGTATGTCCCCCGGGTCCAGGCTAAAGGGAATTTCCTGATATTTGCAATTTTCTACCATGCCAATCATGAAGGACCGCTCCCGAATCGGCTCTGGAACCAGCACCCCGTGGCGTCTCCTGAATATCAGCGCCATGGGGTGCCCCGCACTGGCAAAATAACCGGTCCGCTTTTTCGGATCCATCACAATGATCGATGCGGTCAGGTAATACCCTTCCACCGTAGAAGTTTGAATAAAGTCCCGGTTGATGAGTTCCAGCATTTTTGCAGGTGAATAGGTGCTCTTAAGGCTTCCATGAAACAGGGTCTTATAAATCATTGCAAAAAGGGCCGCCGATACCCCGTGGCCGGTCGCATCGGCGCTGGAAGCTACCAAAAGTCCTGTGTCTGTTCTAAAGGCTTCCACATAGTCTCCGCCGGTGACTTCCAGGGGATGAAAGAGGGTGCTGATCCGTAGGTGCCCCACAGCGAAGGGTTCGGTGGTAACCATGGTTTTTTGTATTTCGCTCACCAGTTTCAGCTGGCCGTATTCTTCGCTCATATCCCGGAACATGCCGATGCCGCCCACCACCTGGCCCTCTTTGTTTTTTAAGGTGCTTACAGAAAGCGATAGGGGAACTTCCCGCCCATCGGCGGTTCTCATAAACACATAACTGGGGTAGCGGCCGGTATAGCCCCCCTTTACTGATAATGCCAGGGGGCAGATGCCCTCCCCGCAGAGGGGGTTTCCCGAGGCATCCCGTTTGCACAGAGGCCCCAGGGTAGAACAGGCCCAGCCGCAGACTTCCCGGGCCGGATAGCCCAGGATCTGCTCTGCGGCGGGGTTCCAGTAGCGGATGGTAAAATCCCTATCTACGATAAAAATCCCATCCTGCATTTGTTCCAGAACATCAAAATAGCTAATGGACTCTAGTAAAAATTCATCGTTGCATGTATTCACAAGGTACAGTATAGTGCAAAAAGCGAGTCTTTGTGGAGGTTCCGGTATGGATCAGAAAGCAATAAAACAACTGGTAGCCCGCGCTGCGGTGGACCGTCTTGTCCGAAGTGGGATGAAACTGGGTCTTGGCACAGGATCCACTGCAATCCCAGCGGTGTATTATATCGGGGAACTTATGCAAAAAGGAGTCTTACAAAACATTCTGGCGGTTCCGACGAGCTTTCAGACCGTCATTGCCTGCGAACAGTGGGGTATACCACTCTATACCCTGAACTCAAAAGAAATTGGTGGAGAGCTTGATCTTACCATAGATGGTGCCGATGAAGTAGACCCTCAAAATAGGTGTACTAAGGGCGGCGGCGGCGCTCTTCTGGTCGAAAAAATTGTCGCCTATGCATCTAAATCCTATGCGATCGTGGTTGATGAAACCAAGGTGGTGGAACACCTGGGGCTTAAGTTTTCCATACCGGTAGAGGTCATTCCGGAAGCCCGCGTGCCGGTAGAGCGGGCCCTGGAAGCCCTTGGTGCGGAGGTTCAGCTCCGCGAAGCGGTCAGGAAGGCAGGGCCGGTCATCACCGAACACGCAAACCTCCTGCTCGATATACGCTTCCCCGCGCCGATGGACCCTGAAGAACTGGAGAGCCGGATAAACCAGATCCCCGGGGTGGTCGAAAACGGCCTTTTTACCCGGAAACATCCCCGCCTTTTTATAGGTCATGCCAATGGGTCTGTGGAACAGCGGGAATAAACCAGTCGGGACGTGAATATATCTGCCCAGGAGGTGCTTGTGGCAATCGATAAACACATCAACTTTTTTGAACTGGAAAAGGCCTGTGAACAGGAAGGATGCCCCCTCTGTCGTATCGTAAACGAACGGACCTGGCGGTATCTGGACAACATGCTCTTTGAACACATTTCTGACCGGCCCTTCCGGGCAGCCCACCGGGCTGCCGGAGGTTTCTGCCGGGAACACTCTAAAAACTTAAGCAATTTCCGGGATGGCCTTGCGGTGGCCATTCTCGGTCGGGATATCCTCGAAGACCGGATCGAAGCATTTCTGAAAAATAAGCCCTGGAAACCCAAGGCCGTGTGCCCCATCTGTGTGGAACAGGAACGGATTGAAAAGGAATATCTTTCCTTTTTAGCCGAATCAACTGGAAAAAGCCCGGAAGAAGCTGAACTACAGCGGAAGTTTACCCTATCAGAAGGCCTCTGTGCGCCCCACTATGAACAGCTCCTACGGCTAAGAAAAAAATTACCCACCTGGCTTCGGGATTTTCAGGAGCAGAAATTTAAAACCCTGCTGGAACGGGTGAACCGGTTCATCGATCTCTCTGCCTATGGGAAACAGGACCAGTTCGCAGCCCTGCCTGAAGCAGATAAAATTGTCTGGAAGGAACTAGCCCGAACCCTTCGGGGTACAATTGAGTGAAACAAGGAGTGATGGTTTATGAACGAAAAGATACAGGAAATTGCCCAGCGGGTCCGGGCATTACGGGACATTAATGGCTTATCCGCAGAATCTGTGGCTA
Source organism: Gracilinema caldarium DSM 7334 (assembly GCF_000219725.1). Classification (GTDB taxonomy): domain Bacteria; phylum Spirochaetota; class Spirochaetia; order Treponematales; family Breznakiellaceae; genus Gracilinema; species Gracilinema caldarium. The sequence goes on along the minus strand of NC_015732.1, from coordinate 2,602,021 downwards.
AAAAGCTTGCTGTCGATGTGAAAACCTACCAGGCCTGGGAATCCGGCACTGCAGATATCCCTGTAGGTTCCCTTTATGAACTTGCAAGCCTTTTTTCAGTAGACTTAACCGAACTCATCACCGGTCAGGCCCCGCGGCTCCACACCTACTGTGTAACCCGCCATGAAAAGGGGCCCGAGGTCGAGCGCCGTAGTCCCTATAAATACTGGAGCCTGGCTTACAACTTTCAGCATCGTAAAGCTGAACCCTTTCTCGTGCAAATAGAAGCGGAATCGGAACAGAAACCGCTGGAATTAAACAGCCACCCCGGTCAGGAATTCGACTATGTCCTGGAAGGCCGGATGCTTGTTTCCATTGGCGGTCATGAAGTGGAATTGGGCCAGGGTGACTCGGTGTATTTCGATGCCTCCGAACCTCACGGTATGAAAGCCCTTGGCGGGAAACGGGTCAGATTTTTAGCTGTTATCATATAAAAGGATGTTGTTATGAATACTTTGCTTGATCGATATCTTTCTAAAACCGAATTTTCCTCCTACGAAGATTTTGTGGCCAATTTTGCCCTGCAGATTCCTGAAAACTTTAATTTCGCCTACGATGTGATGGATGAATTAGCCCGCCGTACCCCGGATGCTCCTGCTCTCGTATGGTGCGATGAACGGGGTGCAGAGGCTTCATTCACCTACAGCCAGCTTAAAGAACTCACTGACCGGACCGCTAACGTACTTCGGCATGAGGGAATCCGCAAGGGGGAGCCGGTTATGCTCATTCTTAAACGGCGTTATGAATTCTGGCCGACCCTGCTTGCATTGCATAAGCTCGGAGCCGTTGCGATTCCGGCTACCCATCTATTAACCACGAAGGATATTGTCTACCGCTGCAAGGCCGCCGATATCGTCGGTATCATCTGTGTCGATGATGATGCAGTTATGACCCATGTTGATGAAGCGGCGGTCTCATCGCCGACCCTTCGCTACCGTGCCTATGTCCGTTCTGTCCATGCCGATGCTTCCATCAACCCAGCCCAGAATCGGCCTGTGGAATTCCAGGGCCGACGCCTGGAATGGCAGGATTTTAATCTTGCTGTAGCAAACGCTTCGCCCCACTTTACGCGGCCCACCGGAAATGAAAGCACCAGCAATGGGGACATCATGCTCCTCTACTTTACGTCGGGAACCACCGGTATGCCCAAGATGGTACGCCACGATTTTACCTATCCCCTGGGCCACATTGTCACGGCGAAATACTGGCAGCAGGTCAAGAAGGGCGGTCTGCACCTAACCGTGGCAGACACCGGTTGGGCCAAAGCCGCCTGGGGTAAAATTTACGGCCAATGGATCTGCGAATGCGCCGTCTTCGTGTACGATTACGACCGCTTTGATCCCTCGGCCATGCTCGAAGTCGTTAGCCGCCATCGGGTAACCAGTTTTTGCGCTCCCCCGACGGTCTATCGCTTTTTTATCAAAGAGGACCTCAGTAAATACGATTTTTCCGCCCTGGAACACTGTTCTGTTGCCGGCGAACCCCTGAATCCTGAGGTGTACGATCAATTCTTAGCATCCACAGGGCTTAAGTTGATGGAGGGCTACGGCCAGACTGAACTGACCCTGGTTGCAGGAACCTTCCCCTGGATGCAGCCAAAACCAGGTTCCATGGGTAAGGCCGCCCCTGGATACGACCTCGACCTGGTGAGAGAAGATGGTACATCCTGCGAAGTAGGTGAAGAGGGCCAAATTGTCATCCGTACCGGCCGGCGCCGCCCCGCAGGAATGTTTGCCGGATACTACCGGGATCCGGAACTCACCGCCAAGGTTTGGCACGACGATGTGTATTATACCGGCGATATGGCCTGGAAAGACGAAGACGGCTATCTCTGGTTTGTAGGCCGGGCCGACGATGTTATCAAGAGTTCAGGGTACCGTATCGGGCCCTTCGAGGTAGAAAGTGCCCTCCTGGAACATCCGGCGGTGCTTGAGTGTGCGGTTACCGGTGTGCCTGATCCGGACCGGGGTATGGCAGTTAAGGCTACCATTGTCCTTGCGGCAGGCTGGACAGCCAGCGAAGCATTAAAGCGGGAATTGCAGGAGCATGTCAAAAAGACCACTGCTCCCTATAAATACCCCAGAGTTATCGAATTCGTAAAGGAACTGCCAAAGACTATCAGTGGTAAAATCCGCCGGGTTCAGATTCGGGAGCAGGATCGGTAAGGATACAGGCTTCGAAAACCTATCGTTCCGCAGATTTATTGGGGGGGCTCGGTGTGGAACAGCAACTAGCAGCAATTTAAATTACCTGGATTATGCTGACAGCATGTTACAATTCAGGAGATTGAAACTTTGCTGCCAGAGGTCTTTTTTGCAGCCGGTATTCCTTCAGGGTTAAGCCTTCCCGCTTCTTAAATAGATAGCTCAGGTAATTTGGTTCATTGTATCCAACATTGAACGCAATATTTATAATTTTCTCATCAGTAGTGGCAAGTAATTCTTTAGTTTTCTCTATACGGATATCAGTCAAGTATTCAATAAAGGTTTTTGCCATTTCCTGGGAAAAAATGGTGCTGAAATGGGCTGGACTCAAGCCGACATGGGCGGCAACGGTATTCAAAGAAATGTCAGGACTGTTGTAATGTTTCTGGATATATTCGCAGGCCCGTCGTACCAGTTTTACATGGTGACTGCTGTTACCGACATTTCGAAGTTCTATTGTTTTTAAACAAATTTGTGTAGCGAGTTCTTTAAATTCATCCAATGAGATGGCAGATTTGAATACCTGCTCAAGATTGGCAAAATAGCTGGCAATTTTATTAGGATCCATATCTGGATTAAAGGTTTGAATAATGTGTATGGCGATATTAATCAGGTCCATTAGAATATAATAACGATATAGAAAGTTATGTAATTCATTGGCATCGAGGTTTTTCGTAAAGTCTTCGATTATGACGGGAATATCCTCTGGAACAGCAAACTTGATTCTATTTTCAAGGTTAAGATTAAAGAGATCTTTAATTACCGATGTCTTAGTACTATCAAGCTTTTCGATATCTCCTGTACAGAATATTTTCCCCCTATTGGTTTGTCCAAAGGTCTTTAAGAGCAGACAGGCTTCGTGGTAAGCATCTCGGATACCGCTGATTCGATTGATAACACTGCTAATACTAATGGTCGTCATTAGCGAACCATCATCTTCAATTTCATGTTTAATGGTCTGGGCTGTATTGTAGGCTTTTTCTACAATTTCTTGTTCTGTAGAACCTTTAATAATGAATACGGTTGTATCTATCCCACTCATGAAATACAGTACGTCCTGGTTTTGTGTAAGAAGAAATTTAATTTTAGATGCTAGTATCTGGCGGCTTGGGTATCCTCCTTTTCCTTCTGCAAGCATGATCATTACCGCATATTGTTTGCTGATTATATCTATCCCTAATTCTTTAGAACGAAGGATAGTTTCATCTACCGAAATTTCGCCGCTACATATCTGTTCCAGAAAGGCACTCATCAATGCTGTTCTTAGCATTTCTTCATCAGAGATGTCTTTGAGGTATGAGGTGCTTTGTTTTTTGTGTTGTATAATTAAGTCGCTGGTTTTATGAAGAGCCTCAAAAAGATCCTGCTCAGTTACAGGTTTTAATAGATAGTTATCTACTCCAATACGAATTGCTTGCTGGGCAAGCTCAAATTCATCATGGCCGCTGATAATAATAATTCTGATCCAGGGTATGATTGCTTTTGCATGACGTGCAAGGGTAATGCCGTCCATAAATGGCATTTTGATATCCGTAAGCAATATATCGGGCTTTAAATCCTGAATAATCGAGAGGGCGAGTTCTCCGTCGCTTGCTTCACCAATGCATACATAAGGTTCATTGCTGTTTACTATAGCATTGCGGATATTTTCACGAATTAATGGCTCATCCTCAACGAGGAATAGGGTATGCATAGTATATTCTCCTGCCTATAATGGCGTTTGCATGTTATTTGAATCAGTAATGATGGGAAGCCGGAGGGTTACTCTGGTGCCCTTATTGTACTGACTTTCTATGGAAAGTCCTTCATTGGTTCCGTAATACAATTGAATCCGTTTATATACATTATATAAACCGAATCCACTTTCAGGATTTGAAACATCATAGTGTGACAAATTTTGCCGTAAATGTTCTAATGTGCTTTCTTCCATACCCAACCCATTATCTTCAATAACAAACATTAGATGATCTGTCTGCAGACTCCCATGTACTATGATTAAACCTGGGCGGCGGGTCTTTTTTATTCCATGATAAATTGCATTTTCGATGAGCGGCTGGAGTAGAATTTTAAGCATCGGTTCTTTAAGCATGGTCTTGTCTATATCAATTTCATAATCAAGGATAGGCCCATAGCGCATTTTTTGTATGGAAAGATAACTTTCTACGTGGGATATTTCTTCTCCTACAGAGACCCAATCCCGGCCTTTGTTTAATGAGAGCCTAAAAAAATTGGATAAGGCCAATGTGGTTGTAACGACATCTTTGTTTTGCCCCGCCTCTGCCAGCGCAAGGATTGTATCGAGGGTGTTGTACATAAAATGAGGGGTGATTTGTGCTTGCAGCGCTTTCATTTCTGCCTTTTGTAAATTCTGCTGTTTTTGTATATTCTGGGCAATGAGCATACCCAATTTCTCCGCCATAGTATTAAGACTATCCGTAAGATCATCCAGTTCACTGATTTCCGGTTTCTCAACCCGGATAGACAGATCTCCCTTGGCAATCTGAGATGCCATAGTTTTTAACCGGTAAATGGGGATATTAATACTTCGATTTAGCTTTTTATAATTTATAATAAGAAAAGCAAGAATTGAGGTGAACAGTATCATCTGAAATACCGTCATAAGTTCCAGTGACCTTTGTATTTTGGTATTTTGGATATGGGCAATTTCCATTTCTGCGGCAATGAATTTCTGAATCACATCATACAGGAGTTCGCTGACCGATCGTATTTCTTCAAGGAGCCGCTCATTTTCCCGTACCGGTTGTCCCGCTATGATGTTTTCACCTATCTTATTGATGTATCCCTCTATTGTGTCGAGTGTATTCCGGGCTACCCGGATCAGGTAACTGTTATCTTCACTGGTAGCGTTTTTTTCCAATTCATTGAGGCGGTCTCTGATGTTATTCATCAATTGATACTGTGAATTATCCTCGAATTTGGTTTTTCCTGATACCACATTCCAGATGGTTGTATACATTTCATCCTGCAGATGGCTGGACAGATTGTTGGCGCTGTAAACATTCTTAATAATGTTTTGATATTGATTTAAAATAATATTATAATAGAGATTACTGATAAGGAATGGTACAAGCGTTGCAATGATAATAACAATATTGGTTACCCGTAGGGTTTTGCGAATGCTGTTTGTATGCAATCGTCGTAGTATATGATGCTTTTTGGAATGTTCTCCTGCATTCATAAGGGTGTTCTCAATATCCTCGGTCTGCAATGGTCGAAAAGTCTGTATACTCATCAAAGACTTTCTCTTCTATGAACATATGTTTTTCCACTTTTTCACCGGCAACAATTTTATGAGCAACGAGCATGACCAGAGGCCCTGAGTTGGGATTGCATTCAATAACACAATTAACTTTACCCGCCTTAAGATAGTCTATAATACGTTGTGTCGCATCCACTGATATTATGACAATATCTTTTCCTGGTCGTATACCATAATCTTCCATCACTTCGATTGCGCCAAAGGTCATATCATCATTATGGGAATACAGTACATCAATCGTTTTAGGATCATATAATTGGTAAATCTTTTGCATAATTTCCTTACCTTTGCTTCGCATGAAGTCTCCATCTTCGCTGAAGATTACCTGGAATTTGGGATCCGATGAGATAATGCTCCGAAAACCTTCATAACGGCCGATGGCGGGTGTAGAATTTGCCGTCCCCCCTATTTCGACAATTCTAACTGGACTCTGCCTGTCGTGGAATTTCTTGATAAGAAATTCCCCTGCACGGCGTCCCTCTAAATCAAAATCTGAGCCGATGGAACAGGTATAGAGACTGTCATCGGTGGTATTAATCATCCTGTCGACAATTATGACCGGAATCCCCGCTGTTTTAGCTTCTTCCAGTACGGTGTCCCATCCAGTTTCTACAAGGGGCGAAAAGGCGATAACATCAACCTTATAAGCAATGAAGGATCGGATTGCCTTTATCTGATTTTCTGTCTTTTGCATCGCGTCATCGAACATAATTTTAATGCCAGACCGTTTTGCGGCATCCATGATGGATCGGCTATTCTGGGTTCGCCAGGTGCTTTCATCCCCTAGTTGGGAATAGCCCAGAACAATAGGTTTTGATTCAGTTCCAACATGACGGCTTTGGTTACAACTGAAGAGGAGCATTGTAAAAAGGATGGCATGCATGCCACGAATAAACCTATTCATGTATTGCCCCCTTTTAGTGTATCTGAATATGTTTACGATAACGCAGGCAAATTATCATATATTGAGTTCCTACTATTGTCAAATTGTGGTTCTCATATGCAGTGGTGAATGACAAAATCGAAAGAATCTAAAAATAACATAGTTTTTTCAAAAAATAATAAAGTTCTCTATGTCTGAATTCATTGGGATCGAAAAAGATTGTAATAACTGCAAAAGGATGTAGGTAGCCTATTCTGTTTTTGTGTCTTTTAATGATAGATGAGATGTAGGTCTCACTATTTTACGAAAAGAGGTGAACGAGATGAAACGAAGATCTGTCATCAGCGCTCTTTGTGCGTCGGTCCTGCTCATTCTGGCTCCCGCATTGATCTTTGCAAGCGGAAAGCAGGAAGGTTCTTCAGCAGGGACAAAACTGATCAAGGTTGGCATAGTCAATCTTCCGCCAGAAGAATCAGGATACCGGCAGGCTAACGTGGAAGACATGAATACAGTCTTTTCCAAGGCAAATGGCTACGATGCCAAACAGACCAATACGGGTGATAACAGCGAACAGATTGCAGCAGCACAGGGATACATTCGGGACGGTGTTGATTATCTGTTGATCTCTGCGGCAAATGCATCGGGCTGGGACAATGTTTTAAAGGCTGCCAAAACTGCAGGTGTAAAGGTATTCCTCTTTGACCGGCTTATCCAGACTGATTCCTCGAATTATATTGCTGCTCTCGTATCCGATATGGCCTACGAAGGGGATCTTGCTATGAATTGGCTCTTAAGTCAGAACCTGGGTACCTACAATATCGTACTAATCCGTGGTCAGTTAGGTTCCGCTGCTGAGTTAGGCCGCAGTGCTGCAGTCTTAAAGGCTCGTGATGCAGGAAAGGTAAAAATCGTAGCCGATGGTACAGGTGGAGATAGCTGGAGCCTCGAAGAAGCCCGAAAAGTTGTTGAAGCTGCTATTACTGCTGGAAAAGATTTTAACGTTATCTATGCCCAGAACGATGGTATGGCTCAAGGTGCTGTACAGGCTCTGGATGCAGCAGGTATCTCCCATGGCAAGAATGGTAAGGTTAAAATTATTGGTTTTGATTTTAACCGTTTTGCCCTTCGGAATGTTCAGGCTGGCTATTGGGATCTTGATGTACAGTGCAATCCCCGCCAGGCTGCACAAATTTCCAGCTGGATTAAGGATTTAGAAGCGGGGAAGGAAATCCCCAGGGGAATCGTATATCAGAAAGAACTGGCCGTTGATACCAAGACCATTACCGACGAAATCATCCAAAAATATGGTATTAATGCTGATCCTGGTAAAGGTGTAATAACAAAATAAAGTAGTTCGCTCATGTTTCTGGGCTTGCAAAAGACAGCACTTTTGCAAGCCCTTTATGTATCTGAACTGGAGAGGAAAAGGAGGTAACTAGGTGCAGTCAGAAAAAATACTCGAGATGAAGGGGATATGCAAATCCTTTCCAGGAGTCATGGCTCTGCAAAATGTAGATTTTACCCTTAGAAAGGGTGAAGTACATGCTCTTATGGGCGAGAATGGGGCAGGAAAATCTACACTGGTTAAAATTATAACTGGCGTCTATGAAAAAGACGCTGGAAGTATGTTTGTAGAAGGGGAGTCTGTGCACTTTCGTTCCCCTGAAGAAGCGCAAAATAGCGGCATTGGAACGGTCTATCAGGAAATCAGTCTCTGTCCAAATCTTAGCGTCGCTGAAAATATGTTTATTGGCCGTGGGCATTCATCCTTAGTTAATTGGAAACGTATGAATGAACAAGCGGCTCACCTGCTTAACTCTCTCGAAATTCCTGCCCGGCCAACCCAGGAGCTATCGAGCTGTTCCATTGCGGTTCAGCAAATGATTGCGATTGCCCGGGCTGTTGATATGGATTGTAAGATTCTCATTCTCGATGAACCAACCTCTTCGCTTGATGAAGATGAGGTGATCAAGCTTTTTAAGTTGATGAGAGAACTTAAATCGAGAGGGGTAGGTATTATTTTTATCACCCATTTCCTTGATCAGGTCTATGAAATTAGTGATCGGATTACCGTATTGCGTAATGGAAACTTGATCGGTGAATATGAAGCCTCTTCCCTTTCCCAGTTGGAGCTTGTTTCCAAAATGATGGGTAAGGCTCTGGATGATGTCGAACACATGGAAAAACCAAGAATAATGAAACATGAGCAGGATGCACCAGTCTTTGAAGCCAAAAGCCTCAGGAGTGTTTCTGATATACAACCCTTTGACTTTAAAATATGGAAAGGTGAAGTGAATGGTTTTGCCGGTTTGCTTGGTTCAGGACGAAGTGAGAGTGTTCGGGCAATTTATGCCGCAGATAAAGTAACCGGCGGCGAAACCATGATGAATGGTAAACAGGTAAATATAAAAGAACCTATACATGCAATGAAACTGGGAATAGGCTATCTGCCGGAAGATAGAAAGGGTGAAGGCATTCTTGCAGACCTTTCGGTTCGGGATAATCTTATTCTGGCCTTTCAGGTACTCAAAGGTTTCTTTAAACCGCTATCGAAAAAACAGGCCGAAACATTTACCCGGGAATTTATTAAAAAGCTTTCAATTAAAACGCCTTCACCCAATACGCCGATAAAATCCCTTTCAGGCGGAAATCAGCAAAAGGTGATACTTGCACGATGGCTCCTTACTCATCCCCAGTATCTTATTCTTGATGAACCTACCCGGGGTATCGATGTAGGAACGAAAGTGGAGATTCAGAAACTTGTATTGCAACTGGCTGAAGAGGGGGTCAGTGTGACCTTTATATCATCAGAAATAGAAGAAATGCTCAGAACCTGTTCACGACTCATTGTCATGAGAGATCGTCAAATTGTTGGAGAACTGACCGGTACCAATGTAACCCAGGCCGATGTCATGCATGTCATAGCAGGAGGTGGGTATGAGCATGCTTAAAACGAAAGGTCATGGAACACACCTGCTCCTTCCACTATCAGTTTTACTGATCCTCATCGTCATTAATCTCATTAAGGGGGCCGATTACTTTTCGATTACCCTGATTAATGGTGCCTTGTATGGTAATATTCCCAATATTCTGTTTGGTGCCGCAGAACTTGTCATTATCTCAATTGGTATGACCCTGGTTACCGCTGCATCCCGGGGGCAGGATATCAGTGTTGGGGTCTCCGGTGCGATTACCTCTGCGGTATTTGTTCAGGTTGTACTGAATGCCGGTAATTCCGGACCGATTACCTGGTTCACGATCCTCACAGGTTTCCTTGCTAGTTGTTTGGTGGGAATTCTCATTGGTGCCTTTAACGGCTCTCTGGTTGCTATTTTTAAGGTTCAACCTATGGTTGCAACCCTCATTCTGTTTACTGCAGGCAGGTCCATAGCTTTTCTGATTGATGGCAAATTGTCGCCCGTTCTTGCAAATGAATTGATAAGCCGGATCGGTGGTGTTATTCCTGGCATTCCTATACAGACACCAATACTCTTAACAGTCCTCTTCATCATTATTATTGCAGTTATCCTGAAAACAACCAATCTGAAACTCTATACGGAGGCTGTGGGAATTAATGAGGGAGTTGCCCGGCTAAATGGTATTAATCCGATACTGATAAAGTTTACTAATTATATGATTCTTGGTGTTTGCACCGCCGTTGCTGGTTTTATCGCTGTATCGAAAGCAGGTCGGCATGACAGTGTTAATCTTCTCAAATTTATTGAGATGGATGCCATCCTTGCAGTAGCCATTGGTGGGAATGCCCTGTCGGGTGGAACCTTCAGCATTGCTGGATCAATAATCGGTGCTTATACCATAGAAGTACTGAACAGAACCCTGCTGAGACTGGAAATTGGTACCGAAACGATAAAGGCTTTTAAGGCGGTTTTTATTATCATCCTCATGATTATCGCCTCCCCTGTGGTCAGAGCCTATGTCAGCAAAGTGGTCAGACGGACCAGGATAAGTCCGGAAATTACGAAGGAGGTATCGGATGCAATCACAAAATAAGAAAAAAACTAAGGAAGCAATTTCAAATTCGAATCTCCTCTTTATAATTGCAACAATCATATTTATTGTGATGTATGGATTTGCCATCCTCCGGTTCCCGGGCAGTTTTCTGCAGTTTCAGACCTTTTTTGACCTCTTTAGTCTCAATGCTCCCCTCATCATATTAACCCTTGGTATGAGTATTGTCATGATTGGTGGAGGTATAGATATTTCTGTCGGAGCCGTCACCGGCCTGGTTACTATGGGCTGTGCAGTGTTACTTGAATCGAAAACAGGAACAGTCGGTTCTGCAATGCTGCTTGCACTAGCTATCGGGCTTGGTTTTGGATTGCTTCAGGGCTTTATTATAGCCTATCTTGAGATTCAGCCCTTTATCATTACTCTGGCAGGCATGTTCTTAGCAAATGGCCTTTTAACTACCATTCATAAGGATCCCATCAATGTTACCTATGAACCCTTTGTAGCACTCAGGGATTATAATATTGTGATTCCCTTTTTGGGGAATCACAATAGGCTCGGTAATTTTATGCCGCTTCAGATTAAAATCGGCGCGGTGGTTGTATTTGTGCTCATTGTAATTCTTGTGATTATGATGAATTGGTCCCGGTTAGGCCGTAATCTCTATGCTGTCGGAGGGAACAGCCAAAGTGCGCTCATGCTTGGTATCAATGTGAAAAAGACCAAATTCATATCCTATCTTATCAGTGGTTTGCTTTCGGGAATCGCAGGCTTTGTGTATCTTATGACTACCGGGGCTGGAAATGTGGGCAATGCTGCGGGTTTTGAAATGAAAGCCATCGCTGCATCTATTATCGGTGGAACGATGCTGACCGGTGGGGTAGGGAATCTGCTGGGCTCCCCTGTTGGAGCATTAACGCTGCTTACTATCAATGAGTTAATCCGTGCTGCCGGGGTTAACTCCAACTATCAGGCCATATTGAGCGGATTTTTGCTGTATATATTTATTGTCATGCAAAGTGCGGTAGTATGGCTCAGGAGTAGTGGTAAGTTTAAACTGGCCATTTTGCGGCATTAATGTATGAGGCCCCAGATACAAAAGCCTGGTAATGGTTTACAATAGTTCTATGAATATTGAACAAGCCCAGGCTACCGCTATCATGCATGATATTGAGGATGCGGTCCTTTCTGCCTTTGTAGGCGACGCCTCCGTGGTGCGGCTGGCTCTCTTCGGTCTCTTTGGCGCACTGCATGTACTTATCGAAGATATTCCCGGTCTCGGAAAAACAACCCTTGCCCTGTCACTGGCAAGGGCTGCGGGGCTGACTTTTTCCCGCATACAGTGTACGCCGGATTTATTGCCTGCCGATGTTTTGGGTCTTTCGGTATGGGACAGTAACCAACAGAAATTTGTATTCAAGGGGGGCCCAATTATCGCTCATTTTGTTCTGGCCGATGAGCTCAACCGGGCATCCCCCCGGACCCAATCAGCCTTTCTTGAGGCAATGCAGGAGGGTTCCATCAGTATTGATGGAAGGACGATGCCGTTGCCGGACCCCTTTTTTATGATCGCAACCCAGAATCCCCAAAATTTTGTCGGGACTTTTCCGCTTCCTGAAGCGGAACTAGATCGCTTTGGCTTGAGTTTTTCTATCGGTTATCCTTCCATTGACCACGAACAGCTCATTCTGGAACGGAATGAGACAGCAAAACCCCTGGGGATAGTTGAAACGGTAGCAAACCCTGAAACAGTAACAGCTATGAGAACACGGGTTCGGTCTGTCCATATCAGTAATTCGATCAGGACCTATATTATGGAGATAGTACGTTCGACCCGTACTGCAGCAGAGATAAAACTCGGGGCAAGCCCCCGTGCGGGGATTTACCTCCAGCAGGCTGCCAAGGTGCGGGCTCTGTACGAGGGGAGGACCTTTGTCATCCCTGAGGATGTGGAAGCCCTGGCCAGACCAACCTTGGCCCACCGTATTGTGCTGGCTTCCCAGAGCCGGATGGCGGGCAAACAGGCATCTGCAATTGTATCGGAACTGGTTTCCAGGATACGAAAACCTACCGGATTATAACAAAACCTATGGGCATTCGCATTTCTCCCCTGGGAATTGCAGTTTTACTCTTTTCTATAGCACTTTCCAACAGCTTGCCGGGACTGGCAGGCCCGTTTTCCCGGGTTATGGTGCTCTTTCCCCTTGTTCTGGTATCGGTTTCTCTGATTCAGGTCTGGTACAGTTACCTGAAGTTCGGGTTCCATCAAGAGTTTTCGACGGACCATCCTGTACGGGGCGAAGCAATTCAGTATACCTTTGCCCTCCATTACGAAGGAATACTGCCCACCTGCGGTATTATCTGTCAGTTTACCTTTCAGGGTCCCGGTCTTGCCGGTGCCAGTGAAGAACCGGTATTTTTATGGGGAAAAACGAACACAACCTGGTCCACCACGTTCTGCTGTGCCTACCGGGGAATCTACGCGGTAGGAGTAGAACGGTTTATCTTTAAAGATAGTCTGGGTTTGTTTCAGTTCGCTTACACCGTAGAACCAAGAATATTCTATGTGTATCCTGAAATCATACCCCTCTCTCAGGCGTTAGAGTCCATTTTTATGGGAAGCGGTGAAACTGGACTACGTACCGGTGGAGGTCAGGAAGATGTGGGGGTTTTCGAATCGGTTTATCCCTTACACCATGGAGAAGGGGCACGGCAAATCGCCTGGAAGCGATTTGCAGCAACAGGTATACCCTGTGCCTATCGGACAGCAAAAGCTACTGCCCCAGCACTCCGCGTCGTCCTTGATGCGAGGCCTCCACCACATATTCACAAGGAGGAGGAACGCCTTATAGCAGAAGATATGGCAGTGAGCCTTGTGTTTTCGGTACTCCGGTATATGGCAGAACAGGGAATTCCTACCGATTTCTTTTGCAGCAGTGAATTTGAATCCTATACCATCACTGACCTCGCTTCATTTGAAGCGCTCTATTACCAATCTACCAGTATACTCTTTAATGACAGCCGGTTTCCTCAAGCCGCATGGGATGGAGAGTCTGCGACCTTACTGGTAACCTTACAGACCCCATTTGAATTTGCCAGTGCAACCGGCCCTGATCTATATGCAGTACTGGAGCACCGGCTCCTCAAAGGTTATGGAATACTTCTTATCATCGTTCCTGAACCCTCTCTCGTAGAGATGGTTCGTAAAAAAACTATGGATTTGTTGGAACAACTGCCTTTGAACCAATCCCAGGTTCCCTGTAAAGTACTCGATACCCGGCAGGGAAATGAAGGAATTACCCATGCCCTTGAATAAGCCCTGGCTGCGATCGTTCTTACTGCGATCGCTCTTACTCTGGATTGTGCTGCTTCTGCCCGCTCTGGGTCCCCCGATCCTGCTGGCTTACTTCCTCCATGCTACAGGCCCCCTCTGGATCCCCCTGGTTTGGGCTTCAGTCAGTATAGGTCTAGCAGTACTGATGAAAACTCAAAACGCCGCCAAGAGGTTTATCAAAATAACGAGCTTCCTCTGGCTGGGGCTTGGACTCCTTCTCATCATGGTACTACTTAATGTAAGCAGACGATCCCTGGCTGAAGTATGGTTTCTCATGGTCCGGCAAGGACGCGGCAGGGGCTTCTTTTCCTATTTCGCCTCCCTGGTGTATGGCTTTATGACAGTTGTCTCCTCCATGCTGATACTCTATTATGGTTTCATCGCAGGAACCATTACACTCATGATGGTAAGCCTCCTTACCTGGGCAATCCTATTCAGTCAAACCACAGGGTTTGTTGGCGCCCTGGGCATGGGGATAGTGCTTTTCATAGTGATGAATATACAGCGCTTTCGTCTTAAAACAATCAGACATCTGCTATCCCTTGCAGGCTCGGTCTGTTTTCCCTTTGGTATCGTCGTACTTTGTCTAGCCCCTCTGGTGCCGATCTTCGAAACCCAGGGTACGGATATCAGTCTCCCCGGAATCGATGTAACGCCTCTGGCACTTCAGCTTGCTCCCACCCTGCCGCTCCTTATGGATGTACCAGGATATGGCTTCGATGTTGGTGTGAGCCGTTTTTCCAACCGACTGGACCTTACATCAGCACCTATGTTCGAAATCGAAGGCCCACCGGACCAGGTGATCTATCTTGCATCCGCAACCTATCAGCTCCGTACCGCTGATGGCTGGGCAGAGGATACCTATATACAAGATCCCAGGTTGATGAACGGAGCCGCCCTTACGGAGCCTCTGCCGGTTCTCCGGCTCCGTTTTGTGGGCGAATACTATGATCGGTTTCCCCTGCCTTCAAATGCTTCCCGCTTTATGGTACAAGCTGCTTCCCCAAAAACACCCCTGCTATCGATTACGATTGCTACATTGCAAAGTGGTATCCGATTTGACAGTCCCATCGAACAGGGAACTCTGGTAGAGGTCGCCCTCTCAAAGACTGAAACCTATCCTGAGACCGCTATCGAACTGGGTATACAAGGTGGGGATCCGGTGTGGTATCTCAATCCCGGTCCTGATCCCAGCGGCTGTATCGCCAGGCTCGCCAAGGAATGGCGACCCGGAACTATAGATACGACAACCATACTGGCTGTTGCCAAAGCTGTGGAGATGTATCTCAAGAAACAATATGGTTATTCAAAAAAGGTTCAGGGAGGACCCCGATCATTAGCCCTGGAACGGTTTCTCTTTGAAGAAAAACAGGGTTATTGTCTCCATTTTGCCAGTGCCTTTGTGGTTCTCCTGAGACAGCTTGGTATCCCCGCCCGGATTGTGGAAGGGTTTCGGGTGCAACTGGATGGGCGAGGGCGGGACTTGATTCGAGGCACCGATGCCCATGCCTGGGCTGAAATCTATATCGGTGGTGTGTGGTTACGATTCGATCCTACCCCGGGTAGTTCTCTGATCGAACCCTCTCCGTATCGTATACCCGCGGCTCTTGCTCCTTCACGCCCTGCTGAGCCTGCCGTTACTACTGGGGCTGTTGCCAATCGCTCTTTTGCAGACACGGACCGATTCTGGCAGATCGTTCTTATCGTTCCTGTCACTGTACTGATTCTGCTAGTTCTGTATCAGATATATTGCAGGGGAGATCGTCGGAGATATGTCCGGACACGCCTTAGACGCCGTGTTCTGCAGGCAAAACGGCGGGGCATCCCCGGACCCGAATTGACTGGCTGGCTCCAATGGCAGCAGCGGGTGCTTTCGGTATCCGAGGGGCAAAAAGTACGGGATCTGGAACAATTAGTCCAGGAACATCTGGAATATCACTTTGGTCCCAATCTGAGCTCACGTAAACATTGATAAAGCTTTACCGTATTGCAGTAAGCAGAAATCGTATCCCAACCAGGAGTAGGATGGGGGCTATAGCAAAGTTCACTACCTTGGCAAGCTTTTCGTTCCAGAATTTCTGAACTATAAGAGCTACCAGGGTCACAAGAATAAATTCATACAATGCCATAATCAGCTGAGGCCATGTGGGGAGGTTTAATACCAGTTGGGTTCCCAGGGCGGTCCAAGAGGCGGCTACTACGGCCACAGTCGCCAGGGCATAGGCTTTTTGAGGATGATGCCCCATGGCATTGTTATAGAGCGGAACCGCAAAGGGTTTCCCTCCAGCGGATAAGAGTCCTGTGAGGAACCCGCTTCCAAGACTCACCGGAATAAACCATGCAGGATGGGCTTTTGTTTCCTTTTCAGAAAGGGGTTTAATGATAAAAATGCGCAAACCCACCAGGATGGCATAGATGCCAAGCAGTCCAAGTAATAAAATTGGCTTTGTCTGAAATGCCAGAGCCCTGCCTGTAATACCACCTATAACCGCAGGTATGGTGATAAGCAGCCATTCGTGAGAGCCGGGAGGAACCGCCCCATGCAGGTGTTTTCTTTGGCGGAAAAGAGCCAGCAATGCGGCCAGTGCAACAACCATTAAGTTGATCTGGATAACCTGCACAATAGGCAGGCCTACAATGCCGGTAAGCATGATCACCAGAAAGACCCGGTCTACCCAGGAACGGATAGAAGCTGTAACAAAACCGACAATCAAGGCTGCAAGGAAACCCTTCAGTAATATTGGTATGGTTATAGAAAACATAAAAACTCCTTTGTATATAATATTGTTTATATATAATATTTCAATATTGTGCAATAATGTCAAGAATGTCGAGGCGCCTTTTAAATCTAACCGAGTGTTTAGAGGCACCTGTTGATATGTTGAGCTGAAAGAAAAAAGCCCTGTATGTATACAAGCTGATCTAGTTTTTTGTACTGTGTATGACTCTTTCGATGGCTGTATTGAACTGGTTCCATTGTTCCCGGGTAATAAGGGTGTCCCCGTAAAGGGCGGCTTCAAAGATGGTCGAAATACAGTGAATCGGTTCTGCTAGTTCAGGGAAACGGGGACTTAAGGTCTCTGCATATTCACCGGGGGCCATAGAGGGCCTGCAGGGGACCTTCATGGATTCTCCCCAGCGGAGAAAGCGGATGTACCGGTCTACCATTTTGCCGAGCTGGGCCTGTTTTCGCCGGTCCTTTTTTTCTGCAGTGAGCCGTTCCAATTGGTCCCGCACCTGTTTCAGATTATCTGGATCCAGATCCAGTCCCTCTATCGGAGCTGCTTTCTGGGGCTTAAAATATGAAAGCAATCTACGAAGTCCCTGCAAAATATGGCGGGGCGAAAAAATCTTCCGTACCTTCTCCCAGAAATAGCGGGATTTCAGGGGCGAAACCAGAAAGAAAAGTATAAAAAGCCCCGCTACCACGGCACTGAAAATCCCGAGGATGAGCCACAGAAAGGTCAAATCAGGGGAACTACCAGCAGCCGGTTCCAGGGCTTCTAGATCCCGCTTCAGGGCTTCCATATCGGGCATCTGGGGCATCGGTTCCGGGACCTGGGGAGGCAAGGGGGGCCGTTTCGGCATGAGACCGGATAACCAGGCAAAAAAGGCGAGTATCCATTGAATGGGGAGTAAGGATGAAGTCCCTGCTCCAAGGAAGGCCAGGATAAAGGTACCCAGGAGCAGCATGACAATGGTGCGGACCTGATGGCTTCGGCTGTCCTTATCGGGGGCTATACCTGCGCCGGCATCGTACTGTTCCCGTTTGTAACGGCCTATAAGACCGGTCATCAGGGGATAGAGGAACAGCAGGGGAAGAACAAAGATCTGGGATATGAGGCCCTGTTCCGGGTAGAGGAACCCATGAAGGGCGGTTTCGACTACTATGATGGATACAAGGATGCGGCCCATGGTCAGAATCTTTCTGAACCCCCAGAGCGTATCCTCTGCGAGGGTCCCCGTATCCCTCAGACGGTACTGTAATTCCAGACCCTGGGCGCTTTCAATTTCTGCCAGTAAAAGCTCCCGATCCCGAAGGGCCCCCTGAATAAGCACAGAAAAGATCCATTGCAGGAGACCCAGGCTGGTGACAGTTATGTTGAGCAGGGAAGGCCTGAGCAAGGCAGGGAACCAAAGCAAAGGGGAGGCCGCCGGACTGTCAGCTCCGCTTGCGGAGCCGCTACTGATGATGGGGCTTCCTGCCCTTGTTCCGGGACCAAGCAGGGATACCAGGGAAGCGGCCAGGTAGAGAACCAGCGTTACAATAATAAGTTCCCGGAGCCGGGCCGCAAAGCCAAGACGCTCCTTGTGGAAGAGATTCCCCAGCAGAACCGTAAGGATACCAACAACAACTGCCAGAAGCAGCGCTACAAGAGGCTGTACGGGCCAGGAGGGGATCCAGCGGGAAAAAAATCCAACCTGGGTAAAAAGAAAACAGGCGGGGATACTCACCGCTATGAGGGGATGGACAAATTCAGTAAACCGTTCCTGTTCAGCCATGGCTTTCGGTCTCCATTTCTCGTACTGGTATACTCTTTTCGTGGAGCCTTTCCAGTTCCTCCTTTTTCGGTACAATACAGTACACGATAAAATCACCGCCCTTAAGACGGGTTAAAAGCAGTAATTCCAGCAAAGTATCCGCTAGCACCGGGCCCACATAGCATACCCGGGACCGGTAGGGGAGCCGCTTAAGGGCTTCGGTAAAGATATGGTAGCTGGTCTCTTCCGATAGGGTAATCCGGGCGAGGCTGTCCAGGATGACAAGCCGGTGTTCCCGGCCGCTTTCGATGTGGAGGGGCTGGCCGTCCTCTGGGAGAATACCGGTACTGATACAGCCCACACTCTGGTCTACAAGGGATGCGGAGCTGATGAGGGAAGCTGCGTATTCAATACACCGCTCGGCATACATATACTGGCTTTTCAGGGGAAATGCAGGGGCCGATAAATTGAGGAGCACCAGGAGGGGTACATCAACACTGGACTCAAACACATTGGAAATCAGCATCCCCGCATGGGCGCTGGCCTTCCAGTTGATGCGCCGCAACTCATCCCCTTGCTGATATTCCCGCAGAGCCCGGTAGCGGCTTGGATCCTCATGGAGGATATGTTTTGTTTTGATGGTTCCCAGGGGATAGCCGTCGTAGGCCTGGTAGGGCAGGGGAAAGACTTCAGGGTACACGATAACCGTGGTCCTATCAGGTTGTTCAAAACTGCGCTCTTCCCAGCCAAAGAGATCCCGAATTATCAGTTTCACCGGTCCTAGCGTCCACAGGCCTCGTTCATTGGGGCGCAGGGTATAGGAAATGGTTCTGCGGCTCCGTTTTCGCATATCGAGCCGCATGCGGCAGAGGCTCGTAGGGTCCAGGGAGCCCGTTGTATCAGAAATGATTGCATTGAAAAGAGGAAGATAACCAGTGTTGATGACCTCCAGTTCTATGCCGGTGCTTTGGTTTTTGTAGGTTCTGATCACCGGGTCCTTCCGTCGTATCTGGATGTGCCTCCCCATATACCTAAGATAGAACAGATTGATACAGAGCAGTAAAAACCAGAACAGGGCAACGAATCGCAGCCCCGCCACCGGGGCAAAGAGAAACACCGCAAGTAAAAAAATACTCTGAATCAGCCTCTTTCGGCCTTTCATACCCCTTCCTTAAAGACCGGCACGGGGACACTATCGATAATCGACTCGATAATCCGTTCCACACTGATATTTTTGATGATCGATTCGGGGTGCAATATAAGCCGTTTCCGGAATACATCTGCCACAAGGCCCTTAATATCTTCCGGTATCACATAGGAGCGGCCTTCCATGGCTGCCCATGCCTGACTTGCCCGGTATAAGGCAAGGCTCCCCCGTGGAGAGACCCCAAGCCGTACCGAAGGATGGTTCCGGCTTGCGACTGTGAGAGCCAGCATATAGTCCCGCAGGCTGCTGTCCACATGGATGCGGGTTACCGACTCCTGCAGAGCCACAATTTCTTCAGGTCCTGTGAGGGATTTGAGGGCTTCTACCGGGTGGGTAATCTGGCGCTGGCTTTCCAGCATGACCGCTTCGGCCGCTGTATCGGGGTAGCCGATGGAGAGGGACAGGAGAAACCGGTCCTTCTGGGCTTCCGGCAGGGGAAAGGTTCCTTCAAACTCCACGGGATTTTCGGTAGCTACAAGAAAAAAGGGGTCCGGCAGTTGGAGCCGCCTGCCATCAATAGAAATTTGCCGCTCCGCCATGGCTTCGAGAAGGGCCGCCTGGGTTCGGGGAGTAGCCCGGTTAATTTCATCCACCAGAAGCATGTTGGTCATAATCGGTCCCTGTCGGAAGAGGAACTTTTGCTGTTCCGCTGACCATATGGTAACCCCCAGCACATCCGCTGGCAGAAGGTCCGGCGTACACTGGAGCCGTTTGAACTGGGTACCCAGACTGTTCGCCAGAGCCCGGGCAAGGATCGTCTTCCCCGTTCCGGGCACATCTTCCAGAAGTACATGACCCCGGCTAAGGATCGCGCAAAGCAGTTTCCGAATTACCCGGCGTTTGCCGTAAAAGACCGTTTCCACCGAACTCGTGATGGCATCGGCCCATTGCTGTATTGTTCGTTCCATGGGAACAGTATACCATAATTATATAAATTGTATCCTATACTAGGAGCAAATCCCTATTTTGGGCCAAATATAAAGAAGTGTACCGCTATCAGATCGGTGACTATAGACTTTTTTATACGGTTTCTGAAACAACCAGTTGTGGTATTTATCATTGATATAGAAGACCGAAAAGATACGTACTAACCTTTTGGGAGCATCTGTGTCCTATGCCATGAGGGCGGCCTGGCGTTTAAAGTGGTCCTCCAGCACAAGGGCGGTCATGGCTTCTACCACCGGGACAATCCGGGGGAGTATGCAGGTGTCGTGGCGGCCCTCGGTGCGGATTTCTGTTTCTTCTCCCTTCAGGTTGATGGTCCTCTGGGGTTTTGCGATGCTGGAGACGGGCTTTACGGCGATGCGGAAGATCAGTTCTGCCCCGGTACTGATGCCTCCGATAATGCCTCCAGCGTTGTTAGTGATAAAGCCGTTACTGTTCATCCAGTCATTGTGTTCACTGCCCTTCATGTCCACTGCAGCAAAGCCCGCACCGAATTCGATACCCTTGACGGCCCCCAGGGAAAGCATAGCATGGGCCAGCTCCGCGTCGAGTTTGTCAAAGACCGGTTCTCCAAGCCCCGCCGGAAGCCCCCGGACCCGGCACTCCACGATGCCGCCGGCGCTGTCCTGTTCTTCCTGTAGCTGCCTGAGCCGCGCTTCCATGGCCGCCGCTGCGGTGAGGTCGCAGGCCCGCAGGGGGTTCTGCTCGATCACCGATTCGTCAAAGGTGGTGCAGGGAATGCCCGCAGCCCGGATCGTATAGGCTACAATCTGGACCCCCCTGCGGGCCAGCAGTTTCTTTGCCACCGCGCCGGCGGCAACCCGGCCGGCGGTCTCCCGGCCCGACGCCCGGCCGGACCCGCGGTAATCCCGGATCCCATATTTTTTAAGATAGGTAAAATCCGCGTGGCCCGGCCGGAATTTATCCTTTATGTCATCGTAGGCTGCGGGCCGGGCATCCTTGTTGTACAGGATGAGCAGGATGGGAGTGCCGGTGGTCCGGCCTTCAAAGACACCGGACATGATGTGTACCTCATCGGCTTCCTGCCGTGGGGTAGTGATAAAGTTTTGTCCGCCCTTCCGGCGGTCCAGCTCTTTTTGGATATCCGCTTCGCTGAGTTCCAGCCCCGGTGTGACCCCGTCGATTACAACCCCCACCGCTCCGCCGTGGGATTCTCCAAAGGTGGTAATTCTGAAAAGGTGTCCAAAACTGCTCCCTGCCATAATGACCCTCCAGCCTGATGACCATACTATGATAACTGCATCATACAGAAGCTTACCGCTTGTATCAATCATGAAGCACAAAAAGACGGGGGTACCGGGTCTGCATTTCGATCGTTCTTTCTGCTATCATGGTTTATATGATCCATCAAACTGAATTCACTCATTCTCATGGATATCATGGGGGTAATCGTTCATTGTTACTACAAAGAGCCCGCAGTCTTGGTTGGACCGGAGCTGATGCGGCTTTTATTGATGCCAGTGTCAACCTTAATCCCTTAGGTCCCCCGGATTTTCTTAAAGAAGTACTGTTTCAATCCTATGAAAGACTAGTAGAATATCCTGATCCTTCATATGGGGAGCTATCTGCCCTAGTAATACAATACCACCAATGTAATTCTAATATGGATGTAGTGTTTGGTAATGGGGCAGATGATCTTATTTTTGCCTTACCCAGGATGCTTAAAAAAATAACCGGTGGCAGAGCTCTGATTCGGATCCCTTCCTATGGGAGTTATCAGGAAGCACTAGAATTGGCGGGTTTTGCTGTACAGACTGAACAAAATTGGGATAGGTTTTTCTGTAAGTTTGATGAAAGATTGGATGATGAGCCAGATACGATGTGGTTTGGAGCTCCGAATAATCCTGATGGGGAACTCCCGCAAGATTATCCGGATGGTGTTGTAGCCTTTGCAAGGAAAAAACCGAAGATTTATTTTGTTATCGACGAATCGTTCATCGATTTTACCCTGGAAACTTCTTTACTGAACAGGGAAATGGTTCCTCAAAATATTATAGTGCTCCGATCTCTGACAAAATTGTTTGCTGTACCGGGGCTTCGGATTGGATATGGGATCCTTTCAAAAGAACTGGGGTACCAGCTCCGAAAAGAATTGCCAAACTGGCCCCTGAACTCCCTGGCAGAAGCTTTTTCACGCCGAGTCTTTAGCGATGCCTCAATTCTCGATTTCATCCAGAGAACTAAACAGTATGTTGCAACGGAGCGGTCCCGTATTATGGGAGCCCTATCATCATGGTATGACCTATGCCCCAGCAAAGGAAATTTTTTTCTCCTGCGGCCAAGGGATGGTGCAGAACAGGCAGGAGCGTTTTTACGTGATTATTGTCTCCGCCGGGGGCTTGCGCTCCGGGACTGTAGTAATTTCCCCGGTCTTGGGTCTTCCTGGTCACGGTTGGGCTTAAAGAATTTTTCTGAAAATGATCAAATGCTTAAGATACTTCTCGATTTTGTTGGAGCTCATTCATCTATGTATCATGCTACCACCCATAAAGACCTGGAATGACCTGAACCTGATGGGAACCTATGTATATGGTATTTTTGATAATGATCAATTCCGAATCAAGTTTATCAATATGCTGAGAAGACGAAAAGGCCTTAGTCCCCAGCACTCCCTACAGAGGCTCCCAGGACAGATCGGGAAATTCAGAAACTGGCGGCATTGGTGGAACAGCATTGCCAGATTGATGTACTGTTACAACATCTGGGGTTATCATGAACAAGTATGAATCGCTGTTTGCCATTTTTGCCGCCTTAGGACTGGACTTCCTTATTGGGGATCCGGTTTTTGCTCTCCATCCGGTGCGGCTTTTAGGGAATTTAGCATGCAAAGCAGAAACCTGGTCCCGGCGGCTTTTAGGCTGTGAGTCTTCTAGGGTATCCAATGGGACGAGGGAAAAAGCTCTTCCTATCCTCAGGCTGAGGCTAGCTGGTATGCTTTCCTGGTTTATCGTTACCATCCCGGCTGCTTGTATTCCCCTGGCAGGACATAGATTATTATTAAAATGTGGGTTTATGCCAGTTTTCATCTGGGACAGTCTTATTATTTGGGCTTCCTTTGCCATCAAGGACCTGGTTCAACACGCCCGGGAAGTAACCCTTGCTTTAGAACGGGATGTCCTCGAAAACAAGGGAGGGACACAACCCCATCATGGCCGAAAAGCGGTGTCCCTGCTGGTTGGGCGGGATCCTGAAAAGCTCGATTCAGAGGGAGTCGCCCGGGCTTGTATAGAAAGTGTGGCTGAGAGCTCTGTGGACAGTATCGCAAGTCCGCTCTTGTATGCCGTTCTTTTGGGCCCCTGGGCGGCCCTGCTGTACCGGGCAATTAACACAATGGACTCAATCTTTGGTCATAAAAATGATCGGTACCGCTATTTTGGCTGGTGGGCCGCCCGATCAGACGATGTAGCTAATTTTATTCCAGCCCGTTTCTCTGCTCTGGCGGCGTGTCTTTGTGCTTCCTTTGTGGGAGGTTCTATTCTGGAGGCATGGAACATTTTTATCACCTATCGTAAGGCCCATGAAAGCCCCAATTCGGGCCATCCCGAGGCAGCCTATGCGGGGGTGCTCAATCTAAAGCTTGGAGGCCCCACCTGGTATCCTGAAGGTTTAGTGGATAAACCCTGGATACATCCTGAAGGGAAAGCTCCTGATACATCGGATATAGCAAGGGCCCTTCGGTTACTGTACTGGAATACAGCTGTAACAATACTGGTTCTCTCCCTTTGCTTCCTGGCTTTTGCTGTACTTTAAAACATCTCCAGTGAAATTCTGGGCGCTTCCATGGTTTTACCCAGGCTTTCCGAAGCGTTGGTGGCAGGATTGCAATTCAGCTCAAACCGCTTTGCTTGCTCCCGCTCTAGCGCTTATGAAAAAGAAAGGTATCGAAATTGCCTGCATGACTACCGAAAACACTATAGCCCATGGGATCGAGATATCATACAGTACACCGAAAAGCGCACTGCCTGCGAACCACGAAAACCCATATACCATATTGAAAAATCCGTACGCGGTGGCCCTCTTGTCTTTTGATGCAAAATGCGCAATCGCCGCACGCATGATTGATTCCTGTGCACCCATTCCTACTCCCCAGAGCATAACACCGATAAGCGCAAGCGTTCCATTGTGTTGAAATCCAAAAACGGGAAAAAATAATGACAGTGCTGTCGATATGACCAAGGCTCTGATCCCAATCTTGTCATAGAGGGATCCAAAAATAAGCGCAAACACAGCATCAGTGCCCATTGCAATCCCATAGTAAATTGCTATGGTCGATGGTTTCATCAGGTCGCCTTTCTGAAAATGATAGGCAAGGAGGGTATAATCGACAAATCCTACTGCTACCAAAGATGCCGCAATAAGATAGAACCAGAATGCCTTCGGAAAGTGAGCCCCTCTGAGATTTTCTTTTTGGGCAGTTTCGAGGGCTTGAGGATGAGGATAACGAATTCGGGTTGCCATGAGGATGATCAAAGCGGTGAGTGCAGGGATGAGCAAAAAGGAAAAGGCATGCTGCATCGTACCTCCAGCAGCCAGTACGACGGTAATAATAAGAGGACCTGTTGTGGCACCGATTTGATCCAGCGCTTCATGTAAGCCGAAGCCTTTACCATGTCCGGTTTCCGACGTTGCATGGGACAACATTCCATCTCGTGCAGGGTTCCGTATAGCCCGCCCGGCTCGTTCCAGAATCATGAGCAGTGCGGCAATCTGCCAGCTGCCTGCAAGCGCAAGGAGCGGCACCGAAAGCAAATTGACTGTGTATCCGACGCCGGTTACGAGCCAATAGCGCTTTGTCTTATCGCTCAAATAGCCAGAAGCAAAACGCAATGCATATCCGACAAACTCACCGAAGCCGGCAATTGTCGCAACCGCAGCTGCAGAAAGCCCCAGGCTCGACAGAAAAGGCCCCGTGATGCTGCGCGCTCCTTCATGGGTCATGTCAGAGAAAAGGCTCACCACGCCAAAAAGGACAATAAATAGATAAGCCGCCGAAAGGGAGGAAGAAAGCTTTTTGTCATCAGGATTCTTTGCTTTGGCCATAGCATAACTCCTTCATAGGAGTTATCGGCCAGGAAGGCGGTTCAGAGCGAATGCGCTCGTTGGTGAACTCCATCACCTCATACCTTGTAAACACAAAGTAAACTTTTGTAGTTGTTTTTGTCAATATATGATGAGAGGTCTATGAAAAAAGCGCGGCCATATCGGTGCAAAAACCTGTTTCACGAACGAGCACCCAACTACAGAAAAGAAGCCCGCCCTTATCGTGGGAAACCAGCTGTATATTGGGGAGTTTTTCACTGCCCAAGGGTCCGTGTCGGGCCTGGTGGGAACCTGGGTTCATGAGTCGATGAGGAAAAAATGGGAGTCCAATACCTATATGCAAACCTATTACAAAACTGAATACATTTTTAATGCTAATGGCACTGTCATTTATAAAAGATATGAATCCAACACAGGGACTTACAACGATCCTACTAGCACAGACTCAGGTACCTACACCTATTCCAACGGGACCATGACTGTAACTGATATGCAAGAAAACAATGGTGCTTATAAAATCTCTATCCTCAACAATAAATACCTTATTTTGGGTAATGAAACATCTCCTTCATTCTGGGCCTATCTAAAGCAGTAGGTCGCCGTCGGGGCCCCTACCGGTCTTGCCCCATCTGGACACTTGTGGGGCCCCATGCTTTGGGGCCCTGCGCAGGTTCCAGCACCGGTTCAAGCGGCTCTGGCTCTTTTAGGTGGAGCTGATACACTGCCTCAAGCCGGCAGGCTCCCAGGTCGAGCCGCTTGCGATTGTTCAGTCCACCTTTTATACTGAATCCTATGAAGCTTTCACAAAAGGTCATAGACCAGATACGCTTCCTGCTTGAGCAGGATGTCCGGATCGCTGCAGCCTATCTGCTGGGTAGCAGTATCCAGGGGCGAATGAGGCCAGACAGCGATATCGATGTGGCTGTATTACCATTTCAGGGTATAGCTTTGCATAGTTTGGACCTAGCAGCGATTGGGGGGCATATTTCCTATGAGGTAGGTCGGCAGGTTGATGTGGGGCTCCTGTCCTCCGCTAACCTGGTCTACGCACGGCAAGTCCTTGGTGCAGGTTATCGTCTCTTTACCAAAGATCCCTTTTATGTAGATCTTATGGAAACAAGCCTCATCAGCATGTATCTCTGGTTTACCGAAGAACGAAAGGAATTAGTTCATGCTTATCAACGTTGATGATGTAATGCTGAATAAAGCTGCCATCATTGAGCGCTCCATACGCCGGGCTTTGGAAGAATTTCAACAGGACCCGACATTAACCAAGTTCACCCATATCGATGCCCTTACTTTGAACATAGAACGGGCGTGTCAGGCTGCTATAGATTTGGCAATTCATATTTGTTCTGTATCTCACCTTGGAATACCTCAGACCAGTGCTGATGCTTTTAGAATTCTGGAAAAATCTCAAATACTTTCCAAAGAAACTGCGAAGGCAATGGTTGCTATGGTCGGCTTCAGAAATGTTGCCATACATGAATATCAACAAATGGATATGGCAGTTCTGCGCTCGATAGCCGAAGAAGGCTGGAAATCCCTGGTACACTACGTCGCAGAATTGGGAATGGTGATACGACCATAGGTACATAGTATTTCTATTCACCGATTGGTATTCGGATCATCAGATTATATAAAATGTCTATCAAATCTGTTATACTTTTCCCATGGCAATCATTCGTACCGTAACGCACCGGGATGCAGAGGCTATAGCCCGGCTTTACGACTACTATGTGCAAAACACCACCGTAACCTTTGAGGAAGAACCTGTCTCGGGTCGGGAAATGGCCCGTCGGATCGATGATATTACCGCCCAGTATCCCTGGCTGGTCTATGAAGACTTTGATCAGGTTCTGGGTTTTGCCTATGCAGGGAAATGGAAGGGCCGGTCAGCCTATCGCTATACGGTAGAATCGACGGTCTATGTGAGCCGGGATGCCTGCGGAAGAGGCGTCGGTTCGGCCCTGTATAACAGGCTGCTGGCGGAACTGCGGGAACAGGGGCTCCACCTCGTTATCGCCGGGATCGCCCTGCCGAATCCTACAAGTCAGGCCCTCCATGAGCGCTTCGGTTTTCGCAAGGTGGGGGAGTTTACCGAGGTCGGGTACAAATTCGGCACCTGGCTTAATGTGGGCTATTGGGAGCTAAGGTTATGAGGCCCCCTGCGTTCATCAACCTGAACTTCTTATTCCTTCTCTTTATATTGATGAACCCCCTCTGGGCCGAGGCGGGTATGGCCGGGGATGGGCAGTCTGGGGAAACCAGGTCGATTCCATCTCCAGAGCGGCGAATTCAGGGGGTGTATTTTACCGAAACAGGATGCAAGCACTGCGACCTCTTTTTATACAGCCAGAAACAGAAGTATGAGGCAACATCGGGGGTACATCTGGATCTTGAAACCTACGACATCCTGTCGCCTGAGGGTTATAAACGCTGTGTAGACCTGCTGGCCGAGCGGGGTCTGCCGTTTACTGTGTTCCCCGTTCTGTTTATCGGTAACAATGTGTACCGGGGTTCGACCGAAATTGAACAGAATGTGCCCCTGGAACTGGCGGCAATCCGTGATACCGGTAAGGCTCGGCTCACGGTGCCCGTATCCGGCGGAAGCCCCGCAGTTTCGTTAGCCGCTGAGACAAAGTCTGCGGTGCCTGCAGCCAGCGGGGAATCCGCACCGGGTTCTGTTCCCGCACCGGGGACCGCTGCGGCCTTCGGGACTCTTCTCACCATCCTTGCCGCAGGTCTTCTCGATGGAATAAACCCCTGTGCCTTTTCCACCCTGCTCTTCTTCCTGAGTTTTATTGCCCTCAGGCGGCAGGAAAAACGGGCCCTGATGATCGTCGGTTGTTCCTTCATCGGTGCGGTGTTCTTTGCGTATTTTCTTATGGGACTTGGTTTGTTACAGGCCTTACGGTCTCTGCTTTCTGCAGGCCGAGCGACCTATTATGTGAAGGGTGCAGTTTCTCTGGTCGCAGCAGTCCTGGTGGTACTCAATCTTCGGGATGCGCAGCTTGCCCGGCAGGGCAGGGCACGTGAGTCGATCTTGCAGATGCCACAGGGGCTGAAACAGCTTTCTCATAGGGTTATTCGGTCCTTTTCGGTTCTGCCCCTCATGGCGCTTGGGGCAGCCCTTACGGGCTTTCTTGTTTCAGTCATTGAGCTTGCCTGCACTGGTCAGGTATATCTGCCAACTTTGGTCTATATGAACCAGTCCTCCCTGAGTCATTGGAGTATGTTTCTGCTTATGCTGTATAATGTTGGATTTATTATACCTCTTGTTGTAGTATTTATATTAGTCTTTGTTGGACTACAGCATGAAAAAATCAGGGGCTGGTATGGGAAGCACCTTTGTGTCGTACGGCTTAGTACGGCGGTGCTTTTTGGAGTGATGGGAATGGTGGTGTGGTTGTAGAAGGAGCAACTATGTTATATGTATTGTTGGACTTGTTAGTACTAGCCTTTCCCTTGACGTTGTCCTTTAATCGAAAAGTAGGCTTTTATAAATCATGGCCTGCGGTTTTCTCGGCCATTCTGGGAATCCTGTTTGTTTTTGGTGCCTGGGATGTCTGGAAAACGTCCATCGGGGTCTGGTCATTTAATCCGGGTTATGCAGGAACCTGGAATGTTTTGGGGCTCCCCTTAGGGGAATGGCTTTTTTTCATCTGTGTGCCCTATGCCTGTATGTTTATATTGGCCTGTGTCCGGGCATATATTTCTGATCGGATTGTTCCAATCCCCCTCCTGTTCTGGTATCTTGTAGCGGCAATTTTTATCATCCTGGGTTTTATATTGATGAATAAAACCTACACCGGTGTGGTTTTTATTGCTGTAGCGATTGCCATCCTGGCGGTTCGATTTCTTACCCCATCTAATCTTACATCCACCAATTTTTGGCTTGCCCTCGCATTAACCTATATTCCTTTTTTTATCACCAACGGATTCTTAACGGGTTTGCCAATAGTTCTTTATGACGATAGCCGGAATTTAGGCATTCGTATTGGAACCATTCCTCTGGAAGATTTTTTCTTTAGTCTCTCTATGTTACTTATTGCGTTTTCTTTGTATGACTTTTTTCTACAAAGAAAAAAGCGATCTGTTGTTATAGATACTTGAT
Source organism: Gracilinema caldarium DSM 7334 (assembly GCF_000219725.1). GTDB lineage: Bacteria > Spirochaetota > Spirochaetia > Treponematales > Breznakiellaceae > Gracilinema > Gracilinema caldarium. Next base: position 2,572,500 of record NC_015732.1, on the reverse strand, counting down.
TTACTATTGTTCTTTCTGTAGAAACAGAGATATAATTCATATATTATGATACGTATCGCAAAAACTGAAAATGGTCTGATAAGGGGTTTTCCAGCTGCAGATCCCCGTATCACTGTTTTTAAAGGCATTCCCTTTGCCGCCCCTCCAGTTGGGAACAACCGATGGCGGGCTCCACAACTCTGTACTCATTGGGATGGGATATACAATGCCTATGAATATGCATCCATTTCAATACAGGATACTCCAGGCTTGGGTACAGACATATATTGTCGGGAGTGGCATGTAGATCCCCATATCCCCATGAGTGAAGATTGTTTATACCTGAACATATGGACCGGTGCACAGCATCCTGATGATAAACTCCCCGTCGTTGTATGGTTTTTTGGAGGAGCTTTCCAGTGGGGCTATACAGCGGAAATGGAGTTTGATGGAGAGCGCCTTGCCCGCCGGGGCATTGTTGTTGTTACCGTGAATTACCGGCTGAACCTGTTTGGTTTTTTAGCCCATCCAGAATTAACCGCGGAACAGGAAGAAAGCCCCACGAATTTTGGACATCTTGATCAGAGAGCAGGACTACTTTGGGTGATCAGGAATATCAGTCATTTTGGTGGAGATCCCGGGAATATCACGATTGCAGGACAGTCTGCTGGCGGGATGAGCGTCATGGTTCATCTTACCAATCCTTCAAACTTCGGGCTGTTCCAGAAGGCCATTGTACAGAGCGGCATGATCACAAGCCCCTATCCCCATAGTTTTTTTGGTCCCCCTCCTTCACTAAAAGATGCAGAAGCCCAGGGGGTGGCTTTTTTCTCGTTCCTCGGTGTACGCACCCTTTCGGAAGCACGACAGTTGGATGTGAAATACCTTCTCAGAAAATATAATGAATTTGTAAAAACCCATCCCAGGATGATGACTGTTTATGATAACAAGACCTGCTATGGAAACCCCTTATATCTGTATATGACAGGTAGCCATGCCCATGTACCGTTACTCACTGGAAATACCTTAAACGAGTTTATGAGCGGCATAACTGCTGCAACTGAAGAAGCCTACAGAATGCAGGTTAATACTTTGTTCGGTGATAAAGCGGAACGGTTTCTCCGATGCCCCGAGGCGTGGATGCATCACCCTGATATTGGATATGCACCCATTAATACCATTGAATATACCACGAAAAGTGTTCTTCTCAAAAATCAAGCTCAGGGTGGTACAGAACCCTGTTACTATTACCAATTTATGCCCGATATCCCTGGCTGGGATAATCCAGGAGCATTTCATTCATCGGAACTCTGGTTTTTCTTCGAAACCCTGGCAAAATGCTGGAGACCCTTTAAGGGCTATCATTATGACCTTGCACGAAAAATGTGCAATTACTGGACTAACTTTGTAAAGACCGGAGATCCAAACGGTCTTGATCATGATGGAGTTCCCCTTCCTGAATGGAAGCCCTATGGTAATGCTTTACCATACCAGTTGCTCTTTGAATCTGCGGGACCGAAACTGGTTTTACAGCCAGAATCGGAGTTTACAAAATTGCTTATAGATAAGCTTGCACATCAAATCTTAAACGAAGAAGGGAACAATGATGAAAAAAACTCAGGTTTTTAACCCTTATTTACCATCCTGGGAGTATATCCCCGATGGAGAACCCCATATTTTTGGTGACCGACTCTATGTGTATGGATCCCATGACCTCTATAACGGATGGGTCTTCTGCTTGGGAGACTATGTCTGTTGGTCTGCTCCGATACATGATCTGTCTGATTGGCGGTATGAGGGTGTTATTTATAAAAAAACCGATGATCCGATGAATAGGGACGGAAAGATGTGTCTCTATGCCCCTGATGTAACCATGGGTCCCGATGGCCGATTTTACCTGTATTATGTGTTGGACAAAGTCTCGGTGGTATCTGTTGCGGTCTGCGATTCCCCTGCAGGTACATATGAATTCTATGGATATGTACAGGATAAGCAGGGTAACAGGTTGGGAGAGAGACCCGGTGATCAGCCCCAGTTTGATCCTGGGGTATTAACAGAATATGAAAAAACCTACATGTATACCGGATTCTGTCCCCGAGGAGATGCAAGCCGTAAAGGTGCCATGGTAACCGTCTTGGGCCCTGATATGTGCACCATTGAAGAAGAACCGGTTATTGTTGTTCCTGGTTGTGAGTATAGTAAAGGTTCTGGCTATGAAGGCCATGAGTTTTTTGAAGCTTCATCGATCCGTAAAATGGGTAATACCTATTATTTTGTATATTCTTCCATAGTAATGCATGAACTTTGCTATGCCACAAGCAGTTCTCCTACGGGTGGTTTTATGTATGGGGGGGTCATCGTCAGCAATAGCGATATGCACATTGCCAGTTATAAACCCGCTGAAAAGCCGATGGCCTATGGGGCAAATAACCACGGCGGGATGGTCCAGGTTGGCAAGGATTGGTACATCTTTTATCATCGTCATACCAACGGGACCTGGTTCAGCCGGCAGGGTTGTGCCGAGAAAATTACGATTTTACCCGATGGGACAATTCCTCAGGTCGAGATTACTTCCTGCGGTCTCAATGGTGGACCCCTGATAGGGAAGGGCTATTATCCGGCATATATTGCATGCAATCTCTTTACCGATGAAGAATCGGTCTATGTTAATGATGGAGGGCAGTTTCCCAAGATTATGCAGGATGGTGCTGATGGTACAGAAGTCCCCGGTTATATCGGCAACATGAGAACTAGCGCTACTGCGGGTTTTAAATATTTCCAATTTTCCGATATAAAGGAAATTATTGTGTTTACCCGGGGCTATGCCCATGGTGTTTTTGAAGTAAGAACCACCTGGGATGGACCTGTCCTTGCAGAACTTCCGATTGTCAGTTCCAATGTATGGGAAGCATCCCGCAGTACCATAAAAATTCCAGACGGCATACAGGCCCTGTATTTCACCTATAGAGGCAGCGGTAGTATCAGCCTCAGGGGCTTTGAACTGGTGTAATGCTAAAAGGGAAAGTTGCAAAGGGCGCAATGGTGGTTTGCTTAGATCCGCTTAATATACAGGGGGGTAGAGGTAATTTCTTTGTCATCTATATACAGTATAAAATTGATGACCGTGGGCATCTTGCATTTGAGATCTGAAAAGGCATAGAGCAAATGCACTACGGAAGAGGCATTTCCCACATCCCGGATAGTGAGGCTTCCTTCTACCGGTTGTACATAACTGTTCCCGTCGATATCCCGGGCTTCGATACGAAAACTGTGGGTCCCCAGTTCCCAAAGGTCAAAACGGAGCCGTACCGCCAAAGAGAATGACTGGTGATTCATAGGAAAACCCTTGGCTACAATGGTATCGAAGGTTCCCACAATGGTAAGCTTCCCGTTGTTTTCCTGGGCAAAATCACAGAGTGTATAAATTTCTATCTTCATAAACAATAATTACTTTACCAGAATCGTTTCTTCCCTCCTAGTAGGCAGGTTTGCATTTTTCAGTGCTGAACTTGCAGTTCCGGCAAATATTTCCAATATCTCAGAGGTATAAGTCGTTTCCTTAATTCAGGATTTTTACGTGATTCTATATTGATGGTGTGATAATACTCCTGCCAGAGGGCTTCATATTCGTCCGGTACGAGACCCTCAGGTGGTGAAAAGGGTGGTTCCCCCGGATCGTAGGACGCAAGTTCCGGTTCGCCAATCCCATCACAGGCGAGTACCAGATTCCGTTTTTCATCTTGGACAGCCCAGGCGGTAGTACCGAAGCGCCGTTTTAGGGGGATTGCCAGACCCGGCAGAGCATAGGTTTCCGGTTCACAGCGGGCTACCAGATACCCTTCGTTGGTAGGCTTAAAGCGTAAGAGTCCCAGGAGCCGATCCAATTCTCGAAGGTATCTTTGAGAAGCATTCAGAACTATCTCGCAGGGCCTGAAAGAACGGTCAGTTCTACGCTTTTCTGCAGCAGTGTGGTTAGGAGCCTTTAGGATCCTTACTGCATAACGAATTATATCGGGTTCTATGGGGGCATCACTCATAAATGCCTGAAGGCAATCCTGAAAGGCTGTTTCAGAACATGATCGCAGTTGGGCCATGGCAGCCAGAGCTTTTAGTTCCTGTTCCGGTCCCCCTAGCATTGCAGGCAGACCCAGTTCTTCTTCAGTAAACAGAGAGGGCAGCCTAGGGTCTTCTTGGTGTTGTTGTTGACAGCGGCGGATCTGTTCAGGAATGATTCCGCTTTCCAGGGCTTCCTGAAGGAGTGCAAATAAACCTTCCGGTGTTCCATCGTAGAACTTCTCCATACCAGTATCCTCATCACCGTTCTGTACTATTAAAGTTATGGCATGTACCAAAGGGGCTGGAGGAATTATGCTTACTAGCCTCCTAGCCTCCCAGCCCATTAAAACTCAAAAAGGGGCAGCTGCAGTCCTGCACCGTCCGCATCAGATAAGATACGCCTGATATAGGCCGTATCTTTTTCTGTTTCCCCAGTTAAACCAGGCAGGCTGATAAAATAGCGGGCCCGTTTCATGGTAACCCCCAGGCGCTGGAGTAATTCCGCCGTAAGCATCTTGCTTCTCCGCTGCTCAAGGATGCGCCGTGCCGATTTAACCCCGATCCCAGGAACCCTGAGGAGCATCTCATAGTCAGCCTGCTGAACATCGATAGGGAACAGTTCCCGATGCTGTAAGGCCCAGGCTGTTTTTGGGTCCAGATGGGGATCCAGAAAGGGGCTTTGAGGACTAAGGATCTCATCGGAACGGAATTTGTAGAACCGGAGGAGCCAGTCAGCCTGGTACAGCCGATGTTCCCGTACCAGGGGCGGCCCGGGTATGTTCGGTAGCCGGGGATCTGCCATGCCGCCCCGGCCAGGTGTCCCAACGGGTATGAATGCAGAATAGTAGACTCGACGCAGTCCAAAACGTCGATACAAGGCACTGGAAAGGTTTAAAATTTGATGATCATTCTCAGGTGTTGCTCCCACAATAAGCTGGGTGCTTTGGCCCGCCGGCGCAAAGGTGAACTTGCCACCCCCGCCGCTGCCGAAACTGCCGCTGTCCGAGCATCCTTTGGGTGCTGCCGTCCTTTCCTGTTCCAGGATTGCCACTTCTTCCATGGCACCCATAATGAGCTTACCGCTTTTCTGGGGCGCCAGGTACTGTAAACTTTTTTCAGTTGGTAGTTCTATGTTGGCGCTGAGCCGGTCTGCCCAGCGGCCTGCTTCGGCAAGCTGTCGGGGCCCGGTACCGGGAATAATTTTTAGGTGAATATACCCCCCAAAGCCCGCTTCGGTTCTCAGCCGGCGGGCCACCTCGATTAATTTTTCCATGACCACATCGCTGTCGGAGAAAATGCCGCTGGAAAGGAAGAGTCCCTCTATATAGTTCCGTTTGTAAAACTCTATGGTAAGCTTTACCAGTTCATCGACAGTAAAGCTGGTCCGCTGAATATCCGCCGAAGAGCGGTTTACACAGTAGGCGCAGTCGAACCGGCATACGTTGGAATAGAGCACCTTAAGGAGGGATACACAGCGGCCGTCCTCGGTCCAGCTGTGGCAGACCCCGGCAGGGGCTGTAGCACCGATAACAGGGATAGGTCCAGACCGGGCCTTAAGGCTCTTTTCCCCGGTTCCTGCATCGGTCCAGGAACCGTGGTCACTACCAGAGGTGGCACAGGAAGCATCGTATTTTGCACCGGCCGCAAGAAGCCTCAGTTTTTCTGCCAATTCCATAAAAACACTATACACCTGTACAGTATATCTGGCAAGGGTTCATCAATCAATTTTACTTGCATTTGCTCGTGATGATTATTACTTTTATAGTAATAAATGACGCTTCTAGAACCTTCAGTTTTGAAAGCGCCTATCAAGGAGGACTCTATGGCTCGAATTACGTTAAAAGGTAATCCAATTGCTACGGTAGGCAATCTGCCGGAAGTTGGTACCAAGGCACCAGATTTTCGTTTGGTTGATGAAAGTCTAACCGACCGCCGCCTGGCTGATTATGGTCAGAAGATAAAGATTCTGAACATAGTGCCCAGTCTGGACACCTCAGTCTGTGCCCTTTCAGCCAAAAAGTTTGATGCCGAAGTTGCCCAGCTACCTAATGTGGTGATTCTGAATATTTCCTGCGACCTCCCCTTTGCCGCAAGCCGGTTCTGCAAGACCGAGGGGGTAAAGAATATTATAACCCTTTCACAGATGCGGGATAAGTCCTTTGGAAAGGATTATGGGGTGGAAATCCTCGATGGTCCCCTGGCAGGTATACTCAGTCGGGCTGTGGTAGTCCTCGATGGTTCCAATACGGTGCGTTATACCGAACAGGTCCCTGAAATTGGGCAGGAGCCCGATTACGGGAAAGCTCTGGAAGCGGTTAAAGGGCTCTTAAAATAACGCTTCACCATCTTCCCCCCGTCATAGGAGGGGGGAAGATTTACTTAATAGGTGTGTTTATTTATTTATCATTTTTTGCCATATATTTCTTTATGATCTCCTATATTGATGAATACAATTTCATGTTCTGTAACGAGAAAGTCTATGGCTATTCTATAAGAAATATTTATTGCAACTGAATACCCTTCGAAATTGGCTGTTTTGAATTTATGAAGCCGTAATGATGGATGATATGGGTTAATTTCAATAAGCTCTAGCACTTTAGCATATTGCTTTTGTAATTCGGGGTGTTTTTTTAAAAACTTTTTTGCCTTTTCTTCATAAGAAAAGGGGAAAATAAGATTATACATCAGAGCTTACGCGTTCTAGGTGTTTGGCTATTCCGTCATTATGGAATTTTCCATTGCTTATATCGTTTTTAGCTTCCTGAATTGCCATTTCAAGCTCATATTCACGAAGATGGTTATACTCATCTATAGGAAGAATGACATATTTCTCTTTTCCCCTTACTGTAACTACCACTCCGTCAGTATTATTTGCAACCAGTTCATCTATAGCAGTAATGCCCTTTACTTTAAGGTCATTTGCTGAAATTGTAGTAATCATATCCTACCTCTCTGATATATAGTACTATGCAATAGTACTATATATCAAGCGATTAGGATTTTTTCGTACCCTCGAACAACATGGTTGCCTGCTGGCGGACCTGTTCAATGGCCTGTTCGTAACGGGCTTTCAGGGCATTCATATTCTGGTTATAAAAATTAACAAATTCCGGGTCCTGGAAGGGGTCAAGCTGGACCGCACGGCCTAAACGCCGGGCCAATTCTTCTTCTTTTTGGCGGAGCTTCGGTGCATACTGCCTGCGGATTGCCTGATCAAACTGGTCTACCTCAGAAAGATACCGTTCAAAGGCCTGCACCAATTGGCTATAGAGCTGACCGAAACGGCGGTCATTCACCAGGAGCTGAATTGCTTTGCCCACCGCTTCCTGTTTAGTAATGTCTTCCTGATGAGCGGGCAGACGAATCTGGGAGACCAGTACATCGAACATCCCCTGACGAAGGGCTTCCTGTTTGTCCTTAGGATATTTTTTTAAGCTGTCTTCCAGTTGTTTTTCATCGGGGTTTTCGAGAAAGGTTCCGGCCAGTTTTTTCCCTTCCCGTTTTAATTCATAGAGTTCAATGCTTTCTTTGTCGCTTTTTACCGATTCGGTTCGTTCCAATGCAAGTTCAAGGGCGCTCTTTATCCGTGCCATATATGTACCTCTTGTATAAAAGTAAAGAATCTTTAGGCCCGGGGCAAGTCCCCGGTAAGTCCTCTTTCAATTACCATCACCTCATGAACCCTGATATCATAGGGGCTCCGGGGGACCTGGTCTACAACCTGTTCGGGAATGGAGAGGCCGATGGTGTAGAGTTGTAGAGGGTAGGGGAAGTCGATCTTTTCTATTGATGAAAGGAATCGGTCATAGTAGCCTTTCCCTCTGCCGAGGCGGCCACCCTGCCTGTCAAAGGCCAGGCCCGGAATAATTCCCAGGATTGGGACAGGTGTCTGTGCTTGCTCAACGGTGTTGCAGATTGTGTGGATCCAATCGAAAAGACTCGTAAGGCCTGGCCGGGGCTCGAGAATATGCCAGGGGCCCTGGCTCTCGAGGTCCAGCAGTTCATTAACCTGATAGAAGCCTATCTCATCGCCCTCTACACGGGGGTAAAAGATGGTTTTTCCGCTGGTTTTTGCGAGGTGAAAGAGGGGCTCCGTGTCTATTTCGCCACTCATGGAAGCATAGAGCAGTACCAGCCGGGCTTGTTGCCAGCGGGGATGAGTTTTAAGCCGTTCTGCCGCCGCAAAGCCTGCCCGGTGAAGATTATCCGGGGATAGGGTTTTTAGTCGGCTTTTAACGATTGTTCGGAGTTCTTGTTTCAGATCAGCCAGAGTGGATTTGTCGGGCTTGTCCCCTTGCACGGGTCCCATGGCTGCATCCTGTAATCAGATTTTCCGGGTGCCGCCGGAACGGAGGCCCGCCTCATAGAGTTTGCCACAGGCGATATACATGGGGCATTTTGTTCCAGCGAGGATAATCTGTGCATCCCGGGTCATGTCAATCATATCCTGGGTAGGGCGCTTACCCCGAACAAAGACAATCACTTTAATATCCATGAGTTCTGCTGTCCGTATCACCTGGGGGTTTACGAGGCCGGTGAGCAGAAGCACCTGTTCCTTTACGAAGGCCATCACATCGCTCATGAGGTCCGCCCCGCAGGCCGAATGGACTTCCGTATCTGCCCATTCTTCCCCACAGAAAAACTCGCCCTCAAGGATCTTCACGGCCTCTCTGACTGTCATCGGTTTGCTCCTGTAAGGAGCATAGCAGAAAGAGGCGCCTATTGCAACAGTCGATAAATATTTACCTTTTTAGGGCTGGCGCTCGGCCGGCTATTCCTTGGTATGCAATCCTTTAACCCACTATCCTTTAACTGCGCCGGCGGTGAGGCCTTTAATAAACTGTTTGGACATAGAAAGGTACAACAGAACTACCGGAACAGCAGCCAGCGTAAGAACTGCCAGGATTTTAGACCAGTCAGTTTGATATTGTCCAAAAAGGCGTGTTACACCTAAGAGCAATGTCTTGTGTTTATCATTGTTGATAAAAATAAGTGGAAACCAGAGATCATTCCAAAAGGGAACAAGATTAAAAATAGCTACTGTCGCCAGAGCAGGCCGCAGAAGATGGATAATAATTGATCTAAAGATCCTGAATCTGCCAGCCCCATCAATTACCGCTGCTTCAGTAAGTTCAAAGGGAATTTCACGGATAAATTCCGTTAGAACAAACACAGCGATGGGAAGCCCCATGGCAATATAAACGGGAAATAGACTGTAAATAGTATTTATAAGTCCCAGTGCTTTAATCATCTGTAACAATCGTATAGATCCAATTTTAATAGGCAACATCATTCCGGCAATAAAGAAGGCGTAGATCCACCGACTTGCTCTTGTTTTCCAGTTCGCCAGGGCATAGGCTGCGAGAGAACCGAATATTAACACCGCAAGAATTGAACCAATCGTGACAAAAAGGCTGTTTTTAAAGAAGAGAACAAAATCACTGTCATGAAGTACCGAAAGATAACTTTGGAAATTCCAGGCCTTAGGTAAACCAAAAGGATCGCGATAAATATCATATTTGTATTTAAAAGAATTTACTATCATCGTCCAGAGTGGAAAGAGAACCATGAGGGTCCATATTGATAATATCCCATGTGCAAAGGGATGCATCGTTTTCTTGTTCATCGTAGTACCTTCTTTTCAGAGGAATCACTGGTAGTTTTTAATACGAGAGCAGAACCTATGGCAAGCATTATAAAAGTTGTCGTAGCAATTGCGGATCCCATCCCTGGATCGGGAATGCTTACAGGATGTTGTCCTGCAATACCGACCCGGTAAAAAAGGGTTCCCATAATGTCTGTTGAATAGAGCGGTGCTCCGTTTACATTTTCCATGGCAAAGACGACGTCAAATGCATTAAAATTACCTACAAAAGTAAGTATGGTTACTATACCAATGACAGGTTTTAATAAGGGAAGTGTAATATACCAAAAGGTTTGCAGTTTACTGGCTCCAGCGATATCAGCCGCTTCGTACATATCATCGCTGATATTCTGCAACCCTGCAAGGAACATCATAGTTGGCATGCCAACCCATTGCCAGGCTGAAACGAGGGATACGGTTGTGAGCGCATACCTTGTTTCCCCGAGCCATGGCCGGGACAAATGTTCCATACCAATTATTTTGAGAAATATGGTTAATGCGCCCCATTGGGGGTTTAAAATAAGCTTCCATAAATAACCGGTTACCAATACTGCCAGGGTTGCTGGAATAAAAATGATAGTGCGGTATATTCCAGCCCCTTTTAATCCTTTTTCCATGAGTAAAACAGCAAAAAGTATCCCTAAAATGTTTTGCACCGCCATATGAATAAAGAAAAAATACCAGGTATTTCCAAAGGCACTCCAGAATCGAAGGGCGTTTTCTTTATCTAGCAATAAGCGAAGATAGTTATCGAAACCTACAAAATCTCTGGATAAATATGACCCTGATCTGAAAAACGAAAGTCGTACCGAATCAAAGAGTGGAAAGGCCATAAAGGTTGTATAGATAACTAAGGCAGGAATAAGATATATGATCCATCGAAAAGCAGTATTGGTTCGTTGTTGTATCATCTATATGCTCCTATCAATGCTTTGATTCGGTACCCCCTGGATATGTTGCCAGGGGGATTTTGCAATTGCTATTTAGTTGGTTTAAACCATTTTGCAAGACCCGCGGCCATATCGTCTGCGGCTTGTTGAGGTGTCTTTATTCCTTTCATTACCTGAATAGAACCATACATAATAAGATTGTATCCCGAGGGTTCACCTTCCATGAGCCGCGGCCAGGCAAGCCGAACATCAAGCCCTCGACCCTTGTTGAGTGCAAGCATTTCATTAGCATGGGGATCGGCGATGGTAATCGGTGTATTAATCATGGGGTAGAATCCTGTAGGCAGGTATTTAGCTGCGACGGTAGCTCCTTCTTTGGATGCAATCCAAGCAAGGAATTCCCCAGCTTCTTTAGGATACTTAGTTTTCGTGTTCATGGTAATACCTGCATCTGCATGGAAACAGATTTGTGGAGCCTTACCCTTTGGCGGGGGTGGAGCAAAAACGCCCCACTGGAAGGGTACCCCAGAGAAGGTTCCCAATGACCAGGATCCATCAAAATACATAGCTGCTTTGCCGGTCGCAAACAGGGCATTTGAATCGTTGTAAGTCAGGGCTTCAAACCCAGCAGGCAAATAGGGTACCAGATCTTTCATAGCCTGGAAGGTGGCTACCATATTTGCATCATTCCAGGGACGTTTGCCACTTTCATAGGCGAGCCGTCCTTCACGTCCGCCAATAAAGTTGGGGGCAATACTCATAAAAACGACTTCAGCGATATCCCATTCATCACCCAAACTATTTGCAATTGGGGTAATACCTGCTGATTTGATTTTTTCACAGACCTTTAAAAAATCTTCCCATGTTTCAGGAACCGTAAGTCCGAGTTTTTTGAAAATATCCTTGTTGTAATAGACTCCATGGGATACTGCGACAAAAGGAATTGCAAAGGATTTTCCATCGGGTGTCATCCAGGGTGAACGGGCCCCCTCGGTAAAATTCTCTTTTAAGCCAGGAATATTCGAAACGTCTGCGAAGTACCCATCATTAAACAGTTGTATTCCTGTTGCATAGGATCGTGCATACATGAGGTCTGGTCCGGTTCCACTGGTAAGCTGAAGCCTCAGGGTGGCATTGTAGTCAGGTGGATTGGTTGGTTTAAATTCAATGATTACATTCGGGTGGGTTTTTGTATATTCCGCCAAAAGTCCCTTCATTTGTTCCACATCGTCTGCTCGCCAGGATCCCATGACCAATTTTACCGGCTCTTTAGCACCGCTCCCCGCTGCATCAGATCCTCCACCGGCAAATACTTGCATTCCGCTTGCAAGTAGTGCAAGTGAAGCAACAATTACCAAACGCTTTTTCATAGGCTACTCCTTTTCTATCGAATTGCGATCTGTTGATATTAACCGATGATCGCATGTTCATTATCAAGTCACTTGTTGGAATATGCATAGTTATGAATGTAATTGATTTTGTACTTTTTTTGTCATCCAGCAATAATGATGTTAGATAAACCAGCAGGGATCGATAGAACGCAATATATTGATAGCTTCACGTCGATCGGAGACATGCAGTTTATCATACAGGGCAGAGATGTAATTCCTTACGGTTTGTTCGCCTAAATGGATTGTTGAAGCTATTTCTTTATTAGTCATTCCTTTAAGTATTAACGTGATGATGGTTTTATCCCGGGGGGTTAGATTATAGTACCAATCAGGCAGTTGTGCCCCTGTAGCTGGATTTCTATTACCTGCTAATGCCATGGCAAGATGGCCCGCTAGATCGGGAGCTATAAGGATAGATCCATCGCGAACAGCCCGAATAGCCGAAACAAGCATATGGGGTGCTATGTTTTTTAAGAGGTATCCTTGGGCCCCCCGTTGAAGCGCCTCTGCAACATACTCATCATCCTCAAAGGTTGTTAGCATAATAACAGCTATGTGAGGCCAACGTTTATGAATTTCACCAGCAGTCTGAACCCCATCCATAATTGGCATACGAACATCCAATAATACAACATCGACAGGTTGTTTTTCTAAAAATTCGAGCGCTTCCTCGCCGTTACATACTGTTCCAGCCACCTGTAAATCTTCTGCTAAACTTTCAAGTACTAGTTTTAAGCTTTCTAAAAAGAGATATTGATCATCCGCTAAAAGGATACGTATGGGTTTATCTTTCATTATTTGATTCCTGTACAAACCCCTGTAAGGGAATTGTTGCTTCTAATAAAAAACCACCAATCACTGGTCCTGCCTTAAAATTACCACCCCGTTGTTCAACCTGTTCTCTGAGCCCTGCAAGTCCAATGCCAGGCCGTTCCTGTATAGTTGTAACACCGATACCATTATCACGAATTCTAACCGTTACATTCCCATCAGAAAACCAAAAATTGATGAATACCGCATTCGCTTTTCCATGCCTGAATGCATTGGTGAGCCCTTCCTGAATTAATCGGTAGATAATCTTTTCAGATTCTGTGGGTAAAAAAGCAGGTATATTTGCAAAGTCTATGGTAATAGAAATACCGGTAACTTCCTGAAACGTCTTCGTTAGCTTTAAAAAGAGATTAGCCCCTCGGGGGCGATCGATAGGTTCTGTCCGCAGCATGGCCAGAGCTTGCCGGGCTTCACGCAGACTTTCATCAGCATGAATCCGTGCCTTTTCTAAGATAGCATGGACCTGCTCACTATCTCCTTTACCAAGCTGGGCCGCTTGAATGAGCATGATTACATTAGTTAGTGAATATCCGATGATATCATGCAGTTCCCCTGCTAAACGACGACGCTCTTTCTCCATCGCTTCTTCACGGGCAAAGAGAGCATAGGTTTGAAAATCTAAATTTGCATCCGCTACTTTTTGATAGGCAGTATCAAGCCGTTCGACTTTTTCTTGAAGTTCTTCAATTTTGCTATTTTTTGCTTTGATGAGTATCCCAAGTATACCAAAGGAAGCCGCAAGGGATCCAAATAAGTATCGCATAGAATTTTCCATAGTTGTAACCGCATTTCCCCAGGATTTATGAGGCCCTAATGATAAAAGGATACACAAATAAGTAGTGCCAAATGCTAAGATGCTAATTAAAATGTCTAGTTGAATTATAATTGCAGAGAAGAAAGGGATGCATAGGGATAATACAATCGTCATATCAGCCCCTAATGCTGATGTGATGAACAAAATTCCCATGAAATTGCAGATTATGGCGGTATAACTTACAGGTTTTATGGTCACAAACATGATCGGTGCCACGAACAATAGTATATAAAACACAATATGTATTTGTATAAAGATGTTCTGAGGTAAATGGTGCTCATAAAACTGTTGATAGAATTGTATTGCAAGGAAGTATGTAAAAAAAGTAAAAAAGCCTAAACTGATACGTAATCTATTGCTGACATGAAGGGTATGAACAATTTTAGTAAGTCTCTGTGTAAAATACTGGAAAGCCATTTTGCTCATCTGAGTGCCCGTTCATCCATTTTATAGAGATATATGGCCGGTGTTTCATAGGGGTGTGTCTGGTGGAGAGCTACCAGTACCGCGTCGATGAGTTCGTCCCTTACGATAAGTTCAATCCGGTCCTCTATAACCCGCTGGTCCTGTTCGGTGGTTCCGATAAAAGGCTGGGCTTCCGCTTTGGGGCGGAAACGGCCTTCTCCTCTACAGACAAAGGCACAATGGTCGTACATACCATAGTCTCCAGCTCCCACATCAAAGAGAGCCTGTAAGAGGCTTTCGGTATATTCGTGGGGCACAAAGGTTGTTAAAACATACATGAATTGGATTCCTCGCCAGATAGTATAGCATGATTTTATAGTTCGGTTTTTTATTCCTCTTGACAAAAAAAATCGTTTTCGGTATAGTGCCAAACGTACGGTACATTCCCCTGTAGCTCAGTCGGCAGAGCAAGTGGCTGTTAACCACTGGGTCCCTGGTTCGAGCCCGGGCGGGGGAGTTAAGCAAGGCGGTCGTTAAATAACGATCGCCTTTTTTATTGCCAGAAACTGCACCAGTTGTACCAAAGAGCCCCCGGCCGGGCGGCCCCTGTGCTTAGGGGTAAAACCGGAAACCGCAGGTGGTTGCAAAGCCGTTAAGGTAATGGTTCCCTGCTAGGCTCTTTGCATCAATAGCATTGGAACCCACTTCTATAAAATAGCTGCCTGAACCGGGTGTGGTGCTGAGAAAAAATTCAAAACCAAAATGCCCATAGCCACCAAGCCTAAAACTTGCACTATCAAAGGATGTGTCGGGGAACAGGAAGAGAAAACCTCCTTCTCCATAAAGGCGTATATCGGCACTTTGCATAAAACTCCCGCCAATCAGGCCAGTACGGATTGCATAATAGGGTTTCCATTGGTTATCTGTTTTAAAGAGTACGTTACCGCTTACTCGTATGGCAGCTTTTTCATAGAGAAACCAGGGGCTTGTAAGGCCTAAACCCATTCCTAAATCATCTTCCCATTCCTGAACAGAAAAGCCAAGTGATACATTTCCGGTACAGTAGTTCTGTACTGTTTCCGGATTTGCAAAGATCTGGCTTGTAATACATAGAGCCAGAATGGTAAAGTATACCAAAGCCCTTTGTGTGTTGGTTGTACCCTTCATGGTGTACCTCCTTTGGGTAAGGTTGATAGTAATTCAGCCAGATGACGGCTGTATTCAAGCAGGGCTGTCTGCCCTGTGGGTGTGATACGGTAAAAAGTGGCTGGTTTTCGGCCTAAAAAACGCTTTTCGTAGCTTACATAACCAGCGTCTTCCAGTTTTCTCAGATGGACCGCCAAATTTCCATCTGATGTATTAACCTGGTCTCGAATATAGGTAAATTCAGCTTCATCACAGCCTGCCAGCAGAGCAATCACTGAAAGCCGGATACGGGATGAGAGCAGTTCATCAATATGTTCGTAGTTAAAGGGATTCTTTTCTTTCTCTGACATAAAGGTATAAACCTGGAACTGCTTCGAATAAAAAAGCCCAGAGTCCCATGATGGCTGGAGTCCACACTTCAGGTACAAAGAGGACCGTGAAGCTGCCAATGAGCCAAGCTATACTCAGGCAACGAACAAGGAATAAACCAGATAACGTGGCACTTAACCAATATCCCCCACTTACTACAATGCAAATGAAACAAAACATGAAAGAAAAGGATAGATTTTTATGCAAGAGTAGACCGCTCAGCCACAACAAAAGGGTTGTTATGAGCATAAAGATCCAAAGATCCTTAAAAAGGCGGCTAATTAAAGTCGATTTTCTCTCTCTAAAGCCCCATCTACGGAAATAACTTATGTTGAGGAGGCTTGCAAAAATAAAAAGTATACCCCAAAGGGGAGCTATGGCTGTATACCAAGCGTTTGCAGAAAAAATATAGCTTATCAGCGTTCCTATGCTGATGGTAACGCCCCACACTATAGAAGGAAACCCAAGATGGAATATGGTTTCTCTTGATTCTTTCATCATTTGGGTAATGAGGGATAACTGTGCTTCTGCATCTGGAGCAATATCAGAGTTCATGGAAAACCTCCACATATTACACACTTGGTCTGTCATTGCTGTCATAAATACATAGTATCACAAAGTACTTTGAAAAACATAGTATATTTAATAGAATTCTTATAAAATGTTTCAAGTTAATTTGTTATAATGTACATAACCACGTGGAGAATGTTAGCTATGCCAATATTTAAACGAAATTATTGTTTTCTCAATTATCTTATTATGCTGATATCATTTTGTATACCCTTAGTATCCTGTACTACGAAAAAAGAACAAACGCAGGAACCGATTATCATGATGCGGCACGACTTTGTCATTCGGGCTACGGATTATCCGGTACAAAAGGCATTCCTGGAATACCCGGTGTATAGGGGCCCACAAAATAAAAATATACTTGAACGTATTAATTATCATATAGGGCCTGAATCTGTGCTTGGAAGAACGGTGGATGAACTTACCAAGGATTTTCAGGATGGCTTAGTGCCATTTATCAAAGCTCGGGGCGAAATTGTCTATTTTACGAGGAGCTTTCTCCAGGTGCAGTGGACTATTGATACCATGGGAGCATATCAAAATACTTCTACTTCAATGGTGCTGGTAGAACTTGAGAATGGGATACCCCATGGTCCGGAATCGATGTTTGAAGATGATCTTGCCATGGCCAGGTTCGTAAGCGATCGTATAATTCCGTCGGTGGAAAAACAGCTCAAGGCTGTATATCAGCAGCATCCGGAGGTGGAACCAGTATTAACCGAATTAGGTATTCCATTACCCTATGGCCCGGATGATCTTTTTAACCTGCATGTGGCGGATAATGGAATTTATTTTATATACACCTTTAAATTTCCTCACAGTTATGCTTCGGTACAACCTGAACCTGTTAGTGTTTTTATACCATGGGTAGAACTTAAGCCTTTTACCTATGAGGGAAGCATACTCTGGCGGATCTATCAGAACTAAATTTGTGTCTGCTGTTTTTACCTACTTGTTTATCACCGGTTTTGTGTTGCTCTTTTTTATGATTGGTGCTTCTTTTCGGCTTCTTGTTTCTTGAATTGGTATGATTACCCGCTGGAGCATCCCAGGCTGATGCTCACATTCAGGGATGGTCCCAAAAGGGTACCGGCTGAGTCTATATCTCGCCTTCTGGTTCATCCACCTGGTATTACTCTTTTATGCGGTTCTGGGTAAGCGTAGAAAAAAAACGTAGGATTTCCTGGTTTGCCCTGCTTTTATATCGCTTATACTGGCAGTATTCCTGCAGGGAGCTTTCAATACCGCAGTTCTTGCCCTGATTGTAGATAGACAGGCTCTTCGATCCTGATTACTCCTTGAGCGGGAAAAGAGGGGTAAGGCCAGAAATGGCCTGATCCAGGGTGTTTTGCTCCTCCTGGGTGAGGGGTTTGAAGTGGCTCGCAATATCTACGGCTCTCCTGTACAGCTCATAGTGGCCTGGAGGAATGGCAGCGGTGATATCGAGACTCAGGGTATAACGTAATGCCTTATCCTGCAGGTCCGGATCTTCAATCGGCTTATACCAGGCTTTACTGTAGGTATGGGGCTCACCTTCCTGCCAGGGTGTATAAGCAAGCGCTTTTAATGCAAGCCGGGCCGCACCCTTTTCTTTGGCTTTTTCCAGTATTTGAAGCCCAAAGTTCCCCTGCTTTATGCTCACCATATTGAGGGGGAACAGCACCGAATCGATGGGGAATTGATCCAGAAGGGTTAGCGCTGCCTCTACTGAGTGGGCAGAAAAACCCAGATAGCGGACCAAGCCCGCTTCCTTCGCCTTGATGAAGGTTTCTGCCGCACCGCTGGGGCCAAGTATTTTGGATACCTCGCCCATAGTGGTAAGCGCATGAAATTGGTAGAGGTCAAAATGGTCTGTATGAGCCCGCTTAAGCGAGGTTTCTAGTTCTGCTCTGGCCCCTGCTGCATCCCGCCGGGTGGTTTTACAGGCCAGGAATACTTCCTTACGCCAGGGTTTAAGGGCATTGCCAAGCTTTATTTCAGCTTCACCATCAAAATAGCTTGGGGCTACATCAAAATAATTAATTCCCAGGTCCATTGCCTCTGCCACATAATGATCCGCCTCTTTCTGGGAAACCGAACAGACCACAATACCGCCAAACCCGATGATTGACAGTTCATCTTTTCCCTTATATATGCGTCGGGGTAATTGAGTTTGCCTTTTCATTAGATGCCTTCTTTAGTTTTTAAGCAGGTTCTCTATAAAGATCCGAACTTTTTGAAGGCGCTCTGTTTCAGTTTCCCGTTCCTGAATAACCGTAAAGGCTTTTAAGGGGTAAAACTCCCGCTCAAAGGATGCACGGACCCGTTCGCCGGGACTGCCGAGATTGCTGGTGATAAGGCCAATTTTTTTATTTTGAATTTCCTTTGTATGCTTTCTAAGCCAGGTGCGGATGGGTGGGCAGACCGAGGAAGCCCATACGGGATACACGAGGATAATGGTATCCGGTTCTGCCAGGTTAAGCTCCGCCTCTTTGATGGGCGAGGCAGTCCCTGTCGAGGCTTGAAAACCTGCTTTCAGCCATCCCCAGAGACCTTTTCGGTTGACCAGGTCTTGGACCTCATGAACAGGAAAACCGGTTTCTTTTGCGGCCAGTTCTGCAAGTTTTCTGCAATTTCCTGTCCTGGTTACATAGACAATAATACCCTGCGCCATGTGGAACCTCCTGAGTTCTTCACTTGTATTCCTATAACCCTGGCAATTTTTCAGCGTTGTTTTATATAGTATACTACATTTTAGCTTTCATGTGTTCCTGCATAAAGGTCCGATAATCGGGGTTTGTGTCAATGAGCTCATCATAACGCCCGAGAGCATGTATATGACCCTGGGAAAGGAAGAGAATCCGATCAACATATTGCAGGGTAGACAGGCGATGGGAGACAACAAGACAGGTCATATCATGGTATCTTTCGGTGAGAGCCTGCCAGAGGAAGTCTTCATTGGCTGCATCGAGACTGGCGGTAATGTCATCGAGAAGGAGTATCTGGGCTTTTTGGGCCAGGGCACTGGCGATGGCAAGCCGTTGTTTCTGACCCCCGGAGAGGCTTACACCCCGCTGGCCCAGGAGGGTCTGGTCTTTGAGGGCGAAGGCTTCGATTTCCCGTTTCATCTGAGCGATGGCAATCGCCTCTTCAAAGGCTTCCTGGGAGATCTCAGCACCTATGCCGGGGCTTCCAAAGGCTACATTTTCCCTGATGGTCCCTGAAAAGAGCAGGGCTTCCTGGGGCACATAGGCAATAAGGGTTGATAGTGTCTACGGTGCATAGCTGGAGAGGGGTTTCCCGTTAATATAGATAGAACCTTTTTCTGAAGGGAGGAGTCCTGCCATCAATTTTAGCAGGGTCGATTTCCCGGACCTAACCGATCCCAGAATGGCAAGCCGCTCACCCCGCTGTACTGAAAAACTCAGGTCTGACAAAGCTGGTGTTCCCCGGCCGGGATACTAAAAACACATTGGGAATTGATCTCTGAAATGGCGTCCTGATTGCGCCGAAAGGTATCGTAGATCCGGTCCTATACCAAATAAAACACCAAAATGGTGAAGGGGAGCGATATGAGGTAAAGCAGGGTCAGTTTGCCGTTAATGAGGAACATAGCGGCCAGGCAGAATATGACCTTGCTGATTGATTCTACCGCCCGGAAAATGCCCGAACAGAGGAACCAGCCGAGTTTGGGGAAATCGTAGATGTCATCGGTGAGCCGGGTTACAATGTCCCCTGAACGGAAGCTGGCGAAAAATCAGTAATCCTTTTGCAGAACGATATTAAAGTACTTCATCCTGATGAGATGCTCGAAAATGACATTCACCGCCCCGCGGATTCCCGGAAAGAGGGAAGCCATTAGTCCGGTAAGCCCGACAACGATAAAAAGCCCCGCAATTCTCCAGGTCT
This sequence comes from Gracilinema caldarium DSM 7334, assembly GCF_000219725.1. Classification (GTDB taxonomy): domain Bacteria; phylum Spirochaetota; class Spirochaetia; order Treponematales; family Breznakiellaceae; genus Gracilinema; species Gracilinema caldarium. The sequence continues at coordinate 2,552,517 of NC_015732.1, read as the reverse complement.
CTTTTTGTACCTGGGTCAAACTTGGCTGGGATTCGATGAGCTGCTGGAGCATATCGATAAGCAGTTTCGTCAGGTAGGGGTAGCTGACCGCGACGAGGCTGGAGAGGAGTGTTAAAAAAAAGAGGAGCCCTATGAGGGCTTTCCGTTCCCGCCAGATATGCCAGATCCAGCGGAGGTGTCGCAGGGCGTCATGAGTATGGGCTCTACCGGTTTGAGAGGTCATGGGCGGTCTCCTCCGTTAAGCACATCAAGGTTCGGGAACTGGAGCCGGACCAGTTCTGCGTAGGGCGGGAAGTGGGCCAGAAGTTCTTCATGCCGTCCCCGTTGGGCAATCTGACCATCCTTAAAGAAGAGAATACAGTCTGCATTTTAGATTGATGAAAGCCGGTGTGCAACCACGACTGCGGTTCTCCCTGCAAAGAGGACCTTCATGCTTTCATGAATTTTCCGTTCGGTCTGGATATCTACACTGGCGGTTGCTTCGTCGAGAATAACGAGTTGCGGGTTAAAGGCAAGGGCCCGGGCAAAGGAAAGCAGCTGCTTTTCACCGGCAGAAATGTTGCCTCCCCTAGCATCATCATAGAACCGTATATTTTCCAGCACAGAACCGGGAAAGAGATACACGTCCTGCAGAACAAGGCCTATGTTCCGCCGCCATCGGGACAGATCCAAAGTTGCCAGGTTCTGCCCATCAATCAATATTTCTCCTCGCTGGGGCCGGTAAAAGCCGCAGAGCAGTCCTATGGTGGTGCTCTTTCCTGAACCGGAGGCTCCCACTACTGCCAGGGATTCTCCCCGGTGTACTGTAAAGGATACATCCTTGAGCACCCAGTCTTCCCCTTTGTAGGCAAACCATACATGGCGGGATTCGATTTCATGCTCAAAGGTAATTGGCCCTTCCGTTCTTTGATGGGGTATCGTAATTTCCGGTTCCAGGTCGAGAATGGTAAAGATCCTGTCCAGCGAGACCCGGGCTTGATGAATACCCCGGATGTTTTCCGCGATGGCCAAGATGGGCTCAAAGATACGGCGGCTGTATTCAAAAAACACCAGGAGGGTTCCCATGGTCAGGGCTCCCTGTACGACCTGGGGAACAAAAAAGATGATAATCAGGACCATAAAAAGGGGGCCCAGTGAAAAGTTCAGGGCACCCATAATCCCATACTGGAGCATGCTGGTTTTTACATCCACGTCCCGCCGCTGTCGTGAGCATTCATCAACCCTGCTGATTGCCCAGTCTTTCCGGTTAAAAACCCGCAATATATCCCAGCCCTGGATAAACTCTGTAATGTGGGCAAGAATTTGTGCCTGGTACTGGCGGTGCAGGTCATAAAAATATCTGAGTTTGTCAAAAACCAGGATTACCAGCATGAGAACTACCGGTGTTGCTATGGCAAGATAGAGGGTTACCTTGGGTTCCAGGTACAGACAGACCGCCAGCATGCCAAGAAAAAAGAGGCTATTGACGATGATGGTAACCGCAATCTGTGAAAAGAGTTCCCGCACCCGTTCGCAGTCGTTTTCAGTGCGGGAGATGAGCTCCCCCACAGGGTGGGCATCGAAATAGGATACAGGAAGGGTAAGGAGGTGAGAAAATACATCATACTTGATGCGGCTCACGACTTCGAGTCCCATCCGGGCAATGGTGATCATGCCCACATAGCTTAAGATTCCCATAAAAAGAAGTATCATAAGATAAAGTGCGGCCCGGAACATGAGCCCCCACAGGTCTCCCTTGGGTATTGCCTCATCAATAATGGACCGGAGGATGAGGGGACCCGCCAGGTTCCCTGCGGTGAGTACGATGATGGCAAAAAGACCTAAGGCAAAGAGCCGGCGGGAATCCTGCACATAATGGAGGGCCCGGCGCAGGCTGGTTTGTTTTTGTATTGTTTTAGACATAGGGTTATGTATAGCCCGCCTGCAATTTGTACGTCTATATGAATGGGCAGGAGGGGGCTATTTGTTGACTCAGATTGTTATGATTAGTATAATTATTATGATTATGATGGAAGGCGTATGAAGGTCACAGCCATGGAAGCCCGCATGAAATTTGGAGAACTTCTTTCCCGCGTTCTATTGAATAATGAGGAAATCACCATTGAGCGATCAGGGAAGATGGTTGCCAAACTAGTAAAATGTACTACTAGTCCGGATGATTCAGATAATAGGGGGGAACTGCTTTTCTCTCAAGCCCGCGGACTTGGTAAAAGTATCTGGCAACATGATAAAACAACTGAATATATCAAAGCCGAGCGTGATGAATGGCAATAAACTTAGATTCATATTCCATTATTTTTATGGATACAGCCCCATTTATATATTTTTTTGAGGATCATCCTGTCTATGCCGATCCCCTCGAGATGTTATTCAGACAAGTAGAAAGGGGAAAGCAACAAATTGTAACGAGTCTTATCACCTATATGGAAATAATTACAAAACCCTTAAAGACAGGGGATACCAGATTGATGGAAAAATATCGGGCATATTTTACCTTTTCTAAACATCTTTCATTACTACCCTTTACCGTTCAATGTGCAGAAGAAACAGCTCGAATTCGTTGTGCTTATAATCTTAAAACGCCCGATGCAATTCAAGTTGCTACTGCTCTCTCTTATGGGGCTGACTGCATTATAACCAACGATGATTCCTGGAAAAAAAAATTAATGAAATTCCCGTTTTTTATATAGATGAGCTTTTTGCCCCCTAGGGGACATTCCCCCAGGGGTACAATGCTGTTACTTGCTGAGCATTTCCAGGACTTGTTCAGGGCTGGATACGATATACTGGGATCCCAGGGCTTCGATAAAACCGGATCGTTCCAGGGCTTTCATGGGTTGCTCACGAACCTCGGAAAGATAGAGCTGAATCCCGTGCTTTTTACAATAACTCAGGAAGGACTCCAGGGCTGCAATACCGGTGGAGTCGACCGCTGGCACCTGGGGAAGCCGTAGAATAAACGCCCGGGGTTTTTTCTCTAAGGTCATGAGGGTGTCCTGCAGGAGGTCCGCTACCCCAAAGAAGAAGGGGCCGGTAATTTCGTATATTTCTACATCCTTGGGATGCTTTGGCTGTTCATGGGGCTGCGCTGGAGAGCTGCCATAGACGATTTCTGCGCCCACACCAGGAGTCCCGGGTTTAATCTCTGCGGTTTCTACCATTCGCCTCAGAAAAAGGAATGCCGCAAGGACAACACCAACCTCTACCGCAACGGTCAGGTCAATCACGACGGTTAATACAAAGGTCGTGAGGAGCACCAGCATGTCGCTGCGGGGCGACTTTTTGATAATTCTGACAAAGCGGTGCAGTTCGCTCATATCCCATGCTACCACCATAAGGACCGCCGAAAGGCTTGCCAGGGGTATCACCGAAGCCACCGGTGCCAAAAACAGCATAAAGAGGAGCAGGGTTACGGCATGTACCATACCAGCCACAGAACTTTGAGCTCCGGATTTGATATTTGTTGCTGTCCGGGCAATGGCTCCTGTTGCAGGGATACCCCCAAAGAGGGCACTGGCAATGTTGCCTACTCCCTGAGCCACCAGTTCCATGTTGGCATTATGCCGGTCTCCGGTCATACCATCGGCTACAACTGCGGAGAGCAGGGATTCGATTGCCGCAAGGAGTGCGATGGTGATTGCATCGGGGAAAACGGCTTTCATTGTACTCCAATGAAATTCCGGCAGGGTCGGAATGGGTAATGTTGAGGGAATGCCCCCAAACCGGGATCCTATGGTTTCTACTGGCAGGGAAAAGATAAAACATATCAGGGTGGTGAAGCCTACTCCTACTACTGACGCGGGAATTCGAGGGAAAAAGCGCCGGATCAGAATGATGATCGTAATGGTGAGTAATCCTACAAAGAGGGTTAATGGGTCAAAGGTGCCCATATGCTCAAAATACTGAGCCCATTTTTCAAAAAATTCGGGAGATACCTTTTCTATTTTTAGTCCAAGAAAATCTTTGACCTGCTGGGAAAAAATGAGCAGCCCAATACCGGTTGTAAAACCCGTGGTTACCGGATAGGGGATAAATTTGATGAGCCGGCCTAGGCCGGAAAGTCCCATTGCAATCAGCATAAGTCCTGCGAGGATCGTCGCCAGTACGAGCCCCTCCATCCCATGTCGGGAAATGACACCGAAAATAATGACCACAAAGGCACCGGTAGGCCCGCCGATCTGGTAGCGGCTTCCGCCGAGGAAACTGATGAAGAAACCTGCGAGGATTGCCGTGTATAAGCCCTGGGCAGGGGATGCGCCGGCGGCGATACTAAAGGCCATGGCCAGCGGCAGGGCTACAATACCGACTGTAAAGCCAGATACAAGATCTTTAGCAAAACTTTCCCGGGAGTAGGGAAATGCTTTCCCAATTTCGAAGGTTCGGGGAACTAATCTTCCAATTGAAAAGAAGGATTGCATATTCATGATTGAAAAATCATACAGCTTACAAATTAGAAAAATCAAGCTTTTATCGCTATTTAATGAAAATTATATGAAAAATTTTCACTATTTTATAATATCAAGAATCGGAATCGATATTATAACGTTTTCTGACTTCTTTTATAGCTGATTGGATAGCTTTAATCATTTCGTCATCATATAATTTAATACTAGTAATTCCATCATTAATTCGAAATGATTTTGGAAGGAGGAAAATATAAGGCTCAACTTCTAAGGCATTTGCTATTCTAGATAATGATTTTGCTGAAACCCAACGTTTTCCATTCTCTATATCATTAATAGAATTGGCTGCCATTCCTGTTTTTAATGCTAAACCATACTGTGAAAGGCCTTTTTCGATACGGGTCTGTCGAATGTTATGACCGAGTAAATTTAGTAATTCATTTTCCATCATAATTGTGTACCACTAATCAATGCCTTATTAATTGGTTTTCAAAATAGAGAAATATTTAGAAAACCTTGCCTTCCATCTTTTGATTTTAAGTGCAATTTTCTGTAACTTAACAAACCGCATAGCAAATTGCATGACAATTGTATAAAAAAATAGTCTTTAATAATTGTCTGTTTTTCTTGACATTAAAACAATGAGCTAATACTATGTTTTTATATCGCTAATAGCGATATGCTATCGATTCTGAAAAGGTATTACGAATGAAATCTAAAAAAATAAATTCCAATAACAACCCTCTCTCTGAATATTCTCTAAGCCAACTGACAGAATCGTTTGAGAAAAAAGTAAATCATTATGTTCGAAATAATATTCAGGTAATTCTTAGTTTGTTAAATCTATATAGGGCCTACTGAAAATGTCTAAAAATGATATTTCAAAACTTTTTTACGTTAAAATGGGTTTAATTTAGTATACTAAAACTTTCAAATATGATTTATGAGGTTTAAAACCAAGTAAAAATAAAAAGCGCATAAAAAGATCCCTCAGGATCTTTTCACAGTTGGTCAGCAATACACATACCATGATTGCTGTTTCACTAGTTTCGCGTAATTTTTCATAGATTGTACCAAGACCAAACTTTCGTTTCATATATCCAAAGCCACCTTCAATCGCTTGTCGAATGGCTTCGTCAAGTCTTTGAATCTTTCGTAGCTGTCGTACTATCTTTTTATTCTCTAATGTTTCTTTAATCGGTCTGCCTAAGGGTGGTCCAGACAATCGTATTCCTCGAGCTTCACAATAGGCTCGGTTTGCTCGTGTCCGATATATTTTATCGGCATGCACCGATTCCGGATATCGACCACATCGCCTCTTATATTTTTCTATTTGTGTTGGCAAATCTTCTTGTTCGTTATAGGGTTCCCATTGTAATCGATCTATAAAAATCATCCCGTGTTCGGTCATCGATGCTGATAGTTTTGCTCCGAATTCAAAGGCCGCTTTTGCTTTACCTCGGGCTATTGGTCGTACATGGGGTTGACTGATACTGACGATTTTTCCCGATATCGAATGGGTCTTTCCCTTATACATCTGTACCTGTTGCCGGTAAACCTCATGTATCACGATAAGATCACGTCGCTGTTTTGCACTCAACGTTGTACTGGGAACCTTGTTTTGTAATTCATTGATAGTCCGTAAATTACGTCGTATGTATTGGAGTTGGGTCCGAATCGCTCTGCGTATTTCTTTTTTTGTTCTTCGTCGCCCTCGTATAAAATTGAGATATTTGATACGGGCCTGTTTTCTATAGGTTCGTGGTTTTATGGTGAGCTCACTCGCTTCATATAACGTATCAATTATCTTTTCTGTTTTCCTTCGCGCTTCATCCAATAAAGTGACATCATGGGGATGCCGGATATCCTGGGGGACGCACGTGGCATCTATAATGAGTTGCCCTCGATTTCCATGATCATGGTCATCCTTTTGGTTTTTTTGTTCTGTTTTTTTTCAGATTCTGCTTCTACCTGTTCTTGATACCGTTTCGCTATCAACTCATTTATCTTTGCTATTGCATCAGGTCCAAGCCGTTTTCGAAAATGAACCATCATGCTTGGATCAAAGGGTTTTTCATCTTTGTAAGATTCATATCCTAAAAAATATTGCAGGTAATGGTTCTCTCGTATTGTTTCTACCGTTTCTTCATCTGTTAATTGTAATTTCTCTTTTATCAATAATGATCCCAAGGCGAGCCGTACGGTCTTGGCTGTTCTTCCAATTCGTTTTGAAAAACATTTTTTATATTCAGCTTCTATCTCTTCCCATGGAATAATTGCGGCTAATCGTACCCATCGATTATCTTCTCGTAAATGTCCTCCGAAGGGTACATAAAAGTCTTCAAACTCAGGTACCTGTTCCTTTTCCTTATACATCGTTACCCCATAGTAAAGTGCACGCTTTTTAAGGCCTTACCCCTTTCTTCCGTGCACTTCTTATTGAGATTATCTCTGTATTTGCTTCTTTTGTAAAGAGTTGTTTGTTTTTCAGGAAGCCCTATATAACCAGATGTTTGAACTTGGTAATAATTCAGCTCAACAATTTGACATGTTAATTTCTGAAATACGCTCATTAATAAGCGTTTATGATATTCATAAAATGGATCAGTATGTCGAGATGGTAAATCTCATCGATTTATTACAATGGTTTCAGTCTTATTTTGAAGAGAATACTCACTTTCAGACAAAACGCTCTATTATTACAATCGAACATGCTGAGCCTATACCGGTATCTATACAAAACTCTCAACATCTTACCCTTTTTATACATGAGCTTTTTGTTCAATTATATCTTGTAATGGAAATGCATAAGCCGCAAAAAATATCATTATCTATTGAGAATATTCAAAATGATGAGATTAAAATTACTATAAAACTGTATAGTACTAAAAATAAGATTTCATTTCCTGTTTTAAACAATGAGTATCCTCATTTTGAACTTAATATGGAATTATTTCAGCTACTTTTAAAGCAAATAGATGGCAGAATTGTGGTTGATAATATGGAAACAATACTGTATATCTTTATTCCTGCATCAAAATTTCGGTCAATTCCGCCAGAATCATGGCAGTAGCACCCCAGACTGTTGCTCCTGCAAGGCGATACGCCGGGACATTCCGGCCGTCTTCCAACGTATGGGTGATGATTGTTTTATCATGGAGTAGTTCATCAAGAGAAACCATAATACAACGGGCTACCTCAGCTGGGTTTGGCCGAACGTTAAGAGGCCCCTCATGGTATCCGACAACAGGGTAAATCGTGTAGCCGCTGACGGCAAGACCCAGGGGACTTAATGAGCCCAGGATTTGAATCTTTGCGGTAGAAATCCCCAGTTCCTCCTCCGTTTCCCGCAGGGCTGCCTGTTCTGCACTTTCTCCCGGTTCCAGAGCGCCTCCGGGAAGCCCAATCTGGCTCGCATGGTGGTTCAACTGACTGCTTCGAAGAATAAGAGGAAAATACAGTGCATCCCCCGCCTGATACAGCAATAGCAGAACCGCCGAAGGCCGGTAATGCTGTTCGGGCTGCAGGGCATCCCTTCGCCAGGGAGGTGCCATTTTGAGATGTGCTTCCCTGCCGGGTAAAGGTTTTTGAAACGCCTCTTGTATGTTCTTTAGATTTGTTCTATCTCTCACGGGCCCTCGACCGATCAGTAAATTATCACTACAATTTTACATAATACAAGGGAAAAATCTATGGTCATCGTCTTTGTGATCGACAATTACGGCATCCTGACCAATGGAACTACCATGACTGCCTTCCGTTTTGTCGAAGCCCTTAATATGCGGGGCCACCAGGTCCGGGTGGTAAGTGTGGGAGTCCATGGCCCCGACATGTATTCGGTTCCAGAGCGCTATATCCCCATCGTAACACCGGTAGCCCGAAAACAGTCCATGATATTTGCAAAATATGATAAAAAAGTTATGCAGGAAGCCTTGACCGGAGCTGATGTGGTTCATTTTTTCATGCCCTGGCAGGTAGCACGAAAGGGTTTGGGGCTTGCAAAAAAAATGGGAATCCCCGCTACGGCCGCTTTTCATGTTCAGCCGGAAAACATCACCTATGGGGCCGGGCTAGGTCCCTGGGGCGCACCGATAGCATTTTTTATCTACTTCTGGTTTCGTTTCAGCTTTTACCGAAGGGTTGAACATATCCACTGTCCTTCTCCCTTTATTGCCCGGGAACTGGTTAAACATCATTATACGGGGCGTCTCCATGTAATTTCGAATGGAGTCAGCTACGCTTTCAGTCCTGTGTCCCAGAGCTTAGATCTCCCGGGAGCTATATACCCGGCTCCCAATTTTCAGGGACCTGAGGTCCACCCATCAACAGATTCCGGAGGAAACCGGTTGTTTCATATTCTCATGGTGGGTCGCTTTGCTCCGGAAAAACGGCAGGATGTGCTCATTAAAGCCATAAAATTATCCAAATATGAAGATCGTATTCAACTACATCTCGCCGGTGCTGGCCCCCGAGAGGGCTATCTACGGTGGCTTGCGAAATCTCTCACGAATCCGGTAACCTTCGGATTTTACCAGCAGGAGGAACTCATTAATCTGATTCATTCCTGCGATCTCTATGTGCATGCGGCAGATGTGGAAATTGAAGCCATAGCCTGTCTCGAAGCAATCGCTTGCGGTAAGGTTCCGGTGATTTCGAACAGTAAAAAAAGCGCCACCGGCCAGTTTGCCCTGGATGAACGCAGTCTCTTTAAAGCCGGTTCCAGCCGGGACCTGGCTCATAAAATTGAGTACTGGATAGAACATCCGGAAGAACGGTATAGGATGGGGCCGGCCTATACCGAGCGGGCGAAGGTGTATCGTCTGGACTATTCAATACGCAAGGCCGAGCAGATGTTCGATGCGGCCCGGCAGGATGAACAGACCCGGCGTCTGGAAAAGCAAAACCCGGGACGGGAGTATAAACGGCGGATAAACAAGGGCATCCCCACAAGGCTTTTTTCAATTGTTTTCTATTATATTGTCGCTATCCCTCTCCTGTGGCTCTATTGTACCTTTGTGCTGCGGGTGCGAATTAAAAATCGTAAGGTCCTCCGTAAGGTACGCCGGAAAAGCGGGGCAGTCCTGGTTGCCAACCATGTACATACCCTGGATTCAGCCATGGTTGGCCTTGCAGCGTTTCCGAAAAAACCGGTCTTTACGTCCCTGCCCAGCAATTTTAAGCTTCCGGTTGCAGGTTTTCTGGTAAATGCCCTCGGCAGTGTGCCGATTCCAGAGACGCTGACCGAAGGCCGTATCTTTTTTTACGAACTCTCCCGTCTCTTGCGGCACAGGCGCTTTATCCATGTATTCCCTGAGGGAGAACTGGTTAAGTTTGATGAACAGCTGCGGCCCTTTAAGCGGGGGGCTTTTCAGCTTGCAGTCGAAGCCTCGGTGCCCGTGGTACCGATCAGGATCAGTTTTAAGAAACGGTCCTGGGGCCTACTGCGGTTCCTCTTTGGCCAGACCATTTATGTGCGTATCGGGAATCCCCAATATCCCGACCCCCATCTTTTACAGCGGGAATCCACAACGGATCTGATGGAACGGACCCGACAGGAGATGGAAAGGCTTGCGGGTAACGGAAAATGAGATTTTGTAAAGATTTGATTAAGCGCTTTCAAAAATCTTACCGATTTTTTTGAGGCACTTTGAATCCTGTCAAATTATCAGGAGAGTTCCCCATGGATCAACAAAAAATATATAAAATGCGCTTTTCAACAGTATACCCGCTCTATATCCAAAAAGCTGTCCGAAAAGGCAGGACAAAAGAAGAAGTGGATCGGGTCATTTCCTGGCTTACGGGGTATACGAGTGAAGAGCTACAACGGCAATCGGATTTAGAGATTAATCTGGAAACCTTTGTAAAAGAGGCCCCGTGCATCAATCCCAAGGCTAGCCTTATTACAGGACTTATCTGTGGTATACGTATCGAGGATATTCAAGATGAAATTGTACGTATTGTCCGCTGTCTTGATAAGTTGGTTGATGAACTGGCAAAAGGAAAGCCAATGGAGAAAATTCTCCGTACTTAAGAGCCTGTCGGACTTGTAGATTTTTAATGGCTAAGGATTACCCTTAGCCATTAAAATCTCGATTAACCTGGCTGCTTTGGCTGTTTGCAAGGTAAAAAATCGCTAATGTCTGCGATTTTTATCTGATTATTCAGACAAGTCCGACAAACTGCTCGGGTGTTGCTTGTATTTGTTTAATGCATCCCTTGACATTTATTATGTATGAACATATATTCATGTATGGGAGCTGTCATCGAGTATGGACCAACAAACTTATCATTGTACCTGTACCGACAGGGACGAAACGATTTCGGAAGAAGACCGGAAGCTGGAATGGCCTGTTCCACGGCTTTTAGCCTTATCGGAGTTGTTTAAAATTCTTGCGGATCCCAGTCGATTGCGGATTCTCCATGCCCTGCAAAGTCCGGAAAACCGCTGTGTCTGTGACCTCGCAGCACTGCTTGATATGAGTCAGTCTGCCTTAAGTCATCAGCTTGCAATACTTCGCCGTGCCCGGCTCGTCCGGCCAGTGAAAATTGGAAAAATTGTTTACTACCAGCTCGATGATCACCATGTGGATGCCCTGATTGCCCTGGCCATGGAACATGTGTCCGAGCAGGGCCTCTCTTAAAGGGCCTCTCAAAACTGCAGTTTTGAGAAGCGGCCTGCATAGTATCAAGAGGAGTATATGAACCTATGAATGATTCCTGCAGTAGTTGCGGTTGTGGTGCCGCCTTTGACATACAAGATTCAAGTTCCGCTGAAAAGAGCCTTCCTGTGGGTCATCTTACCGAGACCCAGATTGCCGAAGCCCGGACATTAGCCCTCGCGTTTCTGGGGACTATCTTTGGCATTCTACTGTCTGAAAATCTACTCAGTATCCCCTATGGGACAACAATGGGTCTTATTATGTTGATGGTCACCTACGGGGCTGCCGCATGGCCCGTTTTCAGGGGAGCCTGGCAGAACCTGCGAAGGGGATTTGTATTTGATGAACTCTTCCTCATGAGCATTGCATCTCTTGGAGCTATTGCCCTCGGAGCCTGGGAAGAAGCGGTGGGTGTTATGGTGTTTTACCGGATTGGAGAATTCTTCCAGGACTATGCAGTACACCGCAGCCGCCGATCCATCGAGGCTCTCCTGAATCTGCGCCCCGACCAGGTGCGGGTTAAACGAAACGGCACCTGGATAGCATCTCCTCCGGAACAGGTTGAACCGGGAGAGCTCCTGCTGTTGCGGGCAGGGGAGCGGCTTGCCCTGGATGGTCTTGTGGCAGAGGGTACCGGTACGGTGGATACTTCTGCAGTAACCGGTGAGTCCGTACCCCGGCCCGCTGAACCGGGGCAGGTATTGCTAGGCGGTTATGTACTTACAGAAGGCACCCTTACGGTACAGGTAACTGAAAAGTATGAACATTCGACCTTAAACCGGGTTTTACATCTGATAGAATCAGCCCAACAGCGGAAAGCCCCGGTTGAATTATTCGTTACCCGCTTTGCCCGCTTCTATACCCCTGTTGTTGTGGGAATAGCCCTCATTATAGCAGTTGTGCCGCCTCTTCTGCTTCCAGGAGCACGGTTCTATGATTGGCTGTACCGAGCCCTCATCATGCTAGTCATTTCTTGTCCCTGTGCCTTTGTCTTAAGTGTGCCTCTTACCTATTTTGCCGGTCTTGGGGGAGCGGCAAAACGGGGCATTTTACTCAAGGGAGCTGCAGTCCTTGACCGGCTGGTTCATGTCCAACGTATCGTCTTTGATAAAACCGGCACCCTGACCACGGGAAAATTCCAGGTGTCAAAAATTGATGTCCACCCTAACCATTCGGAAGCACAGGTTCTGGCCTATGCAGCGGCCGCTACTGCCCAATCCAATCATCCTTTGGCCCAGGCAGTGCAGCGCCATTGGAAAACCCAATCGGATACCAACCCTGTCTATGATGAGGGCTCCTACTACGAAATTCCCGGTCATGGCAGTCTGGTGACCCAGGAGGGAACGGAAATTCTTGCCGGGAATGATCGGCTCCTCCATCTTAAATCTATTCCCCATGAATGCAGCTCCGCCGACGCAACGGTTATTCATGTTGCATACGATGGCTCCATTGTCGGAACGGTACACCTGGAAGACCAGATAAAGGCCGATGCTCCCCGGGTCATCCGGGAACTGCGGGATCGCGGGGTCGAGCAGGTCGCCCTCTTTACCGGTGACGGCCCCGGCCCTGCCCATGCTGTTGGCCGGCAAACCGGGGTCACTGAAGTACACCACAGCCTGCTCCCTGAGGATAAGCTGGAGCGGTTCGAATCGCTGTTACAGCAAAGCTCTGGGGGGACTACGGCCTTTGTAGGCGATGGCATTAACGATGGGCCGGTGCTGGCCCGCTCCGATGTGGGAATCGCCATGGGCAGGGCCGGGTCGGACCTGGCTATAGAACAGGCGGATATGGTCCTTATGACCGATGACCTGTCCCGGATACCCGAAGCCATCGACCGGGCGCGGAAAACCCGCCGCATCGTCTGGCAGAACATACTCTTTGCCCTGCTGGTGAAGATTGCTGTCATGGTGCTTGGTGCCCTGGGGCTGGCAACCATGTGGATGGGGGTCCTTGCCGATGTGGGGGTTGCCCTCCTGGCGGTGCTGAATGCACTGCGGGCTCTAAAGTAAAGGGCCTTAGGTCCGGTGAGTAGAGATCCAATGGACTGCAAAGTCCACCAGGGCCCGCTGGGAAAACATGCGGCAGCTTGCATTGCCAACCTTGAATGGTTTTATGTGATGCTGCTCCTCAAAGGCCTTGCCGAGGGCTTCGAAGTCTTCGCCCCCATAGGCGATGTCATCAAACTCGCGCCAGGAGGTTATGCCCCCTTCTTCTATGGGCATGCCGTTTTTAATCATCAATTTGGAAGGCCACTCGGCTCGGTATTCAGCCAGGTGTATCGAAGTGTTCCTGTCATGGCCTACGCCAAGCAGAAAGACCTGTCCGTCCAGTTCGTAAAGGCGGCCCAGGGGGCTCTGGTCATTCATGCCAAAATCGTAGTGTTCGTCCTGCAAAATGTATGCTTTGTGTTTTCCCCAGGCAGCAAAGGACATCTGGGGGTGACTGGACCGCAGTACACCATCCATTTTTCGGAAGGTTTCCGGAATGATGCCCATGCCTCGTGTGGGGGTTCGATCTTTTCGATAAGCAGGCATGGTACTCCGTATGGTTTCCCACCACTCACGGGGAACCGGCGGATGTTCCCACTGGGCCGGGTCTGATAAATCCCCCGAATGGGTTGGCATGACGAGGGTTCCTTCTTCGGTTAAAACCTGTTGGAACGCCATGATGACCGCCGGTGCACCGCCGCAAACCCAGCCAAGAGCACTGAGGGAAGAATGCAGGAGGATGGTCATCCCGGGACGGAGTCCTGCAGACAAAAGTTCCTCTGCGAGGCTTATCACCGTATTAGGACCGTTTTTACGATTCTCTATCGTTTCTTGTTCACCCACCGGGGCCCCCTGTTACGGGATTTGCACATCAACAATATTATACTTTTAAAATATGATATTTCTAAAAGTCTTCTAAAGTTGTTCTATGTCCTCAAAGCTGAGTCCCGTAACCTCAGCAATTTCCTGTACACTTAAACCTTTTTGTTTCAGTTTTCGAGCCGTTTCCAGTTTGCCTCTTACTATACCCTGTTGTAGCCCTTCTTGCAAACCTTCTTGTTTACCTTTGAATATACCCTGTTGGATAAGTTCCTGTTCCCATTTCTTCAGGTTTGTGGCTAGCATGGTCGGTGCCTCCTTCGGATCTAACGGCTCTCTCACCCAATCAGGTACGGATTTTGAGAAAAAATTATACAGCCAGGAAAGAAATGCCCGATACACCTCCGGCTGTTCCTGCTCAAGCAAAGCCCTCAGCTGTTTAAATATCCCTTCGAGTTCCGTTGGGGACTGAAGTTTCAACTAAAAACAATGCCCCAATCAGGTTCTTTAAGGAAAGGAGTTCCTTTGTGCTGAACTCATTCTCTGCAATTTTAAAATAGCGAAATTGGGGTATAAAGTCCAGGTTAATGCGGTTGTTTATTAATCGATAAGGCAAAGCAGCTGTAAATATATCATCAATAGTTAACCAGTCGCTTAAAAAATAAGTTGGGATTTTTAGATTTTGACATATTCATCTGAAATGTTAGTTGTTTCGTGCTATATATATAACCGATGTGCTCTTATGGAGACATCGGGGGATGGATTTTTAATCCCTCAATTTTTAATTGATGGATCGGACTCTTGTGTTGGTTCATCGAATGGAGAGGAGAGCGAAATGAAACGTATTGTTGGTTCACTCGTCGCATTACTAATGGGTTTTTCGTTTTTTGCTGGTCCCCTGGCTGCCCAGGAAGATGATGAGACTGTTCTGCAGAAAGCTCGGGAGCAATACCAGGAAAAACTGAACAGGGAACGGGATACAAACAGAGCAGATGCGGAGTTTCCGTCTCAGGTAAGGGAAGCTACAGAATCTTACGAAGACTCTGAAGTTCCCTATACACCGGTACTGCTTTCGTTTGCGCCAGGGGTATCTAGTCCTTTTGGGTATTATCGCACCTCTGCTTCCTTTGCTTTAATTGGAGCAACCTTCGAAGCCTCCTATGGCTTTGCCGGGGCTGGGGTTTTTAATATCTATAACCAGGGTTTTGGTTTTCAAGGGGCCGGGGTGTTTAATATAGCCGGCGGTCCCGTTCGGGGAGCTCAGCTGGCAGGGGTGTTTAATATTGCAGAGGATGTTACGGGATCGGTGCAGGCCGCAGGGGTTTTTAATATTGCCAAAACCGTTAAGGGTATACAGATTGCGGAAGTATTCAATGTGGCTGAATCGGTGGATGGGATGCAGATTGGCCTCGTGAATATCACCGATGAGTTACGGGGCCTACAGATCGGGCTCATCAATATATCCCGGAATGGAGTGGACAGTCTGAGCTTTGTATATATGCCCGCTACGGACACGGCCTTTGCCTATTGGCAGGCCGGAAGTCCCTTCATCTATTTGGTACTAGGTGCAGGAGCTCCGCGGACTGACTGGTTTGTCCGAAATGACAACCTCATGGTGAGTGCAGGCCTCGGTACCAGGGTACGGCTGGGAGGTCCCTATATTGATATTGATGTGTCCGCAGAGCAACACCTTGGGAAGGATATTGAAGCCCTGTATCAGGCGGGAGTAGATTGTGATAAAGATGCTTTTATTTCCTTAATTAAACCCTATCCCACAGCCCGTCTCAGCCTCGGACTTCCTTTGAGCCGGTCCCTTCACCTGACAGGAGGTATTAAAACCCTGGTTCAACTGGAAGAGGGCGGAACAGTTCCAGAGTTTATGAAGACCCAGGATACACTATCGGCCACCTGGTTTGGTATTCCCTTTACTGCCTGGTCCCAGTGGTTTGTAGGCGCTAAGGTTACTTTGTAGTTGTGTATGGTGTAAAGGCTCCCCAAAACCCTGATTGGGTTGTGGGAGAAGCGCTTGTTTCAAGTAATTTTTACAAAACGTTTTTCCTCAGGGTTATAATTAAAGACATCCCCGGTTTCGATGTGATAATACCACCCGAGGATGTTGATCTCCTTATTCCGATATTTCTCCTTGATGTAGGGGTAGGTGATAAGATGATTCATCTGTTCCACCACATTCAGCTGTTCTGTTTTCCATTCCCGTTCCAGTTCATCAAGAACCGGTTCTGATAGTATTTTTTGCTTTACCCGCCCTGCAAGTTCAAGCCATTTTTTAGTGTGGGGAATCTCCTGGGTTTGATGTTCATCCATATACAGGGCTTTACATCCCCCGCAATTTGAATGGCCGCAAATGAGAATGTTATCAACCTTAAGAACCTGGACAGCATATTCAATTGCGGCTGTGGTGGCAAGGAATTCTTCAGATTCCCGGTAAAAGGGAACAATATTTGCGATATTACGAATGACGAATAGCTCTCCAGGTAATGTTTTAGTTATCAGGTTAGGAACCACCCGAGAATCGGAACAGCCGATAAAAAGAGTATGCGGTTGTTGTCTGCGACTGAGTCCCTGAAAGAGGTTTTTGTATTCCCGATAATCCTTTTGATTAAACTCTCGAACTCCATCAAAAAGATATTCCATCCAACGTTTTCCTCTATAAAATTGATTAGGATGCCTTAGGTCTGCAACGCTTCCATTTCTGCCATGGTGGGAGGCTCTGCGCCATGTTTAGTACAGACCAAAGAAGCTGCCTTATTCGCAAAAAAGAGGGCTTCATGCAGGTCTGCTTCTGAAATCTTTGACAGGGCGAGCCGGTTCAGTTTGCCCTTGAGTTCCAGCCATGATAATAAGGCTCCGTGAAAGGTGTCGCCGGCGCCGATGGTGTCGGCAACTTTAACCGGAACTACTGGTGCGGTGGCACTGAAGCGGCTGCCGTCACTACGGCGGCCGATGGCGAGGGCACCATCGGCGCCGAGGGTGGTCACCACCAGGGTGGGACCTAAGGATAGAACCTTTTCAAGCGCCGCTTCCCGCGACAGGGATGGGTAGACATATTCCAAATCGGCGCCGGAAATTTTAACGATGGTGGCAGAGGCTATCCATGATTCAAGACGTTGCACATACCGAGCCCGATCATGGATCATTACAGGACGGACGTTAGGATCCAGCGAGATGACCGGTGCAGAGGCATCATTCCGCCTGCTCTGGGATTGTATAAAGGTTTCTATGGTGCTCGCCACGGGCTCCATGGTCATCGATATGGACCCAAAAAGAATTCCATGCAGGTCCTGTGGTAAGGTTTTTGGCAGATCTTCTACCGAGAATGACCGGTCAGCGGTTCCTTCGGTGTAAAAGGCGTATTGGGGTTCTTTCCCTGCTTCTATTTTTACGAAAGCCAGGGTGCTGTTTTGAGTTGACCGGACGATGAGATTGGTCTCTACGTTGTTTGCTCGAAGCCGATCTACGAGCATGGTTCCAAAAAAGTCGGATGAAAGGCGGCCCATAAAACTGACCGGAGCGCCCAGCCGGCCTATGGCAATAGCAGTGTTATAGGGACTGCCACCAGGCAGGGGACGATAGGTATCAATGTCATCGGACGTTGTATAGGGAACCATATCGATAAGGGCTTCACCGCAGCATATAATCATAAAAACCTCCACAGTTATACTACCTTGAGTATGCATGTTGCGCAAGTTAAAGATGACAAAAGTAATTAGATTGTATAACTGAGGGTACTTATGTATACGACGGGTATACGACGGGCAATATGTCTCTATATGTTTTATACAGAATAATATTTGGAAAATTTCATCCATCTATACCAAAGATTAAAAATTGAGTAGTATGGCTCCGCTGGACATTATGCTCATCGGAGAGCTGTTCCGCTGGAGTAATGCAATAATGAAAGCTCAAAAATCAATTAACCCTGGGTCGGTGGGGTTACCAGTACTGGTACTGCCCATATTTCTCGAATCCCTTTTCAGAATGCTGGTATCATCCATCGATACCTTCATGCTCAGTTCCTATGCCCAAGAGGCTGTAGCGGGCGTTGGTATGGTGTCCCAATACATGTTTTTTATCCAACTCCTGTTTACCATCGTGTGTACCGGATCGGGTATTGTACTGGCCCAGTATCTGGGTGCGGAGCGGAAGGAGGAATCGGGGCTGATCGCCCAAGCTGGTGCGGTTATGGTACTGATGCTGGCCCTCTTGGTTACGGTTCTGGTTCTTGCGGGGTCCTGGCCCCTGCTTTCTCTGTATCCTCTGGAACCAAAGGTTCGAACCTATGCGTGGCAGTATTTTACTATCTTTGGTGGTTTTGGTTCGGCTTTTATTGCCTTTAACATGTTTCAGGGAACGGTGCTCCGGACTTATGGTTATACCCGGGATGCCATGTATATTTCGATTATTGCGAATCTGATTAATGTTGTAGGAAATGCACTGGCCCTCTACGGATGGTTTGGATTGCCGGTAACCGGGGTTGCCGGGGTTGCTGTGTCGTCGGTAGTTTCCCAGATTGCGGCGGTCATCATGACCCGCTACAGGATTAAGAAACATCAAAATATTGTTTTCCGGTCAGAAGGCTGGCGTACTGTTCCTGCATCAATTTATAGAAAGATTCTGGAAATCGGTGTTCCCTCTGCGGGTGAAGCCCTCTCCTATAACGTAGGCCAGATTGTCATTATGGCTATGGTGACTACCCTGGGGACCTATGCCATGTCTGCTCAGGTCTATGCCCAGACGCTGGTTCGTTTTGTGTTTGTTGCTGCCATGTCCATTGGTAACGGAGCTCAGATAAAAACCGGTTATTTTGTCGGGGCGAAACAGCCTGAAGCGGCCTATAAGCGGGTGTACCTCTACCAGATTGCGGGAACCCTCATCTCGGTAAGCCTTGTGCTCCTTCTTAATATATTCAAGCGGCCTCTCATTGGTATTTTTACCCACGTCAAGGAAATAGCTGTAGTTACCTACAATATGCTCTTTGTTTCCTTTTATGTGGAAACGGGCCGGTCTATTAACCTGATTACCATACCGGCTTTGAAGGGGGCAGGGGATGTTCAGTTTCCCGTTATGGTGGGTATCGTATCGATGTGGGGGCTTGGGGTTTTGGGTGCATGGCTTTTGGGGCTCCACTTCGGGCTTGGCATGGTTGGCATCTGGCTTGCTGTGGGCACCGACGAAACAATACGGGGTATCATCATGCTGTTCCGCTGGAAGAGCAAACGTTGGATGACCAAGGCAATTGTGTAGAACAAATGATTATGCTATAAGGTACATCTCTATGAACATACATATTGATTCCCATACCCATTCGGTGGCCTCTGGCCATGCCTTTTCTACCGTCGATGATCTTGCCCGGGGGGCTCAACGACGGGGACTCAAAGCCTTTGTATTAACTGATCATGGTCCGGCTATGCCCGGGACTACCCATCCCTATCATTTCGGAAACCTGCGTGTACTGCCTAAGACCATACAGGGGGTGCGGTTTTTCACCGGCATCGAGGCCAATATTATGAATACCGCCGGTGAGATTGACCTGGAACCCTATATTCTCGCCAGGCTCGATTTTGTTATGGCGGGTTTTCACGAAATCTGTTTTGAAGATCACGGCCAAGAGGAAAACACGGAAGCCCTGGTGAATGCCCTGCGCAGTCCCTGGGTAGATGCCATTTCCCACCCCGGGAACCCCGCCTTCCCCATCGATATGGAACGGGTGGTGGCCACAGCCCGGGATTATGGGAAAGCCCTGGAAATTAACGACAGCTCCTTCCGGATCCGCAAGGGCAGCCATCCCAATTGCCTCAGGATTGCACAACTCTGTATAGAACTGGGCTGTCCCATGGTCTGCGGCAGCGATGCCCATTACTGGGAAGATGTGGGCCGTTTCGATGAAGTGCAAGCCTTGCTCGCCGAAGTGAAGGCTCCTGAAAACCTGGTGCTGAACAGCAGCCTCGAGCGCTTCGAAGCCTTTTCCTCTACCCGAAGAGCCGCCCGGCATGCCGCCTATATCGAGGCCAGCCAGGTCCATGCTTAATATGACAGCCAAGATTTCGCTCCGTCCCGAACAACTGCAGAGTTTCCTCGATTCCCTTGATGTGGCAGAAACCCTGGTGTACGCCGTGTTCTCCCGGCTCCGGGATGCTTATGCCCCTGCAGAAGACAGCCTTTTTATCCGTCAGGCTGAGGGGTGCCAAAAATTAAAACTTAGGCCCGTCGCCCTTAAAGGCGGCATACAACTGCAGGCAGAGTTCCAATTCGGCCCCAAGACCTTTCATCAACAGTACCCCCTTGCTTCAGATGCACCGCCCCTCGCAGAAGGTCTTCGGAACTTTGCAGAGGGTACCATTTTTACAAGCCGCGCCGATTATCAATTCCATTGGACCGCCGCCGGCCTTTGTCAGATTGCGGAAAAGCCCCCCACCAAGTCCAGGTCTTCCCTTTCTCATAACCGCCAGAAGGCTTATCTCCTTTCGGAAGGAGAGGCAATTCCGTTCTTAGTCGAGCTTGGCGTCATGGATACCAACGGCCGGGTTTCTCAGAAACGGTACGATAAATTTCGGCAGATCAATAAATACCTGGAATTTGCAGAGGACGCGCTCCGGCATTTCCCCAAAGATAAGCCTTTGTATATAGTAGATTTTGGCAGTGGCAAGGCCTATCTTACCTTTGCGCTCTATCACTACCTGATAGACCGGGGGTACAGCCAATTTCAGGTCACCGGCCTGGACCTAAAGGATGATGTGGTTGCCTTTTGCAATGATACCGCCCGGCGTCTCGGCTACGACCGGCTCCATTTCGAAGTCGGGGATATCGCCAATTTTCAGATTGATGAAGGCTCGCCGGCTTCTGCTCGCCGGCCTGACATGATTATCAGCCTCCATGCCTGTGATATAGCCACCGATGCGGCCCTGGTTAAGGGCCTCCAATGGGGGTGCCCGGTCATTTTAGCCGTACCCTGCTGTCAGCATGAGTTCTTTCATCAACTTAAAGCGCCCGCTATGGACCCGATCATTCGCTACGGGGTAACCAGGGATAAGCAGGCAACCCTCGTTACCGATGCTTCCCGGGCTCTCATGCTCCGGGCTTTTGGATATGCGGTGGAAATGGTCGAGTTTATCACCATGGAACATACCCCGAAAAATGTGCTTATCCGGGCTTACCGGGAAGGTGCGGACAGGCGGGAGCTGTTCATCAATATAAAAGACTCCGGATACCGGGCCTACCGGGAATTTCTTGACCTCTGGGGCGTGGGCCCTACCTACCTGGAACTGGAACTGGCCCGTGCAGGCTTGCTTAAAGACTAAATGTAATTTGTCAACAATATTCCTGCCGTAACATCATTAAGTTGTCATTTCTGCTGTACAGAAGACGGATATACTGCCAGTATTGGAGGTTCAGAATATGAGTGATTCTGTACAAAAAGCGAATCAATCCGGTGCCCGCATGCATATCCAGCGGACCGGGCGGTTTTTAAGCGGCATGGTGATGCCAAACATCGGGGCTTTTATTACCTGGGGACTTATTACTGCATTGTTTATTCCGACAGGCTGGCTACCTAATGAATCTTTTGCAAAGCTCGTAGGCCCCATGATTACCTATCTCCTGCCCCTCTTAATTGGATACACCGGCGGAAAAATGGTCTATGATGTTCGCGGTGGTGTAATTGGTGCTGCGGCGGTTATGGGTATCATTGTTGGTTCGAGTATACCCATGTTCCTTGGTGCAATGATTGTAGGTCCTATCGCCGCATGGTGCTTAAAAAAGGTAGATGCCTTCTTCGAAGGTAAGATACCTGTAGGCTTTGAGATGCTGGTGAACAATTTCTCCATGGGTATTTTGGGTACCATTCTTGCCCTTATCGCCTATGTAGTTATTGCTCCGGCGGTTATGTTTATCTCAAATGTTTTAGCTGCTGGTGTTCGGTCCATTGTTTCTATGAACCTGCTTCCCCTAGCAAATATTTTTATTGAACCTGGTAAAGTACTCTTCCTGAACAATGCAATTAATCATGGTGTTCTTGCTCCCATCGGTGTTCAGCAGGCAACTGAGGCGGGTAAATCCATCATCTTTATGCTGGAATCCAACCCTGGTCCTGGACTTGGAATCCTCGTCGCCTATTGGCTTGTTGGCAAGGGGATGGCTAAAGAATCTGCCCCCGGTGCAATTATTATTCATTTCCTGGGCGGCATTCATGAAATTTACTTCCCCTATATTTTAATGAATCCCAAACTCATACTTGCAGCAATTGCAGGTGGTATGACCGGTACCTTTACATTCTCGGTACTGGGGGCTGGCCTTGTCGCTACTCCTTCGCCTGGTTCCATTTTTGCCTATCTGGCTATGACTCCCAAGGGGGGACTGTTCCCGATGCTGACAGGGGTTCTGCTTTCATCTGCAGCATCCTTTGCAGTAGCCTATCTGCTCCTGAAGTTTGGTAAACAGAATGAAGCTGAGGATGGTTTGGAACAGGCTGCGGCCCAGACTGCTGCCTTCAAGGGCTCCAAGCTCAAGGTAGATGTTATTCCTCAGAAAAAGGGCGTAAAAAAGATCGTCTTCGCCTGTGATGCAGGTATGGGTTCCAGTGCTATGGGTGCATCGATACTTCGTTCCAAGATTCAGAAAGCAGGTCTACAGATAACTGTGACCAATTGTGCAATTAACGATCTGCCTCAAGATGCGGATATCGTCATTACCCATGAAGCTTTGACAGAACGGGCCCGTTCAATATTGCCAGGTGCTGTTCATATTTCCATCGATGACTTTTTAAAGAGTCCAGAATATGATGTGCTTGTAGAGAAGTTAAAGGCATAAGCGGGTAGTATTAATCGGTATGGGTTTAGGGTGGAGATTGCGATGAATCTGACTTTGAGACAACGGAATATTCTTCAGATTCTCATCGATGAACCGAGTGAGGTTACCCTAGCCCATATTGCCCAGAAGATTAAGGTGAGTATCCGTACGGTGCATCGTGAACTGGTGAGCTTGTCCAGAAATCTTGAGCGGGATTATGGTATACGACTTCAGGCACGGCCTGGGCTAGGACTTAAACTTGCAGGTGATGCTGAGGGTATAACCCGGTGCCGGAATGACTTACAGGAATCGGTGCCAAGCGATACAAGCCCGGAAGAACGACAGCGAATGCTGTGTCTCTTGCTTCTGGAATCGAATGAGGCGATAAAGCTCTCGGCTCTTGCAGAAGAGCTGTATAGTTCAATCCAAGTCATACGGCGGGATCTGGATACCCTGCAATCCTGGTTTTCCCTGTATGGTTTTCAGTTGACCCTGCGGAAGGGAATGGGACTCCGACTCGAGGGCAGTGAAAACCGGAAACGGGAAGCGCTGGTGATGCTGTTATGGGATCTGTTTGGTGAGAGTGGCCTCCTTGCTCTGCTTCGTTCTGAGGCAGCACTTTCCCGTCTCTGTCTGGAAGAAGCAGAACTATTGGCTCTGAGAATTATCCCCCTGCAGTATATTCGGTATGCGGAACATGTTCTTTCGGGGCTTTCCCGGGAATTATTGCCCGATATGGCTCCACAGGATTATTTGCAACTCCTCTTGGTACTTGCTGTGGCGGCTGTACGACGCAAATCTGGCTATATGCTTCCTGTTGTGACGCAAGAACTGAAGCAGGTGAGCGATGAAGAGGTCTGCCGTATTGCACGGGCAGCCCTGACTGCAATGTTTTCCCACTTTTCGATCCCTGTTGATGATGCAGAACAGGAAGCGATAGAACGGTTTCTTCGGGGCGCTCATCAGGAGCGGCTTGGCAAAACACTCCTTGCGGATAATCTGCAGGTGCTTCCGGAAATCACTCTCCTCATTCAGAAATGTGAAGAAACATTAGGGCAGGGACTCAGTGAAGATCGGATCCTGCGTGATGGATTATTGGCCCATTGGGTGCCCGCCCTGTATCGCTTACAACATAACCTACCAATTAAAAACCCCCTCTTGCATCGTATCAAAGAGGAATATGGGTCGTTATTTGAAATATTGTCTCATATTGTGCATGAATTGTTCCCCAGCCTCAGGGTGCCTGATGATGAGGTAGGTTACCTGGTACTCCATTTCGGTGCGGCCCTCTCGCGTAGAACCCAGGAGCGCAGACGATATCGAGCCCTGGTTGTGTGTTCTGCAGGTATCGGCAGTGCCAATATGCTCGCAAGCCGGTTGCGGGAGAAGATCCCGGAGATTGAGCTTATTGTGAATGTATCATGGTTTGATATTCAAACCATGTCTTTAGAAGGGTGGGATATTCTTATTTCAACCATCCCATTACCAATCCCGCAAGGGAGCTATGTATTAGTGGAACCCCTCTTATCTGATGAGGGCGTAAAGCTGATCAGAAACTACTTGAACGCAAAGGATAAGATCAAACAGAGGGAGCATCCGGAACATTCTCGAACAGCTCCAGTTGTGACACCCATTCCTGCATCTTGTCAGGCTGATACCGTTCATCTACCGAAAGAAACTATTTTTGATCATATTTTCGTATTTACATCCTGTTCCTATGGGAAGGATTGGAATGAAGTTTTACAACAACTTATATATGCATGCAAGGGTCTGGGTTGTATAAACGATGAGGAAGCGGCTTTTGCAGCACTGGCCCAGCGATCAACCGATCATGGGATTTTATTGCCCGATAACCGCTCTTTGTTTTTACATGCCCGCAGTACAGCCGTCACCAGGCCCTGTTTTACCATTCATCGACTTAGAGAACCCCTAGTTGTGGATGCTGTGCAGTGGTCATCTGCCCCGAGAACAATACTGTTGATGCTTGCACCACAGAACCTGAATGACCGGGATCTGTCCCTTCTAAATGAAATAAGTGTTTCACTTTTGGATACTACTATACTTGAGTATCTGGAACAGGAAACAGAACAACATATCAGGAGTTTTTATAAGCGCTTTTAAAAATCCAACCGATTTTTTTGAGGTGCCCAATTACTCAATTTGGGCTAAGGAGGATCAGAGTATGTATGAAGCGATGCTTTCAGAAAACAACATTAGATTGAATGCTTGTTTTACCAGTAAGGATGAAGCAATCCGTGCGTGCGGGGAACTGCTGTTAAAGACGGGGTATATAGAACCGGGATATGTTGATGCAATGGTCCAGCGGGACAGTATCTCAACGACCTATGTTGGGAATGGTGTGGCGGTGCCCCATGGAACCGAAGCTGCTAAACCCCTGGTGAAAAAGACTGGATTAGCGATTATTCAGGTTCCTGGAGGTGTCGATTTTGGCAAGGGCCGGATAGCAAAATTGCTTATTGCTGTGGCCGCTCAAGGAAATGAACATATCGACCTTCTTACCAACATTGCTCAGATTTGCATCGACGATGCTAAACTAAATAAGATGCTAAAAGCCCAGAGTACTAAAGAAATAATGGATGTAATCAGGACAATGGAGAAACAATAATGACTGTTACCTTGCAGGGGATTCCTGCTTCCCCGGGAGTGGCCATAGGGCCAGTTTATTTCATCGAACCAACCAAAACTACACAACAACAGAGCCCAGAGCTCTGTGCGAATAGTCCGGAAGTGGAGTGGCAACATTTTACAAAAGCTTTGGAACAGGCCAAAGAACAGGTTACATTCTTACGGGATAAGACACAAGCAGAATTAGGTACCGAAAAAGCAGAAATATTTGCGAGTCATCTTTCGATTTTACGGGATCCTGAGTTTTTGGCGGAGATTAGAAAAAAAATTTCTGATGAACACAAAAGCGCAGTCATGGCTGTAAAAGAAACGGGGGACCTGTTTATTGAACTTTTACGCCAGGTGCAGGATGAACTCTTTATGGGGCGTATCAATGATATAGAGGATATTGTGCATCGTCTTGTTCAAAATATCCAGGGTGATGAGCTAGGAACCCTGCATTTACAGCAACCTTCGATTGTTGCAGCGAAAGATCTGACCCCTTCTGAAACTGCCTCATTGGATCGAGCTATGGTGCTTGCCTTTATTACTGAAGGAGGCAGTGCACTGTCTCATTCAAGTATTCTGGCCCGTTCGTTAGGAATTCCTGCGGTTGTTGGATTAGGCCCCCTGCCAGACCTTCATGAAGGGAGCTCTATTATTGTAGATGGAATAACCGGCACAGTGATTATCAATCCTCATGCGGATATCCTTTCAGAATATGAACAGAAACGCAGTGCCTATATCGAAGAACAGTCACTGATTCGTCATTATGCAGGGAAGCCTTCGGTAACCAGAGATGGTGTACCGATAGAAATCGCCGCCAATATCGGTAGCTTACAAGATTTGGATGGGGTGCTGACCAATGGGGCCGATGGCATAGGACTTTTCAGAACCGAATTCATGTTTATGGACCGGCCATCCATGCCATCTGAAGATGAGCAGTTCGAGGTTTATAAATTTGTTTTACAGCGGATGAAGGGCAAACCAGTAGTCATCCGGACTCTCGATGTAGGGGGAGATAAGCAGATTCCCTATATAGAGCTTGAACAAGAAGCAAATCCATTCCTTGGAGTTCGGGCAATCCGGCTTTGCCTACAGAAAGAAACGCTCTTTCGGACCCAGATCCGGGCTCTGCTCAGAGCCAGTAGCTTTGGAAAGCTCAGAATTTTACTTCCTATGATCGCAACCCTTGAAGAGTTAAGGGCGGCTAAAAAGATCATTGCAGAAGAAACTACATATTTACAACAAAGTGGCATATCCATTTCCGATTCCTGGGAATTGGGTATAATGATAGAAATTCCCTCCGCGGCTCTCCTGGCAAATCATTTTGCCCAAGAGGTTGATTTCTTCAGCGTAGGTACCAATGATTTAACCCAATACACCATGGCCGCTGATCGTATGAACCGGTCCCTGACGTACCTGCATCAGGGTTTAACTCCTGCGGTTTTACAGCTTATAGAGCTGGCCGCGAAAGCTGCACGAGCTCATGGCATCTGGATCGGTGTATGTGGAGAACTCGCAGGAGATCCGGAACTCTTTCCCCTCTTTATCGGGCTGGGTATTACTGAACTTAGTATGGGTTCTGCATCAATTCCTAAGATTCGATCCCGTTTAGCTCATATCACCTTACATGAGGCAGCCCAATGGGCTTCGCAGGCAAGCACAATGGAAAGTTCTGAAGCAATTTATACCTATATGAAAGGAGTTTTATCATGAATCGTAAAACCTATACCATTATAAATCCTACGGGGTTCCATACCCGGCCTGCCCGCCTCTTTGTGGATACTGCAAACGAACAGTTTCCTGATTGTCAAGTTACGGTTATTAAAGGGGACAAGGTGATTAATGGCAAAAGTCTTCTGCACATGCTTACCCTGGGTGTGAAATATCAGGAACAGGTAACCCTGGAAATATCAGGAGATGAAGAAGATAAAGCCCAGGAAGTCCTCGGCGCTTTCTTTGAGGCTATTCATCATGAATAATCGCAAGATTCGTACCCTTACCTTAAACCCTGCAGTGGATCGGACCGTCGAAATAGAAGGTTTTGCCTTAAACCAGGTAAATCGTATCAGTACCTCAAGACTCGATGCAGGGGGTAAGGGAATTAACGTATCAAAATCGATACACGGCTTTGGGGGGACAAGTACTGCTTTTGGTGTTATCGCAGGTACAGCAGGCAATTTTATTAAGACCTATTTGGATGAACGTGGGATTGAACACCGCTTTGTATCTGTGCCGGGAGAAACAAGGACGAATATGAAAATTGTCGATCCGCTTAACCACACCCATACGGATATCAATGATCAGGGGCCGCTCATATCGGAAAAGGCCTTAACTGCATTGGAAGCTATCCTGTTTTCTGAAGCTAGTCCAGAAACCATATTTGTCTTTTCCGGCAGTATTGGAAGAGGCACCCCTCCAGATATGTATCGAAGGCTGATCCTAAAGGCCCGATCCCTGGGAGCTCGAACCATACTGGATGCAGATGGAGAATCGCTCCGTTTAGGTTTGGAAGTTGGGCCAACCCTTGTTAAGCCCAATATTGATGAATTAGAGCGGTTATTCGGCCGTTCTTTCCGTAAGGAAGACAAACCTCGGCTTGGTGAAATGGCTTATGCATGCCGGGCCTTGCTGGCACAAGGAGTGGAACTAATAGTTGTTTCCCTGGGTTCCCAAGGGGCCCTCTTAGTACATGAGAAGGCCGTCCTATTTGCCGAAGGCATCCCGGTACAACCTAAAAGTACTGTAGGAGCAGGGGATGCTATGGTGGCTGCGCTGGCCCTGTGTTTGCAGCGGGAGGATCCCTTGCACAACATGATCCGCAACGCAGTTGGAGCAGGAACCGCAGCGGTTACTACGGAAGGTACTGCGGTCCCTACAAGAGAAGCCCTGCATTATTATACTCAACAAGTACAGGTTCATGAAATTGAGGAGGAACTATGAAAACGAAGGCGGTGCGCCTCTATGGCAAAATGGATTTACGTCTGGAAGAATTTGAACTTCCTGAGATTCAGGATGATGAAATACTGGTAAAAATTATTACTGATTCTATCTGTATGTCCACCTATAAGGCTGCAAAACTTGGAAGTGACCATAAACGGGTGCCTAAAAATATAGCACAAGAACCAATCATTGTAGGTCATGAAACTGCAGGAATTATTGAAAAGGTTGGTGCTAAATGGGCCCATCGCTATAAGGTTGGGGCAAAATTTGCCCTACAGCCTGCGCTGAATTATAAGGGTAGCATGGCTTCACCTGGTTATTCCTACCGGTACTGTGGTGGAGCGGCGACCTATGCTATTATGCCCCATGAAGTCATGGAACTGGATTGTCTCTTAGAGTATAAGGGAGATGCTTTTTTTATGGCATCCCTGGCAGAACCCATGTCCTGCATTATCGGAGCTTTCCATGCAAGTTATCATACCACCATGGGTAGTTATGAACACAAGATGGGTACCCTGCCCGGAGGGACCATGGCCATTCTTGCCGGAGCCGGGCCGATGGGGCTAGGAGCCATCAGTTATGCCCTACAGTTAGAACACCGACCCCGTCGTCTGGTGGTTACCGATATTGATGATGGCCGTTTGGCCCGGGCTGCCTCTTTATTTCCCCCAGCGGAGCAGAAAAAGCGGGGTGTGGACCTGGTGTTCATCAATACCGCCACGATCTCTGATCCGGTGGCTCGGCTTATCGAGCTGAATGAGGGTACTGGTTATGATGATGTCTTTGTGTTTGCCCCGGTAGCGCCTGTCGTAGAGCAGGGGGACGCAATTCTGGGTAAAGACGGATGTCTTAATTTCTTTGCCGGCCCTGTGGATTCCCAGTTCAGTGCCAAAGTGAATTTTTATAATATCCATTATGGTGCAACCCATATTGTAGGGACCACTGGCGGCAACACAGATGATATGCGGGAAGCCCTGAGTCTCTCGGAACAGGGACGTATTAACCCGGCGGTTATGGTTACCCATGTGGGAGGCCTGGACAGTGCCGCTGAGGCAACCCTGCATCTGCCGGATAAGCCTGCGGGGAAAAAACTTGTCTATACAGGGATCTCTATGCCGATGACTGCGATTACCGATTTTAAACAGCTGGAGGAAACAGATGCACGGTATGCACGCTTAGCTGTGCTCTGCGATAAGTACCAAGGGCTCTGGAATGCAGAAGCGGAACAGTACCTGCTGGAACACTGGCCTGCAATATAAAGGTAAATTAAGATCTTATTCTTGTAGAGCTGGATGTACTGCAACATCCCCTGTACCGGGAGATATTTGGAAGTGAGACCCTTCCTCAGGATTAGAGTCTGGAATTGATGATCAGTACCATCCTGTTTATCGATATAAAAGGTTCAACCAGATTGTATTCCGATTTAGGGGATGCCAAAGCCGTTGGTCTTGTACGGGAACATTTTAGGATACTTTTTAAATACATTGAAAAATATAATGGCCTTCCGGTCAAAACCATTGGGGATGCGGTCATGGGCTTTTTAATCGACTCCCGCCATACCATTCAAGTCGCAATCGAAGCCCAGCAGGCTCTGCGTGAGTATTATTTAACTTGGAACTATGGTTACTATGGCAGCCGGTATTCAGGGTGTTTCGATCCACCCATGCCTTTAAAGGTCTGGATGGAACCTACGATGTCTACCATATCCGCCCCTGAAGTGTCTGTTTTCATATACCAGACTTGTACATAAAATGTAATCGATTACATTTTTGCTTGACAATTCCTTATTTCAGGCTGATGATACTATCATACAGGAGGTAGTTATGCTTATTGGTATTTCCCCGGTAATTGGCCCTGATCTATTGGATACTCTCTTCCGGATGGGACATGGTGACGAAATAGTGCTGGCCGATGCTTTTTTTACTGGTGATTCCCTTAATTCAAGGGTGATACGGGCTGATGGATTGAGGATTCCCGACCTGTTGGATGGCATACTTGCGTTGATCAATCTGGATTCCTATGTGGAACATCCGGTTGTTATGATGCAACCAGTTCCTGGGGACGAACTTGATCTTTCAGTTGAACGTTCTTACCGGGAGGTTATCGACCGTCGCTGGCCTGGAACTCCTCCTACTGAACGGATGGAGCGATTTGCTTTTTATGAAAGGGCAAAAAAGGCCTTCGCGGTGGTTATGACCGGTGAAACCGTAAAATACGGGAATATCATTCTAAAAAAAGGTGTTATTCCAGTATCTCGATGACCACTCAATAGTGATAAGGTGTAAACGATTACATGGATGAACTGGGCCTGTTATCTCAATTTTTACCAATTATAGTGCTTGTCCTGCTGGGAGCTGTTTTAGGGAAGCGAGAGTATATCACTTTTTCAATGATAGAGGGACTTAAACGGATTGTGTCTTCTATCAGTCTGCCGGCTTTGCTTTTTCTCGCCTTTTCTCGTATCTCCATAAATGGCCGGCTTGGGATATTAGCATTGTCCGTATTTGTTTCCTGTGGTTTACTGGGATTTGCTGCCATTATCCCTGCAAAGCTTTTTTCACTGCCAAGGCAAACTACGGTCTTTCTATTCCAAGGTTTCGAGGCAGGAATGCTGGGCTATGCCCTTTTTACAACCCTGTATGGAACGCAAGCCCTTCCAGCTTTTGCATCAGCCGATCTTGGACAGGTTCTCTATGTGTTCACCATCCTGATGTTTCAGCTGCAGACGGAACATATAAAGCCTCACCAGCGGGGCCGGCAGTCTTTAGGAACAATAGTTCTTGGTATGCTCAAATCTCCGGTCATGATAGCCATTATTTCAGGCCTCATTTCATCAACCTTTGTTCCTCAGGCTCAAAATCTTCCCTGGGGGGATAGGGGATTTTTATATCCGCTGTTTAGTACCATAGGCTCAATGACCACTCCCCTGGTATCTCTTGTAGTAGGCTTTGGGCTTAAGGATCTTTCGTTGCAGAACCTGGGCAAAAGTGTACTGCTTATTATAAGCCGGCTGGTTGCGGTTATCCTGGTCGGTTTAGGGATAACCCTCCTGATACTGCCCCGTCTTGGTTATGGTCCCCTGCAAGCCTTAGCGTTGATGACCCTCTTCATACTGCCGCCGCCCTTTATCATTCCGGTTTTTAAAACAAATAATGAGGATGGAGCTTTTATTAGCACCGTCCTCTCCTTGCACACCCTGGTGGCTCTTTTGCTTGCCTTTATAATTGCCCTTATATGGGGGAATAACGCAGGGTTGCTTTCAGGGGTGCTTTAGTGAGCCGCAGGCAACATGCCACGGTCCGGGATGTAGCGGCCCTGGCAGGGGTTTCTACAGCCACGGTTTCCCGTTGCTTTGATCCGGACCTTTCCCATCTGGTAACGGCGGAAACCCGTCAGAAAGTTCTTACTGCTGCAGAAGAGTTGCATTTTACGATAAACCATGTAGCCCGGAGTCTAAAAACAAAATCCACCAAGACCGTAGCGGTGATTGCTCCGGAACTGTCTAACGATTTTTTTATGGAACTCACCGAAGCTATGGACTGCATCCTTGAACAGGCAGGATATACCCTTCTTGTTGCTTCTTCTTCCAATTCGGTGGAGGAAGAACAAAAGCGGATTTCCCTTTTTGCGGAACGTCTGGTGGATGGGATCATCGTCATTCCGGCAGGATCCCAGGGAGACCACCTGCAGCACTTAGCCTGTCAGGGTATGCCCATCCTGCTGGTGGATCGGCTTGTGGAAGGCTGTTCCCTTGGTGCGGTGCTCTCGGAAAATGAAACAGGATCGGCGGCCCTTACTCGGGCCTTAATCCAGGATGGATATTCCCGGATTGCTTTTGTCGGGGGAGATATCAGCATTTCGACTGCCCGGGAACGGCTTGCCGGTTATGGCCGGGCTATGGCTGAGGCGGGGCTTTCTGTGGAGGGCGACCTGATCCGATTAGGGGGTATGGGGGTAAGCGACGGGTATCAGCGGATGGATGAACTACTGCAAAGCCGGAATCCTCCGGAAGCCCTGGTGGCGGTGAACCTTTTGGTGCATCTGGGAATGCAGCGGCGCCTTTTGGAAGACATTAAACAGGGTTATCCTTTACCTTCCTTCGCAGTTGCTGCTTTTGATCAAACAGCTTATTCGGCCTTCTTGCCTTTCTGTAAATATATAGCAGCTCAGGATATAGCTGGTTTGGGACGGCTGGCGGCTGAACGGATTCTCATACAAATTGATGAAGTAAAAAGGATCCCTTCCACCGGAACGGTGCATCCAATAGAACCGGAAATTGTCCGTCTGCCGGTTACCATATTGCCGGTGAACTCTCATAGGATCTTCTAAAACTTTTCGTTTTAGGGGTATCCAAACATCAAAATTGCCTTGAAAGGAGGTGTCGGTATGGCAGATATAGCCAGTTTAAAAATGAATCCACCGGAGCAACGGTATCGGGGGGAACTTCCCAAAATCGGTATACGTCCCACAATCGATGGCCGGCTTGGCGGCGTGCGGGAATCCCTGGAAGAGGTGACCATGGGAATGGCCAAGGCTGCAGCGGCCTTGATTCAGTCGAAACTGCGACATCCCAATGGCATGCCCGTACAGTGTGTGATTGCGGACACCACTATTGGGGGGGTAGCAGAAGCCGCGGCCTGCGCGGACAAATTCAGACGGGAAAATGTGTCGGTAACCCTAACCGTTACTCCCTGCTGGTGCTACGGCTCTGAAACCATGGATATGGACCCCCTGACCATTAAAGCCGTGTGGGGCTTTAATGGCACCGACCGGCCAGGGGCGGTGTACCTGGCGGCAGTATTGGCAGCCCATAACCAGAAGGGTCTGCCTGCCTTTGGCATCTATGGCCACGATGTGCAGGATCTGCAGGATACGGATAAAATACCCGCCGATGTGGAAGAAAAAATCCTCCGTTTTGCCCGTGCAGGTATTGCCGCCGCCTGGATGCGGGGAAAGAGCTACCTTTCCATCGGTTCCGTTTCCATGGGCATCGCTGGCTCCATTGTAAATCCGGACTTTTTCCAGGACTATCTGGGGATGCGGACCGAGTATGTCGATATGAGCGAACTGGTCCGGCGTTTTGAGGAAAAGATTTACAGCGAAGCCGAATATAAACGGGCTCTGGAATGGGTTCGGGAAAACTGCAAGGAAGGACCGGATATCAATCCGCCGGAAAAACAGCACAACCGCAAAAAAAAAGATGAGGTCTGGTCTACCAGTGTAAAAATGGCCATGATTGTTCGGGATCTGATGGTTGGAAATTCTGACCTGAAACGGAAAGGCCTCTATGAAGAAGCCCTGGGACATAATGCTCTTTTGGCTGGCTTCCAGGGACAGCGGCATTGGACAGACCATTTCCCCAATGGGGACTTCCTTGAAACTATTTTAAATTCATCCTTTGATTGGAACGGAATCCGCAGTCCCTATCTGGTAGCAACGGAAAATGACTCCCTGAACGGAGCGGCTATGCTCTTCGGGCATCTCCTTACCGGAACAGCCCAGATATTCTCCGATGTGCGGACCTATTGGAGTCCCGAAGCGGTCCAGCGAGTTACGGGATGGAAACCTGAGGGCGTCGCGGCCCAGGGGTTCATCCACCTGATAAACTCAGGGGCTACGACCATGGATGGGACCGGCAAACAGCGCAGGGATGGCAAGCCTGCCATGAAACCCTTCTGGGAAATTACCCCCGAAGAGGCTGGGGCTTGCCTGGATGCCACCCTCTGGCGTTATGCAGACCTGGGCTACTTCCGGGGCGGCGGCTACTCATCGGATTTCTTAACCGAAGGCGGAATGCCGGTGACCATGAGTCGCATCAATCTGGTAAAGGGCCTTGGGCCGGTACTGCAAATAGCCGAAGGGGTCACCGCCACCTTGCCGGAGGATGTCCATAATAAGCTTGATAAGCGGACCAATGAAACCTGGCCAACTACCTGGTTTGTTCCGCGGCTTACAGGCAATGGTCCCTTTAAGGATGTCTACTCGGTTATGGCTGCCTGGGGCGCGAACCATGGGGCAATCAGCTACGGTCACATTGGGGCTGACCTGATTACCCTGGCTTCCATCCTGCGGATCCCTGTCTGTATGCACAATGTGGACATCAGTAGGGTGTACCGCCCCAGTTATTGGAGTGCCTTTGGTATGGACAGTGAAGGTTCCGATTACCGGGCATGTCAGATCCTTGGGCCTCTATATGGAAATGCATAAAGGTTGCTTTTAGAAAGTTAATTTTAAAAATCTATTATAGCTTATACGTACATTCAATTAGGACCTCTAAAGAATAGCTTTAGGGGTCCTTTGTGTTATTTTTTGTATGTTTTTACTTGACAATTGTACTATTACAATAATACAATAGCACTAAATGTATAGTACAAGTATACGTAGCAAAATAACATTTTCTCTTGATCCCGTGAGTGGAGTTCCCTTTTATCGACAAATTATCCAGCAAGTAGAACGGGCAATACTTGCAAAACATTTAGTTCCTGGAGATCGACTGCCGACGATTAGATCTCTGGCAATAGAATTAAAAATTAATCCGAATACAATTGCAAAGGCTTATAGTGAATTAGAGCTTCGTGGTTTGGTCATTACCCAAGTTGGTAGTGGTACCTATATTTCTGATAAAGAAGTGGATTTAAAAGAGACTGAACGGCAAAAAAGAATAGAAGAATGTATTGGGAGGTTTTTTAAAGAGATGGAAGCCTTGGGAATTCGAACAAAACAGGATCTAATCGAATTAATACAGCAATTTAAGGAGGAATAACAATGTGGTTTCATAAAAAGGATCAACAGCAGCCCTATATTAAAAATGTACATAAGGAAAATTCACAGAGAGATTTCTCCTTACATGTGATTGGTATCGGGGTTTTACTCATGTTGCTGCTTGTAACAGCAGTTTTCCGATATACAACTAATATTCAATTTAGAGGTCTCGATGCATTAGCACTCATTGCAGCTCCCATTGTGACAACACTGGTTATGACCTTGTTTCCTCGATGGCAAGTGGCTGTAAAAGTTCTTATTATCATGAGTATCCTTATTATAATTTGGTATGTAAATAATCCACAAATTTATATTCTTTATGCTGCCTTTGGTGCATTGGTTGCTCCTAGTATTCAAAAAATGGATGAATGGGAGCGGGCTATCATTTTGCGTTTTGGTAAATTTCATCAAGTTAAAGGACCTGGTGTTTTTATATTATTTCCAATTGCTGATAAGATTGCTGAAACAGTAGATTTACGGATTAGGGTTACCGATTTCTCTGCTGAAACAACACTTACGAGAGATTCTGTAACAGTCACAGTGGATGCTCTTTGCTTTTGGCTTGTATGGGATGCAGAAAAAGCAATATGCGAGGTTCAGAATTATG
Source organism: Gracilinema caldarium DSM 7334 (assembly GCF_000219725.1). Lineage (GTDB taxonomy): Bacteria > Spirochaetota > Spirochaetia > Treponematales > Breznakiellaceae > Gracilinema > Gracilinema caldarium. The sequence continues at coordinate 2,516,906 of NC_015732.1, read as the reverse complement.
AAGAAGCTGTAGTTTTATCAGCAAAAACTGCTTTGCGAAACGCAATTAGTAAGCATGATCTCACCACATTCCTTGAGCTAGGTGATGAAATTGAACACCAAATTCGAAAAGAAGTAGATATAAAAACAACTGATTGGGGTATCACTGTTCAACATATCGAAATTACGGATATCCAAATCCCACAGGAATTACAGAGTTCATTAAGCCGGCTTGCCCAGGCTGAACGAGAAAAGAAAGGTCGTATACTACTGGCAGAAGCGGAGATTGATATCGCTAATCGATTTAAAGAAGCGGCTGAAATCTATATAAACAATGAAACCGCGTTAAAGCTTAAAAACTTATCAATATTAAATGAAGGCCTTAAGGCTGGTAATTCGATGATGTTAGTCCCCAACTCTATTACAGAAGAATTAAAAGTTAAGGATGTATTTGGACTAGAGGCATTGCAGGAATTGAAACAACAAAAGAAATAAAGCAATGAAAAGGAGGCCATTCATGGTTGTTGTTAAAACAAGTAATTTAGTAAAACAGTACCATATAAATGGTATGATTATACCAGCTCTACAAGGTATTACTTTACAATTTGAAACTGGTGATTTTGCTGCAATTGCAGGACCTTCGGGAAGTGGAAAATCGACATTTTTACATTTGGTTGGATGTTTAGATACTCCCACTGAAGGAATAATTGAAATAGAAGATAAAAACATAGGAAATCAAAGTAAAAAAGAACTGGCTATCTTACGTCGGCAAAAAACCGGTTTTATTTTTCAAGCATATAATCTAATTCCTGTCTTAACTGCTCTTGAAAATGTCATGCTGCCCCTTACATTACTCGGTATTCCTCAAAATGAAGCAAAGATGCGAGCTGAAAAGGCCTTAGAAGATGTCGGTCTTATCAATATGGGAAAGAGGCGGCCAAAGGAGATGTCTGGAGGTCAACAACAAAGAGTTGCAATTGCACGGGCCTTGGTAAAACATCCAGCGATTATTCTAGCTGATGAACCGACAGCTAATCTTGATTCTAAAACAGCGCGAGAAATTCTTGAATTGATGTTGGAACTAAATAAAAAAGAAAAAAGTACCTTTATCTTTTCTACCCATGACAAATTGGTCATGGAATATGCTCGTCGAATCATTGTATTACGAGATGGAATGATTGAAACAGAGCAGGTGCAGTTATGAAAATACAAGTACTCATTGAACTTGTCCGGATGGCTTTAAAAAATTTAACCCGCCACCGTGTTAAGACAATTATCACTATTGCTGCAGTCGCAATCTCTGTGGGTCTTTACATTTTTATCGATGGTTGGTTGGCTGGGATGAATATTGAATCTCAGCGAAATATTGTTGCTTTTGAAACAGGTGCTGCAAAACTTCAGACAAAAGAATACTATGAGATAAAGGACGAATTACCAATGTATGAAAGTTTTTCTCATTGGGAGCCAATTGCAGAAGTGTTAGAACAAAATGGGTATGCCGTAGCCCCTCGCTTTGTTTTTAATGGCACACTTTTTTCAAGTTCTGGTTCTGCGCCGATTGTATTTTATGCTATCGATCCTGAACGAGAATCCTCGGTTTTACGATATCCAAATTATATAGATCTAGGCCGCTTTCCCAATAAGGGATCTTTCGAGATTGTTCTTGGTTATATGGCTGCAGAAAAATTAAGGATTGGGATCCCTCGTATATTATCTCCTGAAAGGTTGGAGGAAGATCTATTGTCACTAGCCATAACAAAAGAAGAAGAAAATAAAATTCGTGGATTGTACCGCTTGTCAGAAAATAGTGATGAAAAAAGATTTATCTTGCGTTCTGATGCGAAGAAAGATGATCTGCAATTTCTCTGGAATCGTTTATTTGAGGCAGGTCAAATGCGGGTACGAATTGCTACCGTAATTGATATAAAAACAGAAACGGGAGCTATTCGACATATCAACCAGATTATTGATGTTCAAGTTGTTGGTGTTATTAATTGTCCAAACCCACAATTAAACGCAAATGTCGCATGTATACCTTTAGATGTGCTTCAGGATGAGGCTGGCATGATGTTACAAGGACATATTACCGAGCTTATTATCAGGTCTAAAAATACCCGTGATGATCGTCTCCCTGGTCCGCAAGAACATCCTGAACAGATTCAGTCCTGTCTTTTAAAAGGTATAGAGCAGAAAGGGTTGCCTATACCATCTAATTTAGTGGTATATGGCTGGAAATCATATGTATCCGATTATATTGCTGTTTCTACAGGTGATAATATTTCTAATCGAATAATAATAATCTTGCTTTTTATTATTTCGTTTATTGGAATCTCAAATACCATGCTGATGGCGGTTCTTGAAAGAACTAAAGAAACCGGCATGCTTCGATCTCTTGGAATGATAGATAGTGAAATACTCCTAGTGTACATTATAGAAGCATCATTGATTGGCTTCTTAGGTTCTTGTTTTGGTATAGTTCTTGGATGCCTTATCAATATTCCTATGGTTTTATATGGAATTGATTATTCTGCAATGGTAAGAGAGATGGAGGGAGATTTTGGCTACCGAATAGTGGGGTTATTTAGGTCTACCTGGAATTGGCCAGTTATTTTCGGTATAGGCCCTGTGGCTACAAGTATTTCTGGTCTGGGAGCCCTTTTCCCAACCATAAGGGCTCTGAAATTACCAGTCACTGACAGCCTGCGTTTTGAATAGGATGAGATTATGAAATTTGCAAATGGAACATTCCTTGTAATAGCCTTTAGAAATATCTGGCGTAATAAACGCAGAACTTGGTTCTGTATTTCTGCGGTCGCAATTGCTGTATTTTTTAATATTGCTATGAATTCCATGATTGATGGAATGGTTAAGGCTATGGAAGTAGCAGTACGTACCTTTGAAACAGGACATGTGCTTGTGGTTTCACGAGACTTTGAAGAAAACAAAGAATATCTTCCAGTTCAATATCCTCTTAATGAGACTATGCCTCTCAAGAATTTATTATCAGAGATTGAATCTATTCCTGGAGTAAAGGCAGCCCTTCCAAGAATCAGTGTCTATGCAAGTCTTTTTGACAGTACAGTAAAACATGCAATTGTGTGGGGAATAGATACAGAACGGGAATTACTGGTAAATCATTTTAATCTTACAAAGCGCAATGATGGCATTGTAGCGGGACGTTTCCCTACATTGGGATCCAACGAATGTGCAATTGGCTATACATTGGCAAAGAAGTTAGGTGTTAAGATAGGGGATACGATTTCTTTTAAAATGATTTCTGCCCAATATTCTGATAAATTTATGAATCCTCAGATCGTTGGCATTTTTAATTTTGATTATATTAAATATGATGAAAATGTGATCATCTTACCTTATGATCGACTTTCAAAAGTGCTTGTAATGCAGAATAACATACAACAACTCTTTATTTATACAAACCGTTATGAGCAGGCTGGAACGGTAAAATTAGCAGTACAATCTATCGTAGGACCGGGAGCACTGGTTCGAGAATGGAGGGAACACTATTGGATTGCTTTAATGAAATCATTCAATTTCCTCTATGTAATCATTTTTACCATATTTCAAGTAGTTGCAAGTTTCTTGATCATTAACACTATTTTAATGGTGATTCATGAACGTATCAAAGAAATTGGAATGATGGGGGCTTTAGGTTTTACTCGATGGCAAATTGTACGGACGTTTTTTTACGAAGCCCTTTATCTTAGTGTTTTTGGCGCTATGTTAGGAACTCTCATTGGTGCTTTAGGAACCTGGTTAGGATCGATGTTCCCTATGGATTTTACCTATTTTACTGGTGGAGGCCTCAAGGATTATCCCATTGCAGGTACCATCTTTCTTTCATTTACTCCAAATATATTATTGCAAGGATTTGGTTTTGGTGTGTTAGTATCTGCCTGTTGTACATTGCTACCATCCTTAAAAAGTGCATACATCGAACCTGTAGAAGCTTTACGAAGATAAGATGTCTTTAATAGAACCGTGATTAAGGGAGGAACATTATGAAATATAAAACAAGGTTTGTACTCGTTATATTGCTGATTTTCTTTGTAAAATTTTCTGCCATGTATGCACAACATCAAAGCCCGGATCCAAAGCAGCTATTGGCCCAGATTGATGCGAATGAAGTATATGATAGTATTCACTATACGGGTGAAATGATTATTGAATACCAGGGGAAGCGTTTTGTTAAATTGTTTAAAGCTTGGGCAAAGGGTAATCAACTAAGTTTTGTTGAATTTTATAATCCTGAAGATCGGGATACCAGATATTTAAAACGTGAAGGCCGTCTCTATGTGTATTCACCAGATACTGAATCGGTTATGCTGATTTCTGGTCATATGCTTAAAGAATCTATGATGGGTTCCGATTTTTCTTATGAAGATACAATTGAAAATGAGAAATTATCGGTTCGGTATACTCCTACATTGCTTGGTAAAGAGTCTATAAATAATAGAGATGCTTGGGTTCTCGAATTATTAGCTAATAAAAAAACTGAAAGCTATCCAAAACAAAAGATATGGGTAGATATCCAAACAGGAGATGTATTAAAGACTGAGCAGTATGCACTTTCAGGTGCAAAGTTGAAAGAGTATACCTTGCATAAGATTGAACAAATTGGAAATAGACGGTTTCCGATAGAATTTGAAATGAGAGATCTTCTGAGAAAGGGGAGTCGAACGGTTCTGAAAATGTCTAATGTTGTTTTAGACAAACCTATAGATGATACCTTATTTAGTATGAGGAATCTTGAACGATGAAATATTGGCGTGTATTTCTATTTATAGTAGGTTTTATTTTTATAATTTCTATTCCATATTCAGTAGCTTCAGATTGGCAATGGAGCGGTATGAGTGAATCTCTTGTACGTTCTTCCTGGGGATATGGTTATAATGAGACTTCAAATAATTTATTTGGAATAGAACAGTATGCCAATCTAAGGATGAAAGCCCCAGTAGGAGACCGAGGGATTTTTATATCTTCAGTTAACCTTTATATTCAAAGTGGTAGTTCAAATGAGGTAAATGAAAATAATACTGATTCTTTCTATTCCAGTACTATAGATGTAGATCGTTTATATTACCAAATCAAGGGCGATTCCTTTGCAACAGATATGGGAATTCTTAGATTATCCTTTGGATTTGGGCAACTATTTCGCCCTACCGATTTTCTTATCCATCCAAATCCACGAAATCCCGATGCTCGACCTCGGGGTATTCTTGGGCTTGTTTGTAACTGGTACCCGATGGATACTCTAAAAATGAGTTTCTTTGGGACCGGACCTTATGATACAACTGAAACGAATGGGAGAACCAGTCTAGCTGGTATAGTGTCAGAACACCACGGAAATCATTGGAGTGTGCAAGGGCTCTATGCAATTCAAGCTGGTAGACCTGCAATGAAGGTTGGATCTGTCACACTTCGAGATGCAACCAATGAACCTCTACATCGTTTCGGTAGCTCTATAAAATATGATGGACCGGTTTCAATCGTTTTTGATGCTTTATATACCCTTGATATGCATTGGTTGCATACACAAACCTATTATACCAGAGACTGGATTTGGTATCGAGGCCTTGAAGCTGCAATAGGTTTAGATTTTTCTATCAACGATGGAATGTTCATCATTACCAGTCAATATTGGTACAATGGTGGAAGTGCACTGGTTTCACAAGATAGTATAGATATGCTATATACAAAAGATTGGATCAACACAGTACCTGAACAGCGGTCTTTTAATGTAAACCTTCCGTTAGGTGATTTGAATCGGATGCATTATTTTATAGTGAACGGGATTTATAAAATTGATGATTATACCATGCTGGGTAGTAATGCTCTTATCGCGCTTGAGGATGGCTCGTTTTTGTGTTCATTCAATATTGATCATACCCTTTTCCAAGGAACTACAGTCAGTCTTGTGAATAAAATACCAGTAGATATGACAATGTTGTATCCCTCTGGTTGGTATGGTGAATTGGGGCCTGCCCATGTGGGGTATTGGGTAGAAATGACGCTCAAGTTAGTGATGCGTTTTTAGATCCTATGATTTTGCTGTACGATCCTGCTCTTGATATGCGATTCCCCGATTATGGGATTCAAATCCCGATACGGGATCGGCGGGCCTTGGCAGTACTTGAGTATCTTAAAAAAAAGATAATACCACCCATGCGGCCTGTACACTCGCTTGCATCAGCTGCGGATATGCTCTCTATTCCCGAAGGAGACCGACATATTAGTCGGGAAGATATTGCCAGGGCACATGATGCCAACTTTGTGGCAGCGCTGTTCGGTGAAGGGCTCGAAAAAGAACTTATCAAGACCTATGAATTGATGGATGAACAGGGAAGGTTTAGGCGATACAGCCCTGGTGATGCGGTGCGACCCCTTTCAGAGCTTTTTACCACGATCCGGGCCCAGGTCTGGGGAACCTATCTCGCCTGCCGTTTAGCTCTGGCTCATCGTAGCAAACCTTCCGGTGTAAGTTCTGAACCATTGTCTACAAATAATTCCAATCCGGGTTTTTGCTACTATTTAGGCGGTGGAATGCACCATGCCCGCTACGATTCCGGTGCAGGTTTCTGCCTTCTCAATGACATTATTATCGCAGCCCGGAGGCTTAAAGCGGAAGGACTCATTTCATCAATATGGATTATTGATCTCGATGCTCATAAGGGAGACGGTACAGCAGAGCTTGCTTCTGGTGATCCTTGTATACTGACCCTCTCCATACACATGGCTTTAGGTTGGCCTCTCGACCCGGAAACATTAGCTCATGCAGTTCCCAGCAGAGCCCCGCTGGTGGCTTCTGATGTAGATATTCCTGTATCGAAAGAAGATCAAGCGTCCTATGTATCCCGCCTTGCCTCTGGGCTTCTTCAGCTTGAAATGCTTTCAGGTGGTAAAAAACCGGATCTCGCCATCGTGGTTGATGGCGCTGACCCCTATGAAAAGGATGAACTGCCTTCCTCTGTTGATTTACAACTACCCCTCGATACCTGTGTAAAACGGGACATGACGGTTTTTTCCTTCCTGCGAGATCGGGCTATTCCTTCTACCTGGCTTCTGGCAGGTGGATATGGCGACTATGCCTGGGAGCCTCCAGCCCATTTCCTGACAAAAGTACTTACTCCTTAATTACCAACAGGGGCCGGGAACGAGCCAGGGGCAGTACTGCCGAAGGTTTCATCCATACTGGCCTCGGTATCAATCGGTATCAACAAGAAAGTAACTGCCTCGCTTTATATCCCCCTGAAACAGGACCGGCTGCCCATACTGTTCGAAAGGCTCCTCCAATTCTAGATGTCCCGCCGGGAACCCGAAGCCCTGGTGCATGTCGGGCATGCCCAGAGCATACCGGTAAATGCCAGAGAGGCTTGCGACGTTCATCAACTGGTCTATGGATTAATCTTCTTTAAGCTGTTTCAGCATGTTTTCAGTGGTATAGAGCCGCAGGGGTACCTGCATGGGCCCCTAGCGGGGGAGTTCAAAAGCCCAGGGGGATAGTTTTTCAAAGGGATAGTTCATCGAGACCTCCTTACAGAAGGATTATGGAGCAACACTTTTTATATAATTCTAATACGTTTTTAGGTGTTTTTTAACATCCTTAGGCGAACGTTAGCATGGAGTTATTCCATGCGTATAGCCTATTCTTGTGCAGGAGAAGGATTCGGTCATGCCGGCCGGATGGTCGCCCTGTATGATGATCTGAAACAGTATCATGAAGTTTTGTTGTATATACCCGAGACCGTGTCGTCCTTTGTTACCTCCCGCCTGCCCCGTGCCACAGTGCGGTCCATTCCCTGTTTTACATTTATTAAAAATAAAAACCGCGTTGAATATATCCGCACCATATTTCACAGTCTTCGCTTGGCTCTGCATTTTTACCCAACTATAAAACGCATAAGCAGGCAGTTGGTAAAGGATCGTATTCAGGCGGTCCTCTCCGATTTTGATCCCTATCTGCCCTGGGCTGCCCGGCTTGCGGGAATTCCGGTCATTCAGATGAATCATCCCGGAATCATCCGCCGCTACCTGACTATGGATCCTCGAACCTGGGTGGCTGCCCTGGTAGCTTGCATGATGGAAGGCCCCTGGGACAAACGACTCTATGTTGGGCCTACTGAAAATGTCTAAAAATGATATTTCAAAACTTTTTTACGTTAAAATGGGTTTAATTTAGTATACTAAAACTTTCAAATATGATTTATGAGGTTTAAAACCAAGTAAAAATAAAAAGCGCATAAAAAGATCCCTCAGGATCTTTTCACAGTTGGTCAGCAATACACATACCATGATTGCTGTTTCACTAGTTTCGCGTAATTTTTCATAGATTGTACCAAGACCAAACTTTCGTTTCATATATCCAAAGCCACCTTCAATCGCTTGTCGAATGGCTTCGTCAAGTCTTTGAATCTTTCGTAGCTGTCGTACTATCTTTTTATTCTCTAATGTTTCTTTAATCGGTCTGCCTAAGGGTGGTCCAGACAATCGTATTCCTCGAGCTTCACAATAGGCTCGGTTTGCTCGTGTCCGATATATTTTATCGGCATGCACCGATTCCGGATATCGACCACATCGCCTCTTATATTTTTCTATTTGTGTTGGCAAATCTTCTTGTTCGTTATAGGGTTCCCATTGTAATCGATCTATAAAAATCATCCCGTGTTCGGTCATCGATGCTGATAGTTTTGCTCCGAATTCAAAGGCCGCTTTTGCTTTACCTCGGGCTATTGGTCGTACATGGGGTTGACTGATACTGACGATTTTTCCCGATATCGAATGGGTCTTTCCCTTATACATCTGTACCTGTTGCCGGTAAACCTCATGTATCACGATAAGATCACGTCGCTGTTTTGCACTCAACGTTGTACTGGGAACCTTGTTTTGTAATTCATTGATAGTCCGTAAATTACGTCGTATGTATTGGAGTTGGGTCCGAATCGCTCTGCGTATTTCTTTTTTTGTTCTTCGTCGCCCTCGTATAAAATTGAGATATTTGATACGGGCCTGTTTTCTATAGGTTCGTGGTTTTATGGTGAGCTCACTCGCTTCATATAACGTATCAATTATCTTTTCTGTTTTCCTTCGCGCTTCATCCAATAAAGTGACATCATGGGGATGCCGGATATCCTGGGGGACGCACGTGGCATCTATAATGAGTTGCCCTCGATTTCCATGATCATGGTCATCCTTTTGGTTTTTTTTGTTCTGTTTTTTTTCAGATTCTGCTTCTACCTGTTCTTGATACCGTTTCGCTATCAACTCATTTATCTTTGCTATTGCATCAGGTCCAAGCCGTTTTCGAAAATGAACCATCATGCTTGGATCAAAGGGTTTTTCATCTTTGTAAGATTCATATCCTAAAAAATATTGCAGGTAATGGTTCTCTCGTATTGTTTCTACCGTTTCTTCATCTGTTAATTGTAATTTCTCTTTTATCAATAATGATCCCAAGGCGAGCCGTACGGTCTTGGCTGTTCTTCCAATTCGTTTTGAAAAACATTTTTTATATTCAGCTTCTATCTCTTCCCATGGAATAATTGCGGCTAATCGTACCCATCGATTATCTTCTCGTAAATGTCCTCCGAAGGGTACATAAAAGTCTTCAAACTCAGGTACCTGTTCCTTTTCCTTATACATCGTTACCCCATAGTAAAGTGCACGCTTTTTAAGGCCTTACCCCTTTCTTCCGTGCACTTCTTATTGAGATTATCTCTGTATTTGCTTCTTTTGTAAAGAGTTGTTTGTTTTTCAGGAAGCCCTATGTTTCATTTTTCGGTGGAGATATAGGACCGGTACTGAGGAAGGCCCTGCTATCCAAACCGGTACGGGATGAGGGGTTCCTGGCGGTAAATCTTAAGGTGGAAAGCCGCAAGGAGATTCTCCCCATATTAGATGCAATTCCCGGTCTACGCTACCGGCTTTATCCCGCGCCGGGGGCTAATTTTGATGAAGGCCTGCGGTCATCCCTGTGGGGTTCAGCTTTAAGGATTCCCAGAAAGAGTTGCTAGATCGGCTAAATTGTATACTTGCAACATACTGTACTTTTGTTCCCAGCAAGACTGATGAAGCGGTCAAGGCTGCGGTGTAGTAGTATATTATGGAGAGGACAAAATTTTTGATTTTTAGCAGTTTTTTAAACTTTTAAGCCAACTCTGCAAACATTTGCTCCTATGTCTAAAAAAAATAATTCAATTTTAGAAACGTTCTTATATAGTCTTAGCTGTTGAGCCGCGAAGAATGATATCTGGGGTGATCATGATTCTCCGTGGCTCTTTGTCATGGCCATTGACAACATACTGCATTAAATCGACAACCGCATGGGCCACACTTTTAATTTTAAGGTCCACCGAACTTAAATGGTAACTAGCAGCAAGCATCGTATTGTCATGACTTATGACAGAAATATCCTCCGGAACTCTTAATCCAAGATCTTTAATTGCATTAAGTGCCCCTACACCTATTATATCATTAGCAGCAAATATTGCTGTAGGTTTTTTATTTAAACCTAAATCCGTATAAAACCATCCAAATTAGCAGTAACCAAGGAAAAGAAGCATAAAAACAGCCCACAAAGTAAGGGAGAAAATCTTTTAAGAGAAGGCTGCTTCCAGAATTTAGCTGAAAAAGAGCAAAAAAAATTATAGATTACAGCAGACGCTATAGACCTGTTTGAAACAAGCAAGCCAGGGATCTTGTTCCCACAACCGGATACAGGTCTGTCTGGCGTGTCTCACAATCTTTACCGCAACACGAATCAAGTCATCAATGACTTTTCGTAGACGCTTTCTTTTAGAATCTGTTTTATAGGGAAGTGCATCCGGGAAAGCAAGCGATGTCTGGCCGATAAATCGCAAGATATTGAACGACAGCATGGCGAGTTTCAGCAGGATGGCATTTACCACAAACTTCCCCGAAGGCAAGCGTTCAACGTTCATATCTGATTTCAACTCACTGTGGAACTGTTCCGAGGTACCATGTTCATGATAGAGATCGATTACTGTTTCAGGGCTTTCATACAGATTCGTCCAGAAGGTTTCAATGTCTATCTCCGGAAACAGTAAGGGTGTCCCATCTTTGGTTATACGTGTTTCAGTAACCTGAAAAATAATATCAATATCAGGAAGCGATGCATCTCCAGCAGGCTTTTTCCCCTTTTTCTAGTATTTTTCCTACCAGCGCCATTCCGCCTATGCTATTTAATTTTTCTGTGGTAGTATTTATGACGTAATCCAAGCTTCACCTCTTGGGTGCATTTTGTTTTAGTGGTAATTCATTATACACCATCAGGTTGGCTTGGGTTACTTTATTTTTTATACGGATTCAGGTTTAAGCTTATTATTTACCGGATCGCTGGTAAACTGGGGTACTTACCCATATAAAATAGCGAAGAACCAGTAAGTCGGGAACTACGGCTAAAAATTTATCCATTTATCTTGCGTCGGATGAAGACCGATGTGCTCAAAGATTTGCCCAGTAAAACCGAGCAGACAGTAATAATCGAATTAGACCAGGACCATCTAGAATTATATCACCAGATCCGAGAAGAGGAATTGCGGGCTGTGCAAGAGGCCTTCTCATCCGGGGAAACTGCAAAGGGTTTGTTCAGACTGCTTAAAGCCATGACCCGTTTACGGCGTTTAGCAGGTATTCCGGAAGCTGATGATAACTACAACGGTATTTCAGCAAAACGGGAATATTTTCTGGATATGGTGGAAAACCTTTCAGCAGAGGGACACAAATGTCTGGTCTTTACCAATTTCCTTGCGACGGTAGATTTACTTTCGGAAGATCTGTCCAAGCGAGGGCTGGCGAATTTGGTTATGACTGGAGCCACCGTAGATCGGCAGGCATTGGTTCAGCGCTTTCAGACTGATCCGGAAGTAAAGGTTCTTATTATGACACTGAAAACCGGTGGGGTGGGTCTTAATCTGACCGCTGCGGATTATGTTTTTATTTTTGACCCCTGGTGGAATCGAGCCGCTGAAGCTCAGGCAATAGACCGGGTGCATCGAATTGGTCAAACCAAACCGATATGTGGGTGTATTCTGGGGCTTTGTAAATTTTGAAACATTGTTTAAAAAGTATGAAATTGATGAAGACCTGCACAATGAAATTGCTCTGTATGAACCATCGCAGTACCTAATAGAGTTAGAGCCAGCTCTGAGTCTCTTTACTGTTGTTCAAAATAAGTATTTATATCTTTACGAACTATTTCGTAGTCTGTTTATAGGGTATATGAAAAAACCTCCGGAATATTCTTTTCAGGAACTTATGGAGGCACCAACCGATGTTTGGTCTAATGAAACCACTATTGTGGATAATTTGTCTTTGCTTATCCAGGTATCTAAAGATGTATTACATGACGAACGTAAATATTCTCGGGGATTGATGGAAAGCGGCCTGACAAAAACTGAAATTAAAAGTATACGACCCCTCTGCGGTCAGGGAGAATTTCCCCTTAGTAAAATCCATGGGCTTGATCCAATAGAACTATTTGTTCGCTGGTATCAATCGGTGCAGTCAGACTTTACTGAACAAGATGGTACTGTTCCACAGATCTTAAGAAAAATAGTTCCTCGATTTTTTAATCCAGAAAAAACATTTTATAAATTGGATGATCCCCTGGGCAGTTTTTTTGAATTTGCTGTACTTACTGAACATCTTTCATTCCGTCAGGTTAACAGTGCCCGCATTTCAGCTAAGGCCCCCGATTGTAGATCCCTATTCTGGCATGTTTTTGTCGAATGCGCCAAGGCACAACGGTGGTTTTCTGTAGAATCACTGTATAAAACCCTCTATGTTCGAGGCTACAGATTTACCTATGCAGACCCGTACATAGAGAAGTATAGCCTGTTTTGTAGGGCTGAGTACATCGATATAGGCGAAGAGGATGCTCTTCTAAACTCAGATTATCAACGAATCATCTATGTGTGGGGCCCTCAAAGCCACCTTTTGATGGGGCTCCCGCTTTTTAAAGGTTATTGGTATCTCTTGGCCCTCTTGGGTTTAGTAGAAATTAGTGAAAAAGAACCCCCAAAACCGCTACACTATAATGGCAAGGATAGGATCATCTCCAGATTTGATGGCCTTTTTATGGTCCGGGTGACTAAATTGGGTGCCTATTGTCTGGGTCTTATCGATGAGTATGAAACCCAATCTCAGACCTCTTACGAAGCTCTGGCAGATAAGGATCTGCTTTTAGTAACTTTTCGGGGTAAATCTCTGGGGCATAAACTTTTTTTGGAACAAATAGGCAATCCTTTGGGCCCCGATAGATATAAGATTGATGAAATTTCTTTTATGCGGGCTTGTACCACGTATAAACAAGTAGAAATGAGAATAAACAAGTTTAAACAACTTATTTCCCCGGAACCTTCTGTGCGGTGGAACGAGTTTTTTAGAAACCTTAAATCTCGGTTTGGGGTACTTAAAAGCCCACAACGGGCCTTGCTTTATGATCTTACAAATGCCAGCCCCGAAGTTTATGCTTTATTGCAGAATGAAAAAATAAGGCCCCTTTACAGTCTGGTCGAAGGCAACAAAATTGTTGTCTCATTACAGGATGAACAAAAATTTCTTTCTGTTGCAAAGAGTCTGGGCTTTTTTATTGATGGAGGGTAATGGTCACCATGGGGTCTCTGACCCTGCTCACCCCTTAATTACCAAGAGGGGCCGGGAACGGGCAACGGGGCGGGCAATGCCTGCATGGACTATGGGGCCCACTACTTCATCCACATTTTTATACGCATCGGGGGCCTCTTCCCGGGCAACCTTTTTGTCCGCCGCAAAGAGCCTAATGTGATGCTGGGCCATATCCGCGCTGATGTCCTCGAACTGGTAGCGCCGCACCGCCTCGTTCCGGCTTAAGCGGCGGCCCGCCCCATGGGCGGTACTGCCGAAGGTTTCATCCATACTGGCCCCGGTACCTACAAGAATGTAACTGCCCCGCTTCATGTCCCCCGGAAGGAGAACCGGCTGTCCATATTGGGCGAAGGGCCCCTCCAATTCAGGATGCCCCGCCGGGAATGCCCGGGTGCCGCCCTTGCGATGGACCAGTAGTTTTTTTCCGTCGTGGACCTCCTCCTTGGCAATGTTGTGGGCCACATCGTAGATGAGGTCGATGCTCTGTCCCGCCATGAGGTCTGGATAGACCTGCTCAAAGGCGGTCCTGACCTGGTGGGTAATGATCTGCCGGTTCACCCAGGCATAATTTGCCGCCGCGGACATGGCAGCAAAATACTGGCGGCCTTCGCTGGTTTTAAAGGGTAGGGCCGCGAGTTCGTGGTTGTACAGGGGTATCTTGTATTGGTCCATCTTTTTCTTAAACAGGTTGATGAAATCCGTGGCGACCTGGTGGCCTAAGCCCCGGGAGCCGGTGTGTATCCAGACCACAATGTCATGTTCCCGTAGCCCAAAGGCCGCGGCATATTCCGCATCGTAGATAGTTTCGATGTAATCGACCTCGAGGAAATGGTTCCCCGCCCCCAGGGTGCCAAGTTCATCCCGGCCCCGCTCAATAGCCTTTTCACTCACCAGTTCCGCATCGGCGGCCGCAAGGTGCCCCTGGCTTTCCATGGCTGACTGATCAGAAGGAACACCGAAACCTGCTGAAATAATCCAGGGGGCACCTTCGCTGAGGAGCCCTTTCATCTCAGCCTTGCTGAAGACCCTGTGTCCCGTTGAACCCACACCGCTGGGCACAAGGGCGAAGAGCCTTTTCCCCAGTTCATCCAGACGGTCTTCGATGGCCTGGCGGCTTAAACCGGTTCGCAGGAGCCGCACCCCGCAGTTAATATCAAAGCCCACACCGCCGGGGGAAATGATCCCCGAGTCGATGTCAAAGGCGGCGACCGCACCGATGGGGAAGCCAAAGCCCTGGTGCATGTCGGGCATGCCCAGGGCATACCGGTAAATGCCGGGGAGACTCGCGACGTTCATCAACTGGTCTATGGATTGGTCTTCTTCGAGCTGTTTCAGCATCCCTTCGGTGGTATAGAGCCGCAGGGGCACCTGCATGGGGCCCTTTCGGGGGAGTTCAAAGACCCAGGGTGATTTTCTTTCAAAGGCATATTTCATGGAAACCTCCTGGCAGAAGTCTCAAGGAGCGGAACTTTTTATATAATTCTAATACTTTTTTAGGCCTTTTTTAACATCCATAGGCGAACCTTAGCATGGAGGTACTCCTATGCGTATAGCCTATTCCTGTGCTGGGGAAGGATTCGGACATGCGGGCCGGATGGTCGCCCTGTATGATGACCTTAAGCAGTATCATGAGGTACTGTTGTATATACCTGAAACAGTGTCGGCCTTTGTTGCATCCCGCTTACCCCGGGCGGCAGTGCGCAGTATACCCTGTTTTACCTTTATAAAAAATAAAAACCGTGTAGAGTATATTCGTACTGTTTTTTATAGCCTGAGACAGGCCCTGCATTTTTTTCCTGCCATAAAGCGGCTCTCCCGTCAGTTGGTAAAGGACCGGATTCAGGCGGTGCTCTCCGATTTCGATCCCTATCTGCCCTGGGCTGCCCGGCTCGTGGGCATACCAGTCATTCAGATGAATCATCCCGGCATCATCCGCCGGTATCTTACTCTGGACCCCCGAACCTGGGTGGCCGCCCTGGTAGCGTTTATGATGGAAGGCCCCTGGGATTGGCGGCTCCATGTGTCATTTTTCGGAGGCGATATCGGGCCTGTACTGCGCAAGGCCTTGCTTGCCAAACCGGTTCGGAATGAGGCTTTCCTCGCGGTAAACCTAAAAATAGAAAGCCGCAAGGACATTCTCCCCCTCCTGGACGCGATTCCCGGTTTAACCTACCGGCTTTATCCAGCACCGGGGGCGGATTTTGATGAGGGCCTGCGGAACTGTACCGCAGTGATCACCAACGGGGGGCACCAGACCCTGTCGGAAGCCCTGGTTCTTGGTAAACCGGTGCTGGCTATTCCCCAGCGAGGCCAGGCTGAACAGGAACTGAATGCCCGGATGCTCCAGCAAAGCGGCCGGGGCCTCATGGTGTACGATGTGCGGGAACTCGGAAAAGTTTTACCGCGCTTTCTCGCCTCCCTCGAACAGCTGCGGCGGCCCGCGGTTATTCCCGTTGGGTTCCGGTTCAAGGATTCCCGGCAGGAGCTCATCAACCGGCTGAATGCCATTTTGGCCGCTTATGACGTCCCCGTTACCGCCACCGCCAGCAGGAGCGAAGCGATCAAGGTCGCGGTGTAAAGCTAATACATATACTATCCAATTTTCGCTGTGGAACCACGGAGGATAAGCTCCGGGGTGATCATGATTCTCCGTGGCTCTTTATCGTGGCCATTGACAACATACTGCATTAAATCGACGACCGCATGGGCGACACTTTTAATTTTAAGGTCCACAGAGCTTAAATGATAACTAGCGGCAAGCATTGTATTGTCATGACTGATAACAGAAATATCCTCCGGGACTCTCAGTCCAAGCTCTTTAATCACATTAAGTGCCCCTACCCCCATCATATCATTGGCTGCAAATATTGCTGTGGGCCTTTTATTCGAGACAAAGAACTCTCGTACAATATCTTCAGTTTCTTTTATTCCTGCTTCTTTGTCAGCATCAGGAATTACTAATACATAATTATCCTTTGGAGGCGTCCCGGCCAGGGTAAGTTCCTCTCTCCATACTTTTTCTTTTAAATCTAATGAATAACCAATTTTATTTCTGAGAAACAGAATATCCCGGTGTCCAAGCCCGATGAGGTGGGACATTACTTTTTTCATACCGTAGTATTGGTCCACAACAACTTCATTCATTTCCAAAACTTGATTAAAAGAATGTACAATAACAAGGGGTAATCGTTCAGAAATCTTTGTAAATAGGCCGGTCTCGTAGTTTTTAAAAGGTGGATCGTGGAGAATAATGCCTTCAACACCCCGGGCAAGCAGATCCGCAAGGCAGCGATACTCAATGTCAGCAGTTTCATTCCTGCTTACATATACATTTATCCCCAATTCTTCATATCTATCTATAATTGTTTCAACAAACTCCATGCTATATGGATTAGTCATGCTATGGGTTAGGACAGCTACAGCTTTGTAGGGGGTTCCCAAATGTCTACGAGTCAGATCATCGGGCAAATAATTTAAGCGACGAATCGCTCCCTCAACCAATTCCCGCTTTTCTTTGCTTACCGGCTGATTATTAATTACTCGGGATACAGTTGCAGTTGATACACCTGCTTCCAGTGCTATTTCTTGTATAGTCATAATTTTCTCTGAACCAATTATATCTAAAGTGAAGGTCTTGTAAATATATGATTATGGAGAATTAATTAAAATAATAGAAATAAATTTCAGATAATTAGAAAATATTTACATTATAACTTTACAGATTTTACAAATCGTAGTATAGTTTTGAATAGGAGGTGTGAAAGGATGAAAGGCATAAAGAATGTTTCATCACATACCACAAGAGAGCATATAATAGCCCTTTTCTTCATTTTCCCGAGCTTGATTGGATTCAGCATGTTTTTCCTAGTACCTACGTTACGTGGTTTTTGGTTAAGTTTTACAAACTGGGATTTATTAAGTAAGGCTGAATTTATTGGTTTTAAAAATTATAAGGCACTGATTACTGATCCAGATTTCTGGCATTCTCTCTTTATCACGTTTCAGTATGTCCTCTGGAATATACCAATACAAACTGTTTTAGCATTACTGCTTGCCATGATTATGGAACGATCTACTTCTTCCGTGTTGGTAAGAAGCTTGTTTCTTATTCCATGGTTGTTACCAAATGTTGTAGTTGCCCTTCTTTGGCTCTGGATGATGGATCCCGCAATTGGTATTATTAATGAAATAATTAAAGCTGTCGGTTTTAAATCTGTTCCATTCCTTTTTTCTGATACCCTATCGTTACCATCAGTAGCAGCTATAAATATCTGGCGCCATATGGGATATACGGCTTTAATTGTTTTTGCAGGCATTCAAGGATTTCCTAAAGAAGTCGAAGAAGCCGCATTAATTGATGGTGCTGGCCCCTGGAAACGATTTTTTACAATTCTCATCCCCTACTTAAAACCTGTTCTTGCCTTTGTTGTCATTACCTCTGTTATTGGTTCGTTTCAAATATACGATACGATTGCGGTTACCACAAAAGGTGGGCCTGTAAACGCAACGTATGTTATTTATTTGTATATATTTAAAAATGGTTTTGAAAGTTATCGTATGGGATATGCCACTGCAGTTTCGATGGTCCTTTTCCTCATATTAATTGGTATCAGCTTTTTGCAGATGCGATTGTCCAGAGCAAATGAGTCAGACTTTTAAAGGAATACAGATATGAAGAACTCCTTATCAATCAACCAAAGAACGAACATGTTATATAAAATGGCAGTATTTATAATAGTAGTTTTATTTCTATTTTTAACCCTTTTTCCATTTTATTGGGTTTTTCGAACATCCGTAGCACCACAACAATCTGTTTTTGCAAATCCTACCGCACTATGGCCACCTCATGCTACTTTGTTAAATTATGCCCGCGTTTTGGGATTAATTGATTCTGAAACAGCAATAAAAATGGGTGGTTCCGGCCAGAAGGTAAATTTCTTCTTAAATATTTATAACTCATTTCTGGTTTCAATAGGGGTTACCTTTTTTCAAGTTTTATTTTCTTCTATGGCAGCCTATGCGTTTGCCCGCCTGCATTTCAGATTTCGTGATAATTTGTTTAGTCTCTATGTCTCTACTTTGATGATACCAGGGATTGTCACTATGCTTCCCAATTTTATCCTTGTAAAGCAATTAGGCTTATTAAATTCTTATTGGGGGATTATGGCACCAACATTGCTGATGACCCCTTTTGCCGTTTTCTTTCTGAGACAATTCTTTTTGCGTATTAACAAGGAATTGGAAGAAGCTGCCTACCTTGATGGGGCTGGATACTTGAAAACATTTATTGAGGTAATTCTTCCGATTAGTACTACTGCACTGACAACTTTAGCGGTAATCACCTTTATCACTGCATGGAATGATTATATGTGGCCACTAATTGTGGGTAAAAAAGAAAGTATACGAACCCTTACCGTTGCGCTTGCAATTTTCCGGTTGCAAACACCGCAAGGACAGCCTGATTGGAGCGGTATGATGGCAGGGACTACTCTGGCTATGATACCTACCTTCGGTATTTTCATTCTTTTTGGAAGAAAAATAGTAGATTCGATTGGTTTTTCGGGGTTCCGCTAAATCGAAAATTCCGGGCCTGGCCCTTGGAATAACATATGGTTTTGGAGGAGAAGCTTATGAAAAAGAGAAGCTTGGTTTTAATGGTTATGGCAATTGCCATATCCAGTATGGTGTTTGCTTCAGGCACCAGTGAGGATGCAAAACAGAGTACCAGTAAAAGTAGTGGGAAAGTTACCATACGATATGTACTCTGGGATGCGAATCAGTTACCCGCATATCAGAAAGTTGCGGAAAGCTTTATGGCAAAAAATCCCAACATTCAAATTAAAATTGAACAATTAGGGTGGGGGGATTATTGGACTGCACTGCAGACCGATATGGTCAGCGGTACTGCTCCAGATGTATTTACGAACCACCTGGCAAAATACCCGGACTTTTCTTCAAAAAAACAATTGGTAGACATTACTCCTCTTGTTAAGCGGGATAATGTAGATACTTCGATATACATGAATGGTTTAGCCGGACTCTGGGCAACAAAAGATGGTAAGCGATATGGGCTTCCGAAAGATTGGGATACTATTGCGATCGTTTATAATGCGGAAATGCTAAAGGCTGCAGGAATTTCTGAAAAGGAAGCAAATGAATTAACCTGGAATCCAAATGATGGTGGAACTTTTGAAAAATTTATCGCAAAACTTTCTATCGATAAAAATGGTAAAAATGGTCTAGATCCCAGTTTTGATGCAAATAATGTAGTTCAGTATGGAATAGCATTAAATCATAGTGATGACAGAGGGCAAGCACAATTTAGTCCTCTGGCCGTTAGTACTGGATGGATGTATACGGATGGACTGTACAATGCGAATTTCCATTTTGATGATCCGCGTTTTATTAAAACAATTGAATGGATGGTAAGGGTCACTAAAAAGGGCTATATGGCTTCCTATGAAGATACTGTAAACGGAGCAAATTCACTTTTTACGTCAAAAAAAGCTGCAACAGTATTCGATGGCTCCTGGATGATTGGCTATTATACCAGCAGTTCTCCCTTTAAGGTTGGTTTTGCCAAACTTCCCGTAGGGCCAGTTGGTCGACGCAGTATGATAAATGGTCTTGCGGATTCTATTTGGGTAGGTACAAAACATCCAGAAGAAGCCTGGCAATGGGTCAAATATCTCGCTTCAGAAGAGGCTCAGAAGATTGTTGGTAGTTATGGAGTTGTATTCCCCGCAATCAAAGCTGGTGTTGATGAAGCATTAAAAGCATATACTTCTAAAAACATCAATGTAACCGCCTTTACAGATGAAGCTAATGAGAAAAATGGTACCTTTGTATATCCAGTCGTTGAAAATGGAGTAAAAATCAGTGAAATAATGACTCAGACCTTCGATGCAATTTTTATCGGAAAGGTGACTCCTGAAGCTGGACTTAAGGACGCGAATAAAAAAATTCTTGATCTGTTTAAATAAATAATCAGAAACAAATACACGTACTTCTCTTTACATTTAAGGAGTACGTGTATTTTTATAAAAACGCAATAAGAGGAATAAATATGAGTATTACCTATTCGCCTGAGCATAACGTGTTTCATCTAAAAACCATACATTCAAGTTATATTATTCAGATTGTTCGTGGAAAATATGTTGCGCATCTTGGTTGGTATAGTATCTTGCAAGAATGGAATGGGTCGTATTCATTACAGTTTATAGATCGCTCGTTTTCTCCTAATCCTGAACCGGATGACAGGACTTTTTCTTTAGATACATTACCACAAGAATATCCTGGATATGGAAGAACAGATTTTCGCTCGCCAGCCTATACAATTCAGTATCAAGATGGCAGCAGAGTTGCTGACTTATGGTATAAAGAATATCGTATTATAAAAGGGAAACCAGGTTTAGATAAATTGCCTGGTACATATATAGAAAATAATCAAGAAGCAGACACGCTGGAAATTATTCTATTTGATCCAGTAGGAAGATTGCGTTGTATTCTTTCATATACAGTTTGGAATGAATTTGATGTCATTACAAGAAATGTCAGATTTATAAATGATTCAGAAAATTGCATCTCCTTATTACAAACAATGAGTTTTAGTCTTGATTTTCCCAATAAAAAGTATAAGCTCTTACAGCTATCAGGGGCCCACTGCCGTGAACGTCATATATATACCCGATCTCTGGTTCCAGGAATGCAATCCATAGAAAGTCGTCGAGGAACCAGTAGTCATCAACAGAACCCATTTATTGCTATTCTTTCTCCTGATGCTGATGAAGACCACGGTGAAGTTTTTGGTTTTAATCTGGTTTATTCAGGCAATTTCCTTGCTCAGGTAGAAGTAGATCAATTTGAAATGATACGAGTTATGATGGGAATTAACCCGCTGAATTTTAATTGGGTTTTAAATCCGGGGGAACAATTCCAGACACCAGAAGTTGTAATGGTTTATAGTAGAAACGGTTTGGGAGACATGTCCCGGACATTTCATGATTTATATCGGAAACGTTTGTGCCGGGGAAAATACCGTGATACGGTTCGTCCGATACTCATTAATAATTGGGAAGGTACCTACTTCGATTTTAACGAAGATAAATTAGTCTCTCTTGCAAAAGAGGCAGCCCCTCTCGGAATAGAATTATTTGTTCTCGATGATGGCTGGTTTGACAACAGAAAAGATGATAAACGCTCTCTTGGTGATTGGTTTCCTGATAAACACAAATTACCAGGCGGGTTAAAAACTTTAGCTGAAGAGATCAACAAGCTTGGCATGAAATTTGGTATTTGGGTAGAGCCAGAGATGGTATCTGTTGAAAGTAGATTATATAAAACGCATCCAGATTGGTGTCTGCATGTTCCCAATCGTTCACGTTCCGAAGGACGGAACCAGTTAGTGCTCGATTTGACACGTCGCGAAGTAAGAGAGTATATAATTGAAACAATCACGATGGTTTTAAGCAGTGCTCCAATATCGTATGTTAAATGGGATATGAATAGACATTTAACTGAGATCGGTTCATCTGCGTTTTCTTCCTCTCAACAAGGTGAAATCTCTCATCGTTATGTTCTTGGCCTCTATGAAATATTAGAACGGATTACCTCTTCATTTCCAGATATTCTTTTTGAAAGTTGTTCTGGAGGTGGCGGACGGTTTGATCCGGGCATGTTGTATTATATGCCTCAGACATGGACCAGTGATAATACAGATGCAATTTCTAGGATTTATATCCAAAAGGGTACAACTATCCCATATCCCGCAATTACTATGGGAGCCCATGTCTCCACTGTACCAAATCATCAGACCGGAAGAGTTGTCCCCTTATCGTTGCGTGGTGCGGTAGCAATGGCAGGCAATTTTGGTTATGAATTAGATTTAACAAGACTAACTGAAGCAGATAAAACAGAAATTAAAGAACAGGTATCATTTTATAAAGAGATACGCCCTCTTGTACAATTTGGTGATCTATATCGATTAGATAATGAAGAGTTCCCTTTAGTGTACACTTCATGGAGCTACGTATCAAAGGATAAACGAGAAGTATTGGTAACCTTTGTATTATTACGAACTGAAGCAAATGATGTTTTCAGAATAGTGCGATTGAAGGGATTACAATCAAACTATAAATACAGACTGTTAGGCGATGGGAAAGTATTTTGGGGAGAAGAATTAATGCAGGTGGGGTTATTATTACCCTATCCTTTACAGGAAAATCAAAGCATTATTTTCAGGTTTAGAGCTGAATAAGATTAAAATGTTAGAAGCATAAAAAAGCCCGCACCTGCGGGCTTAATCTTAGGCTGCGTTTTGTTCTTGTTTGCTGTTCTTATTGGTAACTTTCATAGGCCGATTCAAAAGGCTTTGCATCAATATAAATGCAAATATTAGGATGCCCACCACAATTCGGGTCCACCAGGAACTTAAGGTTCCCTGGAAATTGATGATGGTCTGGATGGTTCCTAGAATCAGAACCCCCATGATAGAGCCGCCAATGGATCCGACGCCGCCAGTTAAAAGGGTTCCGCCCATGACGACCGCTGCAATGGCATCCATGTGCAGGTCCTTGCAGTGAAGTGCATACCCGGAAAGCATATAAAAAGTAAACACAATGCCTGCCAGGCCTGAACAAAAGCCATTAAAGGTATAAATTAAAACTTTGGTTCGATTAACTGGCAAGCCCATGAGTAGGGCCGATTGCTCCGAACCCCCTATGGCATAAACGGTTCTTCCGAAACGGGTAAAGCGCAGTAACCACCATCCGACTATGGCAAAGACTACAAAAATCAAGACGTTAACTGAAATAAAATCGCCGGTTGGCAACTCTATAGCAGCCATGCTAACATCCCGATACCAATCATTTTCAATATTGATGGTATCTATGCTGATGAGGTAGCAAGCTCCCCGGGCAAAGAACATCCCCGCCAGGGTTGCGATAAAGGGTTGCACCTTAAAAAACTGGATCATGATACCCTGAAAGAGTCCAATACCGGAAGCTGCAAGAAGTACCACCGGGATCACCACCGCCGGTGGCACATCCTTTCGCAGCAGGTCCGCGGAGATCATCGTGACTAAGGCAACTACGGATCCCATAGACAGATCAATCCCGCCAGATAGGATGACAAAGGTCATGCCTACCGCCGCAATCCCTAAAAAGGCATTATCAATAAACAGGTTGATGAACACCTGGATTGAAAGAAAATTTGGGTAGGCGATGGAACCAGCACTGTACATTACAATAAAGAGACTCACGGTGACAATAAAGGGCAGATGTTTTCTATCAATCTGTTTCATAAAGCGCCTCTCATCTGAAAGCTCTTGCGGCCAAAGCGGAACAGGGCTCTAAAGTTTTCCGACTGAAGCATGCTCACTAAAAATACAACGATGGACTTTATAACTAAGTTGACCTGGGGCGGTACTCCGATAGAATAGATGGTTGTTGTCAGGGTCTGAATAATGACCGCCCCGAGAATAGAGCCTGCCAGATTGAATTTGCCCCCATTTAGAGAAGTACCGCCAATAACTACTGCTAAAATGGCATCCAGTTCAAAGAGGTCTCCCGCGTTGTTTCCGTCGGCACTTTTTACATTGGAACTTACTAGAAGCCCCGAGACACCGGCACAGAAAGCACAGAATGCATAAGACCAGAACACGATCCGTTGTTCCTGTATTCCTGAGTAACGGCTTGCAGTTCTATTCACGCCGATCGATTCAAAAAAGAGTCCCAGGGCAGTCTTTCTTGTTGCGAGGATGACCAGTATCAGAACAGCAAGCAGAATATACAATGAAAAGGGGATGCCAAGAAAGGTGCCGTTTCCAATAAAATAGTAAGGTTTGTAATAAATGGTGATAATTTGTCCGTTGGTAACCAGCTGGGCGATGCCCCTTCCTGCGACCATAAGGATCAGGGTAGCTACAATTGGCTGGATTCGGAGTCGTGAAACGAGAAACCCATTCCACATCCCTAAAATAAGGGCGGATAAGAGAGCCGCTGTAATAGCAACTCCCATAGGGGTCCGGGTAACTAGTACCTGTTGGTCCCCCTGCAAGATTAATTCTCCGCCGATAAGGTATGCTGCAATAGCTCCGGAAATAGCAACCACGGATCCCACCGATATATCGATTCCGCCGGTGGAAATTACCAGAGTCAGTCCAATGGCAATGATACCGATATAGGTAGACCTATTTAGAATATCAACAAGGATGCCGGAGAACCGGCCATCCTTCCATTCAATTGAAAAAAATCCTTTCGTTAAAAATGCATTAATCAATAACAATAAAAGAAGGACCATAAAGGGCCAGAATAAGGTGGTGTCGTTAATTCGCTTTAACTTGTTTTTCATTTTCTAGCTCCTCCTGGGCAATAAGACGCATAATGGTATGCTCATTAATTTCAGTACCTTCTATTTCAGCAATCTTTTTTTTATCCCGGAAAACCGCAACCCGGTCGCTGATAGCTGATACTTCTTCCAACTCCGATGAAATGAATATTATCGACAGGCCTTCATTCCTTAATTGTAAAATACGTTGTAGAATTTCACTTTTGGCGGCCACATCAATTCCTCTGGTTGGTTCATCTAAAATGAGTATAGCCGGTTTTGTTGCAAGCCATCGGGCAAGTAGTACCTTCTGCTGGTTGCCGCCGGATAGGGTTTTGACCGGTCGTTCCGCATCGGGGGTCTTTATACCCAGTTCTTTAATAAACTGATTTGCAATTTCCTCCTGAGTCTTCCGGGGTATGTATTTTAGGATACCCTGTTTTGCCTGCAATGCGAGTATGATATTCTCCCGGATGGAAAGGTCGCCAATAAGGCCTTCGGTTTTTCTGTCCTCCGGACAGAATCCCATTCCAACCATAATGGCATCCCGGGGGGCGGATAAGGCAACTTCCTGCCCATTCCGGAATAATTTACCTTCAAGTGCCCGTTCGGCCCCGAATATCAGTTTTGCAGTCTCCGTACGTCCTGAGCCGAGTAACCCTGCCAGGCCGAGAACTTCGCCTTTTTTTAAGCTTATGTTGATGGGTTTAAGATAGCCAGTACGGCCCAATCCATCAACTTTAAGAAGCTCCTCGGTACCATGGGAAAGTTTTACTTCCTGCCTGGTTGCTGTTGCTGCAAGTTCTGCTGGATCCTTACCAACCATCATGCTAATGAGTTCGAGTTTGGATAATGCAGAGGCCTCTGCGGTTCCTATGTATTCGCCGTTCCGCAGAACCGTAATCCGATCGGATACGGCATATACCTGATCTATGAAATGAGTTATAAAGAGAATCGCCATTCCTTCATTTTTTAACTTACGCAAAATGTAAAACAGCCGCTCAACTTCGGCTTCATCAAGACTCGAAGTTGGTTCATCAAGTATTAAAATGTCCGATTTCACACAGAGGGATCGGGCAATAGCGATCATTTGTTGAATTGCCAGAGAGTAAGAACCAAGAGGTTTTGTTGTGTCCAGATCAAGGTCCAATTTTTCTTTAATAATTTTATGGGCTTCCTCAAAAAGATGCTTCCATTTAATACCTATGAGATTCCGTGGTTCTCGTCCGAGCAAAAGGTTCTCTGCAACTGTTACATTGGGGCAAAGATTTACTTCCTGGTAAACGGTCGCGATTCCCAGGGTCTGAGCATGTTCAGGGGATTCTACTTTTATGCTTTCCCCTCGAAGATACATGTGACCCGAGTCAGGTTGATATACTCCGGTCATTATTTTTATTAATGTGGATTTCCCGGCTCCATTCTGCCCCATAAGGGCATGAATTTCTCCGCTTTTTAAGGAAAAATTAACCTGTGAAAGGGCCCTGACTCCGGGAAAATACTTTGAAATGTTAACCATGGAAAGAATTTCAATATTTTCCATGCTGTAATTCTCCTTTGATAAAAAAGGGCGTTCCGGTTTACGCCGAAACGCCCCTGTAGTTACCAAGTAGCCCTAGTACTTGCGGGAGGGGAATACCTGGGCCGCAAATTCTGCGGGGTATACACCTTCATTGGTAACGATCCGTTTGGGTAATGTTTTTCCTGCCATCAGATCTTTAACAGCAGCCATGAGCTGCTCTCCAAGCAGAGGAGAGCATTCCACGGTGCAATTGAGTTTACCGGCGATCATTGCTTCGAAGGCGCCCTTTACAGCATCGATGGATACGATGATGATATCCTTTCCGGGTTTTAGTCCGAATTCTTCAATAGCCTGGATGGCACCAATTGCCATGTCGTCATTGTGGGCAAAGAGGACATTGATATTCTTACCTTCTGCCTTCAGGAACGCTTCCATGACTTCCTTGCCCTTGGCACGGGTAAAGTCACCGGTCTGGGAACGGATGATTTTATAATTGGGGAAGGGCTTCAGCATTTCCTCAAAACCACGCTTACGGTCGATGGCCGGAGCAGAACCAACGGTGCCCTGGAGTTCCACAATGTTTACTGGTTTGTCGGTGTGCAGGTAGCCCATGAGCCAGACCGCAGCACGTCTGCCTTCTTCGACAAAGTCGGATCCCATAAAGGATACATAAAGGCTATCATCTTTGACATTAACTGCTCGATCAGTAAGAATAACAGGAATTTTTGCCCGCTTGGCTTCCTGAAGCACCGTTTCCCAACCGGTTTCTACAACCGGTGAGAAGGCGATCACATCTACCTTCTGGGCAATAAAGGAGCGGATGGCTTTAATCTGGTTTTCCTGCTTTTGCTGGGCATCGGCAAATTTTAGTTCAATGCCCGCTGCAGCTGCAGCCGCCTTAATGGATTCGGTGTTGGCGGTCCGCCATTCGCTTTCTGCCCCGATCTGGGAGAACCCGAGCACAATTTTTTTATTGCTCTGAGCAAAGGCGTTCAGAGACACCAGGGTGATGAGTGCGCACACTCCCGCAAAAACTTGTAAGGATTTCTTCATACATGCCTCCTTTGTGGGCTTCGTTGATACCAATATTGTGGCACCCCTTGGAGAATATGTATTTAGAGGATTCCATAATTTTGTGTACGATAACGCACTGAGAAATGCATTAATACCGACGTTTTGGCAGTACTGTTCGGGCTACCTCGGCGGGGAATACTTCTTCACTGGTGATAATCCGGGTGGGTAGTTCCTTTCCATCAAAATAATCCTGGATTACTTTCATTAATTGGGGCCCCAGGAGGGGAGTACATTCCACGGTACAGTTGAGTTTACCCGCAATCATAGCCTGAAAGGCTTCCTTTACCGCATCTACCGAGACGATCACCATATCCTTTCCCGGTCGCAGTCCTGCTGATTCAAGTGTTTGAATTGCTCCCAGAGCCATATCATCATTGTGGGCAAAGAGGACATCAATCCGTCTCTTTTCCGTTTCAAGGATTTTTTTCATCACATCCCGGCCCTGATCGAAATAAAAATTGGCAATTTCCGATCGGATGATGCGGAACTCTGGATGAGGTTCCAGGGTTAGCTCAAAGCCCCGTTTCCGGTCAATGGCAGGAGCTGAACCTACCGTCCCTTGGAGTTCCACGATATTAACTTGACCATCTGGGGTAGGATGATGTTCTATATAGGACAGGAGCCACCGGGCGGCCCGTCGGCCCTCTTCTAGAAAATCTGAGCCGATAAAGGTAGCCCAAAGGGAGTCATCTTTTATATCTACTTCCCGGTCAGAAAGAATAACCGGAATCCCTGCGGCTTTTGCTTCCTGGAGCACCTCTTCCCAGCCTGATTCGACAATCGGTGAAAAGGCGATGATGTCCACCTTCTGTTTGATAAATGACCTGATCGCTGCAATCTGGTTTTCCTGCTTTTGCTGGCCGTCTATAAAGGTAAGCTCAATGCCGGCGTCACGGGCCGCATCTTTTATCGATTTTGTATTGGTAAGCCGCCAACGGCTTTCGCTTCCTACCTGGGCAAAGCCGAGGCGTATGGGTTCCTTGTTGGAGCGGGGATGCCGGAATGACGCATAGGGATCCACATTAGCATTAACTGTTTCGGCGGTTATCTTTCTTGTGCGTAAATATATTTTTTTGGGAATGCCGGGTTTCTTTTCTAGAATATCCCAGGCGTAGTTTACCGCTTCTTTTCCGCCGGTGGGGCAAATAAAAGTGGCTGATAGGAGTCCCTTCCGTACCAGGTCTAGGCCCCCATTGGCACCCTCCAGTCCATCTACCCCGATGAATTTGATATTTGAAACCGCTGCTTTCTTCGCTGCTAAAATTGCCCCATAGGCCATGGCGTCATTCTGGGATACGATGACATCGGGCGTTGGGGTGGTTTTAAATAAATGAGAGAGGGTATCCTCAGCTTGGTCCCGGAGCCAATCGGCGGTGACTGTTTTGACCAATCTGATCCCGGGATGTCGCTCAATTTCCTGCCGTAAACCGGTACTTCGGTCGATGGTAGGCGGAGAGCCTGAGCGGCCCTGAATTTCCCAGACCTGACCGCCCTTTTCTCCCAATAATTCTGAGACATAGCGACCCGTCTCGCGACCAATGAGCTGGTTGTCCGGACCGATATACAGGGTGTAATCATAGCCTTCCACTGCCCGATCCAGTACAATCACTGGAATAGTTTTATACGCTTCAGTTACGACGGGGGTCAGAATCTGCGAATCTGTCGGCGAGATGATAAGGAGATCGATGCCATAGGCAAGGAGCCGTTTCACATCATCAACCTGGCGTTCGCTGGAATCTACCGCATCAGTAATAATTACCCGCATATCGAGGTATTTTTTTGCCTGCTGGGTTATTTCTTCCGTCATGCTGATGCGCCATGGTTCTGAAAGGTTGGCCTGTGAAAGGCCTATGAGTTTGCCAACTTCTGGCTCTACCTTATTGTATGAAATAAGGGGTAGAATATTCACAAACCAGAGCAAGGAAACGGCTAGGACCATAATGCCAAGGGCAATGAGGATGAATGAAGGCTGGATATACCGTTTCATGGTAAGCTGCCTCCCTTTCGGTATTCGATGGGAGATATACCCAGTATCTGTTTAAAAGCCCTGCTAAAGTAATGCTGGCTACGATAGCCTACCTTTTCAGCAATTTCATAGATCTTTATTGCCGGATCTGTTAATAACTGCAGGGCATGCTGGATCCGAACTCTGCTCACATATTCTACAAAGGAGTAACCGGTTGCTTGTTTAAGCAGCCGGGACAAATAGCCTGGGCTGATTTCCAATTCCGATGCGGTTTCCTCTAATGATAAATCCGGGTATTGATAGTTTTTTTCGATATATCCCTGAGCCAGGAGCACAAAGGTTTGGTAATTTCCCTTCTTGGTCAGCTCCGATAGGGCCTCTTCATAGGATTCCTGTATCGTGCGATGCCCTTCTTTTCTATAATTTCCGCTGGGCACTACTGCTATAATTGGATGTTGATGGGTTGTCGCTTCAATAGCGGCTTCGATGCCAAGGATCTTATTTTGTAATACTTGTAGATCCCCTGGATATAGGGTAATAATCGTATCATCTCTATCTATTACGCAGATTATATCCTTACCTAACTGTTCTTGAATAATTGATTGTACTGAATAGATAAGAATGGTCCGGTAACCAGCTTGCAAACTTCCTACTGAGAGTACCTTTTCCTCCAGCCGAATAGCAAGCACCACCGCTTTTTCTGGCAAGGTAAGCCCCAGGAATTTGGAACAGTCTTCAATGTCAGTTTTCGAAAGGGATGATGAAAGCCATTCCAGAATAAATTGTTCTTGCAGAGTACTTCGGTGTTCAGTTATTTTCTCTCTTGCCCAGTTAATGTACCGATTTGTTTCTCGCCGCAGGGCAAGTTCATTTTTAGCGTGTTCCAGTGTTCTTTTTATTTCAGCTTCTTGTACCGGTTTTAAGAGATACTCAAAGACTTTAAGAGATACTGCTTTTCTGGCATACTCAAATTCATCGTGTCCGCTCACGATAATAATAATCCAGTCATGGGGAAGGCCAGAAAGTTTTTCAATTAATTCAAGACCATTTAAGAAGGGCATACGAATATCGATAAAGAGGATATCCGGGATTGTCTCCTCAGCCAGAGCAAGGGCCGCCTCGCCGTCGCCTGCTTCGGCAACCACCTCAATTTCCGAATCAAGCCGCTCAAGGACAGAACGGATACCTCGGCGGATTTTAGGTTCATCATCGGCGATTAGTACTTTCCACATAGTTTTTTTCCCGTGTTATACTTCTATTGCTGGATGTCGGATGGTAACCCGGGTACCAACACCCCAGGTGCTTTGGTAGGTAATGCCATAATCGGGTCCAAAATTTAAAAATATCCGTTCATGGACATTTCTGGCACCGAACCCGATATGCCCCCCTTCACCCCAATCTTTATGGCTGTCTGTATGCAACTGATGACTGGACTTTAGTTCTTCCTGCAGTTGTGCCAGTTTGTCTGCTGGCATTCCAATACCGTCATCTTCCACGGTCAGGAATAGGTCTGGTCCCTCACGTTCAGCACTAACCAGGATGTGCCCTTTACCCCGTCGTTCCTTTATCCCATGATAAATGGCATTTTCTACCAGGGGCTGTAAAATCACCTTGAGCACCCGTAGCTGGTCAATGCCAGGGCTTATAGAAATGGTGTAATCAAACTTATCCTCATATCGGACCTTCTGGATAAATAAATAGCTTTCCACATGTCTGAGTTCTTCCCGGAGAGGTATCATTTCTTGACCCTTAGAAAGTCCAACCCTAAATAGCTGGGTTAAGGCGCTCACCATGTCTACTATATCTTGGGCTCTATGTTCCTGGGCCATCCATTGAATGGTATCGAGGGTATTGTATAGGAAGTGCGGTTTTATCTGTTCTTGCAGAACCCGTAACTCGGTCTCTCGTTTCCGTTGTTGTTCATGGTATACCTGGTCGATCAGGTTGCTGATTTCCAATATCATACGATTAAAAGAGTGTCCGAGTTGGCCGATCTCGTCCTGACGGTTTTCAGAAAACCGGATGGAGAAATCTCCCGTTTCAGCCTGTCGCATCAAACTACGCAATTTTTCTACGGGGAGTGCTATGGAAGATGCAAAGAATACCGAAAGCAAAATGGCCAGGAGGACGGTGAAACTTCCAACAATTAGGGCGTAAAACCGTATAAAAGAAACTTCGCGGAGAACACTTTGTATCGAAAAAACTCCAGCGGTGGTCCATCCGGTATAGGATGACTGTTTGTACAGGATCTGAAATACTTCATGGTTACATCGGCGGAGTGTTCTCCCTTCTGAGCCCTCTATTTGCCGGGGTGCGATCCGGTAGATGGTTTGGTTTACCGGTGCAAAAACCAGCTCTCCATTCTGATCGGAAATATACAGGTAGCCATCCCGACCCAGAGAAGAATCTGCGAGCAACTCCTGGATGCTTTCCAGTCTCAGATCAATAAGTATGGCTCCGGTAATCCGGTTAAAATGGTCTGGGTCCCGGATTGGCTTTACAATTGATACCACGTCATCACTGCCATAACCGAGCTGGCTGCGGATATTGCGTCCAATTGGGCGTGATATGATGGTAATCCCGCTGGTAGAACCAACAGCTTTTAAATACCAGGGTTCCAGGGTCAGAGGGTCCCGGGTAATACGGGTGTAATGATTTGATACAATACGATCATCGGAAGATATCAGCATAATTCCTGCAATTTCCCGATGAGTTTTAAGGCAAGCATCCATAAACGCAAGGGCTTCCTGTTCATACTTTTTCTGGAGAGCCCCTGCAGAAGGCATAAAAAATTGATGAATCGAAGGGGTTGCTTCTAGCAGGTTACTCAGTTTTTCTAGATTTACAATCAGATACTCAAGATTTTTATCCACCTGAGCAATCATTCTCAGAGTATGGTCGATTACCTGGGTTTCTATTGAACGGGAAAAAATTAACGGTCCCACCACCCCCAAGGTTATTACGGGGAGTAAAAGGAGGGCAAGAAATGAAAAAAGAAGTCTGTTCCGTATCGAAAGGGACGGTATTTTCACACAACATCAGTATAGCATGATTTCCTGTATTCGATTTTACAGTAATTGGGAATTTTATGCACTTTTCGGTTTTTTACAAAATCTCACACTCCTTATAATCGATAACTTCCTGCTCTATGCCGATGCGGCTTTCCTGGATGCGCCGGGCCAGGTCTTGCAATGGTGGGTTTAGTCGGGAAAGGTATTTTTCAAAACGGCGGGAACGGAGCTCCGGGTCGGAGAGGGGCCTGCCATAGGGTCGGTAGCGCTCAAAGGTTGCCATATCCATTCCAAAGGGCCGACTGCCGTAGTGATCCTGCAGGTACTGGCAGATCGCAAGCCCCTCCGGGTCTAAGTCTCCCGCATGGTACAGCCGGTACCCCTGCCGATGGAGCAGTTCCAATACCCGTCGGACCGCACTGTTGGGCCAGCCGTTGGTATACACATAGGCCGTAAAGGGGTTTTCCATCTGCCACAGGGAAAAAAAGGTTTCCTTATTTTCTATAGTAAGTATATTGATGTCCCTTTCCCGCCCTGTGGCACCGGCGATTTCCAGTTTTGTGGCACCGGCCAGAAGTTCCAGAGAAAGACCGAAGGGGGCGCCTACTCCGATTAAAGGGGACCTCTGGCCCAGATCTAGAAGAAGTCGGGCCCCTGCGCTATGGTCTTCTGTATCGGGCCCCTCTGCGCTCAGCCGGAAGGGCCCCGCAAGCCACACCACGGGGAAATTGCGCCGGGGGAGGCCCAAGAGCAGGTCCGGTGTATTACATAGGGTAGTAAGACGCTTCAGAATGCCCAGCAGGGCCTCGAGCCGTTTGGAGTCCCGAAAGAGGGTAACCGAAAGACTGCGAATAGGTCCTTTGTATGCTCCTTCCTTCCGTTTAGTGAGGAGGATATACAGGTCCTCCATATCCCGGATCGAAACCAGGCTATCTAAAAAGGATGGGTAGCTGGCCAGGGCAGTAAATAACTGCTCCGTATCGCCTTGCTCCGCATCCCGGGCCCTTTGGGCAAGGCCCCGGGCGGTTTCCCGGAGAACTTCTTCTACCGTATCCGGATAGGGCTGCCCCAGGTTTGCATAGAGACGCCGGGGATCAACCAGTTCCGCCCAAAGGAGCCTATCCCGTTTTCGCCGGTGGGCCCAGCCCAAACGGAGTAGTCCTTGAGCCTCCAGCCATTCCATGGCCTGGAGAAAGCCTTCCTGTTCCATGGCACTGGCATAGGCTTCTGGCAGGAGCTGCTCCCAATGGCGAAGCCTGAGCGGCCGGCCGCCCTGGCGCATGGCAGAACGAGGATAGGAAGCGGCAAATACATGCAAGATGAGCTCATCGTATTTCATCAATCTGGCTCTATCACTCTGATCCTGTAGTTGCCGCAACAGTCACCGCCCTATAATCCCGAACCCAGCCTTCATTGCCATAGCGGAGCACCAGGTTCACCGTATCCATATAGGGTTGGATGATCTCGAGCTTTTCTGAGGGGACCGCCGTGATGATCTGCATTCCCAGTTCCTGGAACAGTTCTAGGGTAACCCCAATGCGCCGTTCATCCATTTTGTTAAAGGCTTCATCAAAAACTACGAGGCGCACCGTGTTTTCAGGATCGTCCTTGTAATATCGGTAAATACTCGCTGCTATAGCCACATAGTAGGGCGTCTGGGATTCG
Organism: Gracilinema caldarium DSM 7334; assembly: GCF_000219725.1. Classification (GTDB taxonomy): domain Bacteria; phylum Spirochaetota; class Spirochaetia; order Treponematales; family Breznakiellaceae; genus Gracilinema; species Gracilinema caldarium. Next base: position 2,482,706 of record NC_015732.1, on the reverse strand, counting down.
CCGCCAGACTTTTCCTTAAGCGCCCGGGATAGGGATAGTTCGGGGACCTTGCCCGTTTTTGGATCCATGGCAGAGGTGTCCCGAACCCGAATATCATAGGTAAAGTAGGTCCGGTAGTCGCAAAGCTGGCGGACCTCAAAGGAGTCCAGTTCGTTTTTAAGGATCCTGTTAAATAGTTCCTCTACGGCCTCCCGCTCACCCTCACTGATCAATGCATCAAAGAGGCTCCCCTGATTTTCATGGATCTCCGCGGCCTTCCGGATAACCTCCAGCTGGGCCTTCCGGTCGTTCCGTTCTTCCAGGGTAAAGTGATACTGGTCCTTGCCAAAGGTAAGGCTCCGTAAAATAGCGTTGATCTCCCGGAAACTCTCCCGGGCTTCTTCGATATATTCGTTGAGCCGGGTCACAAAGTGTTCCTTGAACTGCTTTTCAGCCATAGCTCGGGCACGGGAAATCTTTTCTTTATAGAGGGGAAGTTCCGAAGCTTCGAGCCGTTTCTTAAGGGCTTCGATCTCGGATGCCTCCTCTGGCAGGAGAGAAAGGAGGGCGTTCCAGTCAAGGTTGTATTTCTGAATAGCCCTCTGGTAGTTTTCCAGGGCTTTCTGTAGTTTGTTCCGGGTCCCCTGCAGACTCCCCTCATAATTGGCCAGGATGCTCTGCCGATCCTCCCGGGAGTGGACCCGTTCTTTGTAGTAGGCTTCCCATTCCTCAAGGAACTGCTCTCGGTTCGCCACAAAGGCTTGAAACTGGGCTCTTCGGGTTTCGGCGGACGCCTCCAGCGGAGGCCTTGCTTCTGCCAGGGTCTTTGCCCTTCCCTGAATGCTTCCCAGGGCAATCTGGGCTTGGGAAAGAGCCGCCTCCCGGCTCCCTAATGTCCGCTTCCGTTCATCAAGCTCATTCCGAAGTACTTCCAGGTCAGAGGTGTCTACCCGGCGAATCTGTTCAGAGATTTCGGTAATACTGCGCTCCAGTTCGGGAATGGTAGCGATGGACGATGAAAGGTACCGCATTTCGGTGAGGGCCGGCAGGGCCCGCTTTAAAAGTTCCGTTTGTTGTTCCATCAGTTTGATGGATAGTTCGAGCCGGCTGAGCGCTTCCTGCAGTTCCTTTCGCCGGGCAAGGAGTTCTGCCTTACGGCGCTCCCGGGCCCCTTTGCCCAGATACCAGCGGCTGTACACCGCCTCCCGGATCCGGTTTACCGTATGGGCAGAGTAGGTGAGACAGGTTTGGGTAACACTCTGGTCAAAGTCCTTTAAGTGTTCCTGGTCGGTTCGGATAACCCGGCCCAGGATGTAGTCCGCATAGCGCCGGGCAAAGGGTGAATCGGTCACTACAAGCTCTGCCAGTGAGTGGGGGCGTACCTCGCTTTGGGCCATCCGCTCCAGGTTTGGCAGAGGAACCCCTCCGATCTGCCGGGGAAGCCGATCATAGATGGCGATGGCCCGCTGAAACTGTTCCTGTTCCACCAGCACCGCAAAACGCTGGGTATTAAGCCAGCCCTCCAGGGCGTTCTGCCAGGCCGGATCGGCTACTTCTACCAGGTCTGCAAATATCCATGCCTGAATACCCTCTTCTCTTAAGGCCGATACCAGTTCTGCAGGCCCCTCAGGATAGCGGACCAGGCCCCGTTCCAGTTCCTCCAGTTCTCGTGCCAGGTCGCCCAGGTCTTTGCGCAGGTTTTCCCGTTCTTCCTGGCTCTTGCTCAGACTCCGGTAGAGGGTTTCTTTTTCCGTTTCCAGGCTTTCTGCAGAGCGGTCCATATCCACATTGCCTTCCCTGTCCCGTTCGAGCTCCCGATTTAATAGGGCTTCAAGCTGGCTTAGCAGGGTTTGGTACCGTTCCCGGTTTGAGCGGGCCTGTTCCAGCTCCTTTAAGAGCTGATTCTTGCGGCGCTCCAGATCCTGGATAAGCTGATACACCTGGTGGGTCTGTATGGATAGGCTCAGCTGGTTCACCTGGTCCCGCAGGGCTTCGAGCTCTTCCTGGAGGCGTCGGATTTCTTCGGCTTTTCGCTGTTCTTCCGCTTCGAGCCGCTGGCTTTCTTTGTGGTTTTCCTCTAGCCGTTCCTGTTCCAGTTCCATCTGGAGTCGCTTTTGCAGATATTCCTGGTTCAGGATGGTTCTATTATGCTGCTGCCAAACCCTGGCTATGGCGAGGATATCCTCCAAAGCTGCAATATTTTTTATGGCAAGCTCAGCTTCGGCCTCCGCATCCTTATAGCTCTGGAGGTTGCTCTTCATCACAGAGATGTCTACCATCCGCTCTTCCAGGATATAATCGCAGACAAAACGGTTTACCGAATCCATGGGTACAAAGCCAATCGAGCGGACCAGGGCATCCAGAGAGGGATTGAATTCCACATTACGCCGGAATACCCCCAAAAGGTGGGTAAGTTCCTTCTGGTATTCTTTTTTGGAATCAAAGACCAGGGCGCCCAGGTCTCGCATCCGCTGTTTAAACTGCTGGGATCCCAAAAGGTGGGTGCTATCGAGAAAGAGGGGAATATCCTTTACCTGAACCCCCTGGGCAATCCAGGGGAGTTCCCTGACCTGGGTTGTATCTTTGGTAATTTCCGCGCAGATCCCCGCAGAAAATGATGCTTCACCCTTCTCGAATTCCAGCATTACATGGCTTATCCCTTCTGTGCGCTGATATTCCTCCCCTTCATAACCGGTTTTAGCCAGTACATACCCATCGAGACTGCGGCCCGATCGTTTTTCATTGGCCGCTGCATTAAAGCGGATCTTGTGAAGCTGGGCCACCAGGGCATACTGGATTGCATCGATAATGGTCGATTTGCCGGAGCCATTTTCACCCACAAAGAGGGTCCGTTCTCCGATAGGGATGGTAACATCCCGGAAACTGTGCCACTGGATAAGCCGCACCTTTTTCAGGGTAATCATGGCAGCATCTCCTCTTCCCGGGATAGGTCGGACTTCAGGTTTTCTCGCAGTTTTTCTATGGTTTCCTGGTCAATAGCAAAAGCCAGGGTAGGGTACAGGATAATGGTCCCATCGGGATTAATGCCATCCTGGGCCCGGATCAGGCGAAACCGGGAAAACCGCTTCAGAAGGTCCTTCAGATGGGTCTTTTTTAGTTCCGCGCCGGTCATCGCCTTAAAACGCTGGGTCAGGTCCAGGACAGTGATGATAGGATATTCAGAAAGCCGCAGACTATTCCGCTTTTCCTCATAAAAAAGCCTGAGTATAAAAACGGCGATACTCTCTTCCTGGTTCAGCCGGACCCGATTTTCCGTGGTGCCCCGCCAGGCGATGACCCCTAACCCTTCATCCTTCCGTACCTGGGCATCCATACAGGCAAAATAGACTTCTAGGAGATGAAAGTTCCGGATGCCAAAATTGTACAGTCGCTCCTCTTCACTCCGCAGAATAAAGCAGCGACTCACCAATTCCCGCAATAGCCGGGAAAAAAGGCTTGCATCCTCCCGGTCCAGCCGGTCTATGTCTGCCAGGTCTTCCAGGTTTCCCATACTTAGTGTCTCCTGTATCCATGTTTTCTGAATTCCCAGCCCGCCGCGTGTACCAATTCATCCTCCCAAACCACAGAAAAGGGAAAATGAGCTGCCCGATTTTCCCCATATAGGGTTGCATAGAGGGTCCTTACAAAGGAGGTCTGATCCAACGCAAGCTCATGGGCCCAGGCAAAGTCCCGGCTCCCCAACTGTTCATTGAGCCAGCGGGCAATTTTAGCAGGTCCAAGCTGTTTCTGAAGCCGGAGCCGCAGTTCCGCCTCTTCTTTTTCCAGTATTTTGGTATCATACAGGGGCCGATACTGAAAGGCTCCGGCTGTTTCTGCCCGCTGGCTTCGTACATAAAAGGACTCAGGGCCCAACCAGCGGAGCCGATGCAGGTGCTGTTCCACCTGCTCTGCCAGAAGCTCCTTGTTTGCCAGGGCCTGGCACAGGACCGTAATACGCCCCGCTACGGTCACGTCGGACCGGATTCTGCTTTTTATGCTTTCCATGCTGGATCGGGCATAGAGCATGTTTCGCCGGTCTATATCCTCTACTAAGGGATCCAGGAGGCGGAGCTGGTCCCGGATATCCTCCAGCATCCAGATGAGCCGTCTGCGGGCCTCCGGGGCGGGTTCTCCCCGGAGCAGGCCTAGCGCATTGGCAGTTTTGCCAAGCCAGGCTTCGTCTTCGAGCAGGGAGTTGATGGTCTGGATGATCCGGGGCCGATAGCGGGAAAGGTTATCCTGAGTTTTAAGCCTCATATAGGCCCGGTCAATTACTTCTTCCAGATAGTGGTCGTAGTGGAGCCGTAAGATTTCCGGAATATCGCCGCCACTTTGCTGTTGGATCAGTACCTCATAATGGGAGCGAATATTTTGGGAAAGCACCTTAAGAGAATCGATAAGGCGGCTTAGATGTTCATGGGCATTAAGGACCGCATAGTGGCCGTTTTCCTTTGCCACATCGGAACAGATTGATGCATAAATCGCTACAATATGGCTTTCATATTCTATGCGGCTCCCCTCTTCGGTGGTCAGGAGGGCCTCGAAAAAGGGCTTCGCAGGGGCCGCTATGGTGATCATCCGGGTATAGTCCGGGAGCAATTCCTCCCCAAGCCAGCCATAGGCTATGAGCCGATGTAGATACGCGAAGCGGCGGCCCGCAACGGATCTCGGCCCCCCTCATCAACTTGGTTTGCTTCTTCCTCTTCCGGATTCTCCCCAGCTTCCTCCGCCGCCTCATCGAGCACATCCGTAAAGGCTTCCTCCTTAAGGGGCTCATCCTGCTGGGCCAGGTACTCGGCAATTTTACTGACCAGCTGACCCCGTTCCACCCCGCCGGTCTGTTCCTGGAAAAGGCGATAAAAAATGAGGAGGCTGGCGCCATAATGGATTCGGTTGGGGCTCGCCAGAGGTACGAAGAAGTTTTCTGGCAGAACGGAGAAAAGGGACCGCATGAGGATGAGTATGGGTTAATTCGCTGATTTTTTCAACGGTTACCAGTATTTTCCCCAAAGGGTACCAGCAGCTTAAGGTTTGTTTTAATGGTGTCAAACAGAAGGCCCAGGGTTTTCATCAACATGGTGCGGCTTTCCTCGTCCAGATTGGAAATAGCATCAGCCATAGCCCGGGCCCGCTGGAACCAATTGGTAGACAGCTCAGAAAAACTGGTAATATCCGTAGCCTCAAGAATGTCAAAGAGGGCATCGATGAACTTGCGCCGTTCTTCTGGTGGAAGCGAACCCAGCCATTCCTTAATCGTTGTATCGATGAAACGGCTCGTGTCGGTTACGGTGTCTACGCATACAAAGGCGGGCCCCCGCAGGGTCCACGAATAGGGGTCATGCTGGGCAATACCCTTCTGGGTGCTTTGTACAATCGTGTAGGTTTCAGAATGTTCCAAAAGCATCCCTATGATTGATGACTGGGGCACGTAAGCATAGAGCCTCCCCTGCAAAGCCCTAAAGCCATCCTTGGCGATGGTTGCCTTATCAAACCCGGGGCCGTCGTTGTTGTATACCCCCAAAATCCGCCGCCGGGTCCACCAGGAAGAACAGACAGCCCCATAAACCGCCAGGTTACCCCCCTTGGAGTGGCCCCCGATACGGAGTTTCCCATGCAGTTTCTGAGCGGCCCTTTCCAGGTATGCTGCGGCGAGACGCTGGGCTGGAACGGGGGTCATAAAACTCATGTTAAAGTCTTCTTTCCAGCCCACCACGGTAGAGTCGGTTCCCCGAAAGGCAATATAGTGGCTCCCGTCTTCCAGGCTAAAGCTGACCGCGGCGAATTGGGTCTCTTCGTCCTTGTCGAACCGGTTCTGAAAGCCCGAGAGCCGCACCCCCGCAAACCGCCTTGTTTCCGCGGCCTGCCTGAAAAAGCTGATATGCCGGGCCATCCGTTCGGAAAAGCCCCGGACTTTCATGGCCCTTGCATCGAGTTTTGCAAATTCCCTTGCCACATCGGCCGCCGTAGGCCCCTGTCTGCCAGGCTCCGGGGGTACGAAGCCATCCAGGGGCAGGTAGGCAAAGACACTGAAAATAAGGTTATCCACCGGATTAAAGGGCCCTTCCCTAAAGGAAAGGTCTCCCCGCCACGCAAGATAGTCTTCGATATTTGCGGTTTTGGTATTTACCATAGGAAGAGTATACATCAAAATAGCTATAGATGGTAATTGAGGCTGTCTGATAACTCTGTTAGTTATCAGACAGCCCTTGTGTTTTCTCGAATTTTAGCGTTTTAACCCTTTTGAGGTATTAAAACCAGGTAAAACCGCTAAAATCCTACGAAAATACGACATTAAAGAAGCTGTCCCGCAACTTTCTAAGTTACGGGACAGCCTCAATTCTAGGAGGTCCCCATGGCTCTGGTGCAGGTTTTCCCAAAACCTCGTATTTTCATAAGCCGCTGTATAGAATTTGATGCATGCCGCTGGAACGGTGCGATGATTGGCTGTGACTTTGTTCGGGCCCTGAAGCCCTATATTGAACCGGTAACCCGGTGCCCAGAGGCGGATATCGGCCTCGGTGTTCCCCGGGATCCGGTCCGGCTCGTCCGTCAGGAAGGTTCCCTTGCCCTGTATCAGGTGGCAACGGGCCGATTTTATACCGATGAAATGCGCTCCTATTGTTCCGCCGAAGTTGCCCGGCTTGGTGAATTGGATGGGGCAATCCTTAAAGAAAAATCTCCCTCCTGCGGTAACCGGGATGTAAAAATCTATGCCAGTGCTGACCCCAAGGCGGCACAGAACGGCAAAGGCCGCGGTTTATGGGCCGAAGCTCTCTTATCAACCTATCCTGACATTCCGGAAGAAAATGAGGGCCGGCTTAATAACTTTACCATCCGGGAACATTTTTATACCGCCATCTTTACCCGCGCAGCCTTTCGGGAAGCAAAAGCCAAGGGCACCATGAAAGATTTAGTTGCCTTTCATACCCGGAACAAACTGCTGTTTATGGCCTGTAACCAGTCCGTCATGAGAGACCTGGGCCGTTTGGTGGCTAACCATGAACAGCTTCCTACTCCGGAGGTTTTTGCCGCCTATCAGGCCCTGCTTCCCCGTATATTTCAGAAAATACCCCGACGAGGGGCAGTGGTAAATGTGCTGCTCCATGCCTTTGGCTACTGCTCCCAGCAACTTGAATCCGGAGAGCGGTCCCATTTTCTTGAGCTCCTGGAGGCCTATCAACAGGGGCGCCTTCCCTTAAGCGCTTGTCAGACCGTCCTCCAATCCTGGATTGCCCGGTTCGATCAGGAATATCTGCGGAATCAGAGTTTTTTCCAACCCTATCCGCCAAGCCTCATCGACATCAGCGATAGCGGCAAAGGTGCCGGCTCTGCCCGGGAGTGAAGGTGCATGATTTTTTTGAAAATCCAAAAGAAAATTTCCTTGTAATCCGCATCAATTAATGCAAAGGATCTAAAATGATCTGTATTATTTTAGAATTCAAGAGAGCTTCTCTTAAAGTGCAGCTGCAATTTAAATGATGGATATATACGATTTGAGTGTTATGAGGCGCCCATAATTGACTATATGGGAATTTAGGAGGAATGTTATAAAAAATTATGAAAGTACTGTTTATTACATCGGAACATCCTTAACAGCTTTATGGTGGACTTGGGACCTTTACTAGAGAATTTACCAGGGCATTAAAACAATACTGCACAGTTGTTACCGTTTATTTCCATTATAATCAGGAACCCATGCCGCCCAGGGATGAATACATTGATTACGTTTTTAAGCCAGCTTTTTCCTTTGATGCATTTAATATAGAAGCTCGGCTACTTGAAAATGCTGCCAGTCTCAGAAGTCAGATTAATTCGATTCTACAGACCTATAAACCAGACATTATACACTGCAACGATCGGCTTACATTTCTTCCTTTCAGGTTTGAACACAATGTAGTTTATTCATCTCATTTGCTGTTTGCAGATCTCCTTTCTCTTCAGGGAATGAATGATATTTATTTCCAGGAGTTTAAAACTGAACGATGTGCTATTTCACGATAAGCGATTGTAATTGTGTATTCGTCTTTTGTAGCAAAACGAATATTATCTCAATATAACCCTAAGGTATCTCCTGTTGTGGTCCCCCTTGGAATAAATAATAAAAACTATTATGCAAAGAAAGACCCTGAAAATATTCATATCGCCTATTTCGGTCGTTTTGAAAATGTGCAGAAAGGATTTTTAAACTTTATCCAGGCAGCTGCTTTGCTAGAAAAAGAATTCTTACAACAGTATAAGGTGATTTTTTCTCTCTATGGTAAGGGATCTGAAATTCCATCAGTGTATTTGGATTTATTTGAAACCTGTGACCATCTGGAAGGAGAAGCACTGTACAGTGCGTACGCAAAAACAGATATTGTAGTAATGCCAAGTAATTATGAACCTTTTGGCCTTGTTGGCCTTGAAGCAATGGCATCCCATTGTTTATTGCTTTGTACTGAACACCTAGGAATGGATGAATATGCCGTACCAGGTAAAACCTGTGTAACTATAAAAAGCGATCCTCATTCGTTAGCTAAAACTATAAAAGAGGTCGTAAGGAATTATAATGCCTATCAAGATATTATTGAAAATGGTTATCAAGAATCCTTAAAATGGACATGGCAAAGGTCTGCATGGGCACACTATACACTTTTTAAGCAGATACATAAGAATCGTTTACCAAATTTGCAAATGGCATACAACGCTTCATTTTATAAATCGTTACAGCAATTTAAAACTACTTTTAATAATTCAGATGCGGATAAAGTAAAAGAACTACTTTATTCAGTTCTTTCATATAATATTCCACTATATAAAGATAAAAAAGTTTTGTTATTAACAGTTGGCGAACTAGAAAATAGTTCCGAAGGAATCCCTGAAAATTGGGAACTCTGTTCTGTTACTACTAAAAATAAGGATGGACTATATTCACGGCTTGAATCGTTAGTGTATGAAGATAATACTTTTGCATATGTTTTTGTCGTTGGTGCATGGGAATGGGTTATAAACCCAGAAATTGCTCTTAAAGAATTATACAGAATTGTAATCAATAACTTGTATATCTTTTATTTAAAACCATCAAAACAATTTGCATGGCAGACAATACAGATGGAACATTCGGAAGACTGGAATGTATTGCAAAATGCAATACATTATCCCTGGCAAGGTCCTTCGTATGAAGGATTAGATATTAAAGGTTTTCCAGACTGCTACAATTATGTAATCTGGAACAAGGAAGGCTGAAATGAAAATGTTTCTAGAAGGATTCCAGGAACTGGACCATGCGGCGCTCATCAATGTAAATGGTGGGTATGCTACTATCTGGGCTGACACTACAAATACTACAGCGGTTCAGAATAATGGCTATTCAAATGCAGGGAGTTCGAGCACAGGATATTTAAATGTTGGTTCTGTTTATGGTTATACTACTATTGGTTCTGTGAATTCATATTGGAATATTGCGAGTATATATACCTAGACAACTTCTCCAACAGTAAGTTCTCCTACCCCCACATTGGAGCAAGCCATTAATAGTAATCTAGACCAACAATATATTATTGGTACTAATGACTGTGATGTCTGGGCTTATGAAGTTATGAACCAATCTGGCCATTATGTTAAAGGGTTTTCAAATCCTTGGGGTACTAATTGTGCAAATCATTACAACAATGTTGCAGCTGCCAATTCTGATGAGCTTTATAATTCAGCACAGTTGCAAACGGGTCAGTATTATCTTGGAATAAATCAAGGACATGCATTTCTCGTGCAAAGGAATAGTGATGGTACATTTAATGTTGCTCAACAAACTAAACCGGGTAGTGTATCGACATTTGCCTATGGCATGTCTGCTGATCAATTTAATTCAAATTATGGGAATTCTCTAAACGCATTATATGCGAGGATACAATAATGAAGAAACTACTAATAATGGCACTGATAATAATCAGTAGCAAAATCTATGCACAATATTCTGCGCCAACAAAGGGCTATTTTATTGACAAGAAAGAAGCAGGCGAATTATTATCTTCAATTATATCTGAGCCTATAAATAATTCGTTCCGTAAAGAGATTTTTCTAATACTATCAGAAGTCTTTTCTTCAACTGGTAACATGGATCCTTATTTTATTAAGTTAACAGCTATAAATGAAAAATCTGGTTTTCCTGGAACGTATTCTGAATCACGAATGAAAGAATTTAATTATTATCTTATCCTTTTCAAGGATACTAAATGGCGTGTTCCAATCAATAGTATAAATGGAGGATATAAACTTTCTTCTATAGATTTTAATAAAAAGGGTGTTTTTGAGATCTTCGATTTTTCTGGTTGGTTTATACTTATTTCTCAATCAAATTCAACAGGAATATGTGCAGTCGTCGTATCTGGTAATGCTAATTAATTATGTGCTGCAATGGAAATAAAACCATCAAAACAATTTGCATGGCAGACAATACAGATGGAACATGCGGAAGACTGGAATATATTGCAAAATGCAATACATTATCCCTGGCAAAGTCCTTCGTATGAAGGATTAGATATTAAAGGTTTTCCAGACTGCTACAATTATGTAATCTGGAACAAGGAAGGCTGAAATGAAAATGTTTCTAGAAGGATTCCAGGAACTGGACCATGGGGAACTCATCAAAGTAAATGGAGGATATGCTACTATCTGGGCTGACACTACAAATAATACAGCGGTTCAGAATAATGGCTATTCAAATGCAGGAAGTCTTGGCTCGGGTTATTCTACTAATAGTTCAATTTATGGTTACATTGCGATTGGTTCGGTAAATCCCTATGGTAATGTTGCAAGCGCAGTACCCGCAGAGCAGGTTTGTACAAATCCTGATGATTATCATTGTGACATTATAGCCTATAATGAAGCAGTGGAACATGGAGTATCGAACCCAGGGACAGGTGATTGGAATAAAGTAACAGTAAATACGATTTATGAAAATCAATTTGCAACAAAGGCTGGTGCTTCTTTTTCAGCAAACCAGAAAGGTTACATTTTTTATGATGATGGAAATGATGGCACTATGGACCATATGGAATACTTTGAAGCATCTGCGGATGGACACCACTATACTGTATGGACTACGGATGGAAAAAATAATCCAACACCAACGGTTTATGATTATAATTCTGATATTAATGGTCATGCCAAAACTGGAACGATTGCAAAATTTGTTGTTTTGCAATAAAAGGAGGTAAATAGAAATGAAGAAAATATATTTTATTTGCATGATATGTTTATTATTTACTGCGGCTCTGTTCTCAGATACAGTAGATATACTATTTATTACTACAAAAGGCAATGTTATTAGAAAAGTAGATTCAGATGTTAAAATGATTACTATTAGTGCAAGTGATCAATTTCCTTATGATATAACCAATATTAAAAATCTTGATGCTCTAAAAAAATTAGAACGAATAGATATATATAATGTTACAACCATTAAAGACTATAGTTTTCTAACAAAATGCAAGAATATAAAATATTTAGGGTTTGCAAATTGTAAAGTATATGATCTACATTTTCTTGAAAGAATGAGTAACTTAGAGATGATTGATATTGAATTATTAAAATTAAATAAAAATGATTTAGAAAAAATACGTTCAGAACCGATTGATCTATCAGGGCTTAAATATTTAAAATTTCTTCGATTTGTTGCACATGATCTTGAGAGAGTCCCGCTATTTATACATGTGAATACTAAGCCCTATCTAGCTATAGATAATAATAATATTTCTAAAATTACCGATGAAGATATACAGTTATTAGGACAATATTCATTAATAAATATAGATGCAAATCCAGTGGTGAATAATAAAAAAGAATATGAAAAACTTGCAAAACTTCCAATATTAAGAGAGGGGGATAAACTACCTGAAGAAATAAAGAAATATTATTAGTATATAAAATAATAGCCTTTGTTAATATTTATACAATATTAGCAAAGGCTATTAAAGAATGAAAGAAGCGGAAAAAAGGATTCAATATTAAAGGTTTTCCAGACTGCTACAATTATGTAATCTGGAACAAGGAAGGCTGAAATGAAAATGTTTCTAGAAGGGTTCCAAGAACTGGACCATGCGGAACTCATCAATGTAAATGGTGGATATGCTACTATCTGGGCTGACACTACAAATACTACAGCGGTTCAGAATAATGGCTATTCAAATGCAGGAAGTTCGAGCACAGGCTCACTCATCTCAAAAAACGGCTACTTAAATGTTGCATCTAGTTGGTTTGATAAAAATAGTGGAGAAAAATTAACAAATAATGAAACAATTCTACAAATTATAATTGGTTCTGCCGAAATGATTGCTGGTTTTGTTGGTGGTGTTGCTGCCGCTGAAGTATCTGGAGGTAGTAGTGTGTTTGTAGGAATTAATGTAATGGCTGATGGCGCAAATTTAGTAAGTGCTGGTATACAACACACTAAAGCAAACCCAGGAGATATGTATGTAAATTTAGCTTCGCCAATAACTGGTGAAGAAAATGGGATTCCAATTGTTTCTCCTTTACCATAATTATAGGGTAATTGTAGACATTAATATATTAAGGATTTGTTATGAAAACTAATATAGGATTAATTTTACTTGTATTTTCTTTTGGTTATCTTTTTTTAAATTCTTTGCGTAGCATTTTGATAGGAAAAGGTATTTTAAAGCACCCTATGTATGATAATGAAGATAAAAAGAAATATTTATTAAAAATGGGTTATATAAGTATACCTTTTACCTCTCTTGGGTTTATATTTTTTGTATACTTATTAATAATTGCAAAATAAAAATAATAAATAATTCCGCTTTAAAATATATTTGTTTTTAAAGCAGAATATTGTAATCGCTTAAAGGAAGGCTGAAATGAAAATGTTTCTAGAAGGATTCCAGAAACTGGACCATGCGGAACTCATCAACGTAAATGGTGGATATGCTACTATCTGGGCTGACACTACAAATAATACAGCGGTTCAGAATAATGGCTATTCAAATGCAGGGAGTTCGAGCACAGGATATTTAAATGTTGGTTCTGTTTATGGTTACATTGCGATTGGTTCGGTAAATCCCTATGGTAATGTTGCAAGCGCAGTGCTAAATGAAGGAAATAATATTACAACTGCCATTAATGATAGCATAAATTCTCATTCAAATGAACAATATATTTATGGAAAAAATGATTGTGATATTTGGGTGGAAAAAGTTTTGAAAGATGCTGGAATAGATATTTCTTATATATGGGGTTCTGCGATATCTAATGATGTTGATCAACATGAAAAAATGTTGGAAGGTAAAACTGCAAATGTACCACAAACAGGTTTTAGTGTAGTTTTAATGACAGATCATAAACCAACTAATAATTTTATTTCACATACTGGAATACTTGAACTTCATTCAGATGGTAGTTGTACTTTATATCAACATTCCAGATCATCTGAATTAAAAGAAGATTATCCGTCTATACAACAATTCCAAAACACCTATGGATATAACGATTTTGATTATTATTATTTAGGGAAATAATTATGAAAAAAAATAATTTTTACTTATTGTTTATAATATTTTTATTTTTTCCAGTATTAAATGGTTTGTGCGATGATTATTTAAATCGTCCATATATAGGAAATGATGGTAAATGGGGTGTAATTGATAATAATCTAAATATTATTATACCATCTATGTATGAATATGCAGGATTCTTTACAGGAGAATATTCTAATGTAAAGTTAGATAGTAAAACATGGGGGTTAGTAAACAAAAATAATGAAATTGTATACACTATAAATAATATAGAAGAGTTGTATCCTATGTATAATGGTTGGTCAAGGTTTAAAGATAAAAACGGTAAATATGGATATATAAATGAAAAAGGAAAATTGTTAATAAGTAATCTTTACTGGGCATTAGATTTTAAAGAAGGTGTTGCACCGATAAAAATAAATAAAGATGAAAAATCTATATATATAAATATTAATAATGAAAATGAATTTCCAGATTTTAAAGCTGATTGGTGTTATTCTTTTAAAGACGGATATGCTATTATAAAAAGTAATGATAAATATGGTGTAATAGATAGAAATGGTAAAATAAGAATTCCTTGTATTTATGAGTTTATAGATTATAAAGGAGAAGGTTATTGGGCTGTAACAGATGTACAAAATAAATATGTCTCTTATCTTGTAGATGCTAATGGCGAAAAAGTAGGAACTGTTCTGTTTAGACAATGTTCTAATATAAAACACAATATTGCATATATAAATCTTATCTCTGAACCTAAAGAGAATTATAGAAGATATGATATAAAAAAAGATATAGTAAATCAAATTATTGAGAATTGGATTTTAGATAATGGTAATGTATGTACAGAATTTCTTGCAGTCTCTAAAAAGGATTCACAAGGGAATTGGTATGTACATATTGAAGATTATTTTGGAAATTTGATAAGTCCAATTAAATATAATAAATATTTAGATGATATAAATGGTATTTTTAGAATGGAGTACAAAAATAAGGAATGCTATGTAAATATAAAAGGAGAAATATTTTATCCTTAAATAGGTTAGCGGAAATATTTTTTAAGGAAGGAAAATTAAGCTGTATGTTAAATTAAAGGAGGCGTGAACTATATCAACCTGATCTCATCAACATCAGCGATAGCTATGCATGGCAGACAATACAGATGGAATATGCGGAAGACTGGAATATATTGCAAAATGCAATACATTATCCTTGGCAAAGTCCTTCGTATGAAGGATTAGATATAAAAGGTTTTCCAGACTGCTACAATTATGTAATCTGGAACAAGGAAGGCTGAAATGAAAATGTTTCTAGAAGGATTCCAGGAACTGGACCATGCGGCGCTCATCAATGTAAATGGTGGGTATGCTACTATCTGGGCTGACACTACAAATACTACAGCGGTTCAGAATAATGACTATTCAAATGCAGGAAGTCTTGGCTCGGGTTATTCTACTAATAGTTCAATTTATGGTTACATTGCGATTGGTTCGGTAAATCCCTATGGTAATGTTGCAAGCGCAGTACCCGCAGAGCAGGTTTGTACAAATCCTGATGATTATCATTGTGACATTATAGCCTATAATGAAGCAGTGGAACATGGAGTATCGAACCCAGGGACAGGTGATTGGAATAAAGTAACAGTAAATACGATTTATGAAAATCAATTTGCAACAAAGGCTGGTGCTTCTTTTTCAGCAAACCAGAAAGGTTACATTTTTTATGATGATGGAAATGATGGCACTATGGACCATATGGAATACTTTGAAGCATCTGCGGATGGACACCACTATACTGTATGGGTTACAAAAGGAATAGAAGATCCCACCCCTAAGGTTTATGACTATTATTCTGATATAAATGGTTCCTGCCGTGATGGAACTATAGCGAAATTTGTTGCTTTGCAATAAAAAGAGGTAAATAGAAATGAAGAAAATATATTTTATTTGCATGATATGTTTATTATTTACTGCGGCTCTGTTTTCAGAGACAATAGATATACTATTTGTTACAACAACAGGAAATGTTATTAGAAAAGTAGATTCTGATATTAGTAAAATTACTATAAGTGAAAGCGATCAATTTCCGTACGAAATAACCGATATAAAAAATCTTGATGCTTTAAAGAAATTAGAGCAAATAGATATATATCGTGTTACATCAATAAAAGATTATAGCTTTCTGACTAAATGTATAAATTTAAAGAATATAGGGTTTGTTGTTTGTGAAATACATGATTTACATTTTCTTGAAAAAATGAGTAACTTAGAGGTTATAGATATTGATATGTTAGCGTTAGATAAAAAAGATATAGAAAAAATACGTTCAGAACCAATAGATTTATCAGCGCTTAAAAAATTAAAATTTCTTCGGTTTTCTGTATACAACTTAGAGAGGGTTCCGCTATTTGTACATGTGAATACTAAGCCTTATCTCGCAATAGATAACTGTAATATTTCACATATTAGTGATGAAGATATTCAGTTATTAAAGCAGTATTCTTTAATAAATATAGATGCGAATCCTGTAATGAATATCAAAGAAGAATATGAAAAGCTTGCAAATCTCCCCATATTAAGAGAAGGTGAAAGATTACCAGAAGAAATAAAAAAATATTATTAGTATATAAAATAATAGCCTTTGTTAATATTTATACAATATTAGCAAAGGCTATTAAAGAATGAAAGAAGCGGAAAAAAAAGGATTCAATATTAAAGGTTTTCCAGACTGCTACAATTATGTAATCTGGAGTAAGGAAGGCTGAAATGAAAATGTTTCTAGAAGGGTTCCAAGAACTGGACCATGCGGAACTCATCAATGTAAATGGTGGATATGCTACTATCTGGGCTGACACTACAAATACTACAGCGGTTCAGAATAATGGCTATTCAAATGCAGGAAGTTCGAGCACAGGCTCACTCATCTCAAAAAACGGCTACTTAAATGTTGCATCTAGTTGGTTTGATAAAAATAGTGGAGAAAAATTAACAAATAATGAAACAATTCTACAAATTATAATTGGTTCTGCCGAAATGATTGCTGGTTTTGTTGGTGGTGTTGCTGCCGCTGAAGTATCTGGAGGTAGTAGTGTGTTTGTAGGAATTAATGTAATGGCTGATGGCGCAAATTTAGTAAGTGCTGGTATACAACACACTAAAGCAAACCCAGGAGATATGTATGTAAATTTAGCTTCGCCAATAACTGGTGAAGAAAATGGGATTCCAATTGTTTCTCCTTTACCATAATTATAGGGTAATTGTAGACATTAATATATTAAGGATTTGTTATGAAAACTAATATAGGATTAATTTTACTTGTATTTTCTTTTGGTTATCTTTTTTTAAATTCTTTGCGTAGCATTTTGATAGGAAAAGGTATTTTAAAGCACCCTATGTATGATAATGAAGATAAAAAGAAATATTTATTAAAAATGGGTTATATAAGTATACCTTTTACCTCTCTTGGGTTTATATTTTTTGTATACTTATTAATAATTGCAAAATAAAAATAATAAATAATTCCGCTTTAAAATATATTTATTTTTAAAGCAGAAGAGCGCCTCTAAAAATCGGTTAGATTTTTAGGGCGCCTGAGCAAATCCTTACAGGATTTGCATATAAGCTAAAGTAGACTTCTAAAAACTGAAGTTTTTAGAAGTTCCCAGAATATAGTAATCGCTTAAAGGAAGGCTGAAATGAAAATGTTTCTAGAAGGATTCCAGGAACTGGACCATGCGGCGCTCATCAATGTAAATGGTGGGTATGCTACTATCTGGGCTGACACTACAAATACTACAGCGGTTCAGAATAATGGTTATTCAAATGCAGGAAGTTCGAGCACAGGATATTTAAATGTTGGTTCTGTTTATGGTTATACTACTATTGGTTCTGTGAATTCATATTGGAATATTGCGAGTATATATACCCAGACAACTTCTCCAACAGTAAGTTCTCCTACCCCCACATTGGAGCAAGCCATTAATAGTAATCTAGTCCAACAATATATTATTGGTACTAATGACTGTGATGTCTGGGCTTATGAAGTTATGAACCAATCTGGCCATTATGTTAAAGGGTTTTCAAATCCTTGGGGTACTAATTGTGCAAATCATTACAACAATGTTGCAGCTGCCAATTCTGATGAGCTTTATAATTCAGCACAGTTGCAAACGGGTCAGTATTATCTTGGAATAAATCAAGGACATGCATTTCTCGTGCAAAGGAATAGTGATGGTACATTTAATGTTGCTCAACAAACTAAACCGGGTAGTGTATCGACATTTGCCTATGGCATGTCTGCTGATCAATTTAATTCAAATTATGGGAATTCTCTAAACGCATTATATGCGAGGATACAATAATGAAGAAACTACTAATAATGGCACTGATAATAATCAGTAGCAAAATCTATGCACAAAATTCTGCGCCAACAAAGGGCTATTTTATTGACAAGAAAGAAGCAGGCGAATTATTATCTTCAATTATATCTGAGCCTATAAATAATTCGTTCCGTAAAGAGATTTTTCTAATACTATCAGAAGTCTTTTCTTCAACTGGTAACATGGATCCTTATTTTATTAAGTTAACAGCTATAAATGAAAAATCTGGTTTTCCTGGAACGTATTCTGAATCACGAATGAAAGAATTTAATTATTATCTTATCCTTTTCAAGGATACTAAATGGCGTGTTCCAATCAATAGTATAAATGGAGGATATAAACTTTCTTCTATAGATTTTAATAAAAAGGGTGTTTTTGAGATCTTCGATTTTTCTGGTTGGTTTATACTTATTTCTCAATCAAATTCAACAGGAATATGTGCAGTCGTCGTATCTGGTAATGCTAATTAATTATGTGCTGCAATGGAAATAAAACCATCAAAACAATTTGCATGGCAGACAATACAGATGGAACATGCGGAAGACTGGAATATATTGCAAAATGCAATACATTATCCCTGGCAAAGTCCTTCGTATGAAGGATTAGATATTAAAGGTTTTCCAGACTGCTACAATTATGTAATCTGGAACAAGGAAGGCTGAAATGAAAATGTTTCTAGAAGGATTCCAGGAACTAGACCATGGAGAACTCATCAAAGTAAATGGAGGATATGCTACAGCACCAAATAGCAGCTATTCAAGTGTAGGAAGTTACAACACAGGCTATCCAAATGTTGGATCCAGTACTGGATATACTACTGCCGGTTCTTTGAATTCATATTGGAATATTGCAAGCGCAGTACCCGCAGAACAAGTGTGTACAAATCCTAGTGATTATCATTGTGACATAATTGCTTATAATACGGCAGTGGAACATGGAATAACCAATCCTGGAACGGGAGATTGGAATAAAGTAACAGTAAATACGATTTATGAAAATCAATTTGCAACAAAGGCTGGAAATAAACCTATAGCTGGAAGTAAGGGATATATATTTTATGATTGGGCTTCAACCTCTGGTAATGCTAAAGACCATATGGAGTATTATGAATGTTCAGCAGATGGTAAAACATACACTGTTTGGGAGACTAATGGTTTAGATACTCCTGTCCCTAAAACATATACATTCGCAATAGATAATAATGGAAAAGGCGGAACAGGTTCCACAGCAGTTTTTGTTCAATTAAATAATTAGGAGAAAATTAAGATGAAAAAGAAAAATAATTTGTTATTATTTTTAATTATTACTTTCAATATCTCATTATTTGCACAGGATGTAGAAATCAAGCTTCTTTATAAGGATGGCAGACAACAAATACAGAAGCTTAAAGCTGAAAGCAAGAAATTTACATTCTATGATAGTGAAGAAGGTCAAATAATAGAGGTTAAAAATCTTGAGAAACTTTTAGATTTAGAAGAATTAGAAGTATATAATGTAAGTAATATTAAAGACTGGACTTTTTTATGTTCTTTAAAAAAATTAAAAAGTCTTTATATGGCATCTGTAACAGTACCAAATTTGCAATTCTTATCTGATATGACACAATTAGAAAATATCAGTTTGAATGTTTATCTCTTAAAAGAAGAACAAAATAAACCTCTTGATTTATCAAAATTAACAAAATTAAAAAAAATACAAATATATACAGTACCACAATTAACATCTATTCCAAAGCTGATAAATGTTAAAAATAAACCCGAGCTAGATTTATCTAATAGCATGATAAGTTTTATTGCAGAAAATGAAGTTTCTATTTTAGAACAATTTAGCGTTATTAATATTACTTTCAGCCCAATTACTTTTGATTATATAAATAAGACTAAATGGTTAAAATATATAAATTTTAAAAAGGATAATTAATATTTTTCTTTTTCCGAGTCATAATAAATATATGGCTCGGAAAGTAATTTAATTCATTAATATTTTATGAAAGTAAGGATAATTAATCAATTATGAAATATACGGTGGTTCTTCAACATGACGAAACTGATTGTGGAGTTGCTTGTATTGCATCAATTGCAAAATATTATGGGAAAACTATAAGTTTTGCAAAAATAAGAACATTAGCTGGTACTGATCTAATGGGAACATCAGGCTTAGGAATTGTTCGTTCAGCTAAAGCTTTAGGATTTATGTGTAAAGGTTTGGTTTCCAAAGGAAAGAAATTGCCAAATGAATTGCCAGTTCCTTGTATTGCACATATTATACAAGATTATATTGATCATTATGTAGTTGTTTACAAGGCAAAAAAGAATAATATAGTAATTGCAGATCCAGCTACTGGAATAAAAAGAATTAAAATCGATACATTTATAGAAACATGGAGTGGAGTACTGTTTCTTATAGAACCAGAAGCAAATTTTTATAGCACACATGAATCAAAAAGCTTTTTTAATAATATATTAGAGATTCTAAAACTGTATAAAATATACATTATAGAAGTTATAATTGCGAGTGTTTTATTAAGTTTGATAGGAATTACCAGTTCATTTTATTTCAGATTTTTAATAGATGAAGTGCTTTCATCTGGATTAAAAATTACGCTTGCTACTATGTCTATTGGATATCTTGGTTTGATTATGTTTCAAACATTTATTAGTATTTCAAGAAACCAAATAATTATGCATATAAGTAGGGCTTCCTGAAAAACAAACAACTCTTTACAAAAGAAGCAAATACAGAGATAATCTCAATAAGAAGTGCACGGAAGAAAGGGGTAAGGCCTTAAAAAGCGTGCACTTTACTATGGGGTAACGATGTATAAGGAAAAGGAACAGGTACCTGAGTTTGAAGACTTTTATGTACCCTTCGGAGGACATTTACGAGAAGATAATCGATGGGTACGATTAGCCGCAATTATTCCATGGGAAGAGATAGAAGCTGAATATAAAAAATGTTTTTCAAAACGAATTGGAAGAACAGCCAAGACCGTACGGCTCGCCTTGGGATCATTATTGATAAAAGAGAAATTACAATTAACAGATGAAGAAACGGTAGAAACAATACGAGAGAACCATTACCTGCAATATTTTTTAGGATATGAATCTTACAAAGATGAAAAACCCTTTGATCCAAGCATGATGGTTCATTTTCGAAAACGGCTTGGACCTGATGCAATAGCACAGATAAATGAGTTGATAGCGAAACGGTATCAAGAACAGGTAGAAGCAGAATCTGAAAAAAAACAGAACAAAGAAAACCAAAAGGATGACCATGATCATGGAAATCGAGGGCAACTCATTATAGATGCCACGTGCGTCCCCCAGGATATCCGGCATCCCCATGATGTCACTTTATTGGATGAAGCGCGAAGGAAAACAGAAAAGATAATTGATACGTTATATGAAGCGAGTGAGCTCACCATAAAACCACGAACCTATAGAAAACAGGCCCGTATCAAATATCTCAATTTTATACGAGGGCGACGAAGAACAAAAAAAGAAATACGCAGAGCGATTCGGACCCAACTCCAATACATACGACGTAATTTACGGACTATCAATGAATTACAAAACAAGGTTCCCAGTACAACGTTGAGTGCAAAACAGCGACGTGATCTTATCGTGATACATGAGGTTTACCGGCAACAGGTACAGATGTATAAGGGAAAGACCCATTCGATATCGGGAAAAATCGTCAGTATCAGTCAACCCCATGTACGACCAATAGCCCGAGGTAAAGCAAAAGCGGCCTTTGAATTCGGAGCAAAACTATCAGCATCGATGACCGAACACGGGATGATTTTTATAGATCGATTACAATGGGAACCCTATAACGAACAAGAAGATTTGCCAACACAAATAGAAAAATATAAGAGGCGATGTGGTCGATATCCGGAATCGGTGCATGCCGATAAAATATATCGGACACGAGCAAACCGAGCCTATTGTGAAGCTCGAGGAATACGATTGTCTGGACCACCCTTAGGCAGACCGATTAAAGAAACATTAGAGAATAAAAAGATAGTACGACAGCTACGAAAGATTCAAAGACTTGACGAAGCCATTCGACAAGCGATTGAAGGTGGCTTTGGATATATGAAACGAAAGTTTGGTCTTGGTACAATCTATGAAAAATTACGCGAAACTAGTGAAACAGCAATTATGGTATGTGTATTGCTGACCAACTGTGAAAAAATCCTGAGGGATCTTTTTATGCGCTTTTTATTTTTACTTGGTTTTAAACCTCATAAATCATATTTGAAAGTTTTAGTATACTAAATTAAACCCATTTTAACGTAAAAAAGTTTTGAAATATCATTTTTAGACATTTTCAGTAGGCCCTAAGTAATAAAATAGATGCAGTTTTAATATTTAAATATTTATTTCATGTATTTCATCTTCCAATGGATTTCTTCGGTAAACGTAAGGTCGGTGAAATAATTTCACGCCTTAATGATATTGAGATTATAAGAAATGCTATATCAATGACAACAATGTCAGTTGTTATTGATAGTATTATGATAATACTCGGTACATTTGTTCTTTTTGCCTTTGGTTCATCTTTAATAATCATTGCAATTATTTCAGTTATACTATCTACTATTATATCATGGATATTTGCAAAACAATATAAGAGAAAGATAAAAGAAAAAGCAAAAATTGATGCTGAAAAACAATCTAGTATTGTTGAAAGTATTAATGGCATAACAACAATTAAAGCGCTTGCAACAGAAGATGTTGCTTTTGCAAGAGTAGAAAGGCTGATAGTTGAATCAATTAATAAGGGTATAATGCTTGGAACCATGAGTAATATTCAAAATCAATTACAAGTATTAATTTCTCAGGTTGGAACTCTTACTATATATTGGATAGGTAGTTTGGCTATTCTAGAGGGAAAGTTATCATTAGGTCAGCTTATATCATTTAATATGATACTTTCATATTTTATGGGACCTTTAGCAAGACTTCTTTCATTGCAGCCAAACCTACAAGAAGCTATTGTATCAGCTGAACGTTATAGTGAAATACTTGAGTTACCAACAGAAGAGCTATCGAAAGGTGATATTCAATTAAATACTATACAAGGTGCTATAGAAATTAAAAATCTTAATTTTACATATGGAACAAGAGGATATAATCTTCAGAATATTAATCTGTCAATAAATGCAGGTGAGAAAATCGCTGTTGTTGGACCATCTGGTTCAGGGAAATCTACACTTACCAAATTAATAATGAAATTTTATAAAATAGAAGATGGATCAATAACAATAGATGGTTATAATATTAATGATGTTGATACTTATAGTTTACGCTCTTTAATCGGATATGTACCACAAGAAATTCTTCTATTCAGTGGGACTATTGCAGAAAATATTGCCTGGGGTGCTGAGAATCCTACTTTAAAAGATGTAATCTCAGCTGCTATAGCAGCAAATGCTCATGAATTTATAAACAATCTTCCAGATAGATACTTTACAAAAGTAGGCGAACGAGGTGCCACGCTTTCAGGGGGAGAGCGACAACGAATTGCGTTAGCAAGAGTTTTATTACGAAAGCCAAAATTGCTTATATTAGACGAAGCTACTTCAAGTCTTGATAGTATTTCAGAAAAGATCATTATGTCTGCTGTAGATAGATTAGCTGAAGGAATAACTACAATTATCGTTGCTCATCGACTTTCTACTATAAAGCACTGCGATAAAATATTTGTTATGAATAATGGTCAAGTGATAGAGAACGGATGTCATGAAGAATTGATAAGGCAAAATAGCATGTATAAGAAGTTATAGATTGCACAAGAAGGGGAGAAATCTTTATGAATAAAGTACAATTTTTGCCTATAGAAATGTTAGGAACAACGAAAGAATATCTTTCATATCGTATTCCAGCTATAGCTCGTTATTTTATTTGGTTATGTTTTTTATTGGTGCTCTGCATTATTGGTTTTATCTTTTTAGGAAAGTATGAAACTACTGTAAAAGCAAGCGGCATTATACGACCCGAAATGGATGTATCTATAATTAAAAATGTGTTTGCAGGAAAAATTGTATTATTGAATTATAAAAGAAGTCAAAAAGTAAAGAAAGGTGATATTTTGCTAAAAATAGATACAGAAAACCTGGAAGCTCAAAAAGAATCCTTAGTTTCTCAGTTAAAGGATATAAAACTTCGGATAGAAGGATTAAATGCAATATCTAATGCCTTATATCTTAATAAAAAAAGTATATCAACAGGTTCGCCAGTATTCCAGGCACGATATGATGCTTTTATAACGGAGGAAAATCGTCTTGCATCGAAAATGAATTCAGATAAACGTTTATGGGAAGAAGAATTAGAATTACCTCCTTCTGCAACAACTAATGATAAAATAAAAAATCTTAAAGATAATTATATTTATTCTATGTTTACTCTCGAATCTTTTAGAAGTCAGTTTAAAAGCACCATACTCGATGAATTGGAAAGGGCTTTATTAGAAAGCAATAATGTCCAGAGCCAATTAAAGAATGTTTTATTAAATATTGAATATTCTACTTTAATTGCACCCATTGATGGAACAATTCAAGAAGCATCCTTATTTAATATCGGAGATTTTCTTGCATCAGGTCAGGAAGTAATGAAAATTGTCCCAGATAATAATGAACTTCCCCATGTGGAATTAATGGTTCCTGCTCGAGATATAGGTAAATTAAGTAATGGTTTAACTTGTAAACTCCAGTTTCCTGCTTTCCCATATAATGAATATAAAGGGGCTACTGGTAAAATAATAATAATTTACCCAGATGTCGTTAGTGATTCAAAAGGAAATCTTGTTTTTAAGGTTATTACCGATATGGATAAGTCCTGTATTACCGATACAAAAGGCAGGGAGTATCCATTGCGTGTAGGACTTGAGGTATCAGCAAAAATAATTTTGGAGGCGAAGCCTATATATATTACTATTTTGAATAATATAGGGTTGTACTTATAACTATGATAAGGAACATAATAGTATTAATTATTATTTATTTATTTATTCTTCAATCAAATAATGGTTTTTCCCAGGATGTTTGTTCGGTAATCTCTGATTTACAAAATAAAAATATATATAATGATATAGCAGCTTTAATTATTAATTATAATGTACTATACCAAAAAGCGATGGCTGAATATAGGGCCGCTAGTATAATTCAAATGCAAAAAGATTTAGAGTTCTTACCTAAGATTTCAATCAATCCAAATTATACTATTTCTAAAAACGATTTTTTTGGTGAACAATCTGCAATAGATCTGCAAATATCATTATTGGAAGAGCTTCCATTTGGCGGATATATGCAATTGCAAACAAATCAAAATATGTATTTTCCGAATAAGGATTCTACAAATTATTTATATAGTCCCAATTTTAGCACTAATGTAAATATACCATATTTATTTAATCAAGATTTAGCAATTTACAATTATTCATTAAATCGAAGACTACGAAGATTTGAACAGGATGTTGCCTATTGGAATTTATTACAAGCCTATATTTATGCTCAACATAATGGCATAGAAAAAGTCGGTAAGTTTCTTTTAACAAAGATGACAGTAAAAAATTATGAAAATCGTGAGCAATTACTGAAGCTGCAGGCCGAAGATGATGAAAAAATGCTTAAACTTGGTAAGCTTTCATTTATTGATATTTCGAAAAGGGATCGTGATCGATTTCAAAATACGACAGATCTAGAAATGTATCGGGCAGTATTAAAAGAATATGAGAATTATATTGATGATTTACATATAAAAAATGTGATAGATGATGTTGATATTGAAAAATTTTTTGATTATTGGGAGAAGATTAGTATGGATGAAATATATATAAAAAGTATTTCAAAAAAGATTGATTCAATGAAAAATATGAATCAATTAAGCCAGGATTGTATTACGGTGAGCCCACCTGTCAAGACCATTATAAAGAAAAAATAAGGTGGATAGAGTATGGGGGCTCAAGCAGTGAGAGCCTCCTCTAATGGTAGGGTAGATCTAAATGCCTGAGCATAGATTTCATCTGGTGTAGCATAGTCCAACGATTGATGGTACCGTTTACTGTTGTAAAAAGTTACATAGGTTTTTAGTCCCTCCTTGAGTTCAGTCATGGTTTGATAGTCTTTGATATAAATATCTTCATACTTGATGGTACGCCAGACCCGTTCCATGTAAATATTATCAAGAGCTCGATTTTTGCTATCCATACTGATACGAATGCCATACGATTCAAGGACTGAAATAAACGCTTCGCTAGTAAACTGACTCCCCTGATCCGTATTGAAGATAGCCGGGATTCCCCACTGTTTGATTGATTCTTCAAGGGAAGCTACACAAAAGTCCGTATCCATGGTATTTGAGACCTTCCAGGACAATATCTTACGAGAATACAGGTCGAGTATGACCACCAGGTACACAAAGCCTTTACCGAGCTTAATGTAGGTGATATCCGTCGCCCAGACCTGGTTAGGAATCCAAAGCACCATGTTTTTAAGCAGATAGGGGTACTTTTTATGCCCTTTAGAGCGAATACTGGTCCGTTTTTTGGGATATATGGCCCGTAAACCAGCTTTATGCATGATACGACGCACCTGTTTCCGTGTTACCCCCATATCTGCTAAGGCACGAGCTATTTTGCGATACCCATAAAACGGGTGAACTTTGAGCTCTTCCAGGATGGCATTCAAAATGGCAAGGTCTCTATCTTCGTCCTTTTCTACGGCCTTGTAGTAATAACTTGCTCGAGTTATTCCCAGTATTCGGCATTGCTCTCGTATCGATAAGTCTGGATAGTCCGGTTCTATAGCGGCGGTTCGGTCCCGTATAATTGTTTGTACTTTTTTTTTAAGAATTCGTTCTCTATCTGGAGCTTACCGATTTGTTTATACAGTTCATCCTGTTTCTGCTCCAGCTCGTGCCGTTCCGTATCCTTCCCTGGCTTTTCAAAGAGCACTTCAGCTCCTTCAAGAAGCTGTTTCTTCCAGAGGGTCACCATGTTTGGATGAACCTCATAAAGAGCTGCTAGTTCCTGGACCGTTTTATCACCGCGAAGGGCTTCGAGAGCCACCTTCGCTTTAAATGCCTTATCGTATCGTTTCCTCATGTTGGTAGTTTCCTCCTGTTAGGCAGGTTATTTCTGTACTCCTACCACCTTATTTTTACATTTTTTTTGGCCCAGTTTCCAGGGCTCATTATATATCGCTATTTTATCATCTGATCCAAATCTCATTATAACTGCTACATTGAATCCTCAGTCTGAAAATTATGGTGATATCTCTCCCTGGATTACAATTAAAAATTATTGGGAAAGAAATCTGAAATTTTCATGGAGTGTTAGTGCAAGTTTATCAATAACAATTGATCCTTCATTACCAATATTTAAAGCAAGAGAGACTTTTAATAGTAAACAAAAGGTATACGAATATAAGCAGATTGAATTGGAAAAAAATGCATATGAGTTAAAATTACGCAGAGAAAGTGTATATGCAAATTTGAAAGAAAAAATTACTATTGCTGAGAAGATATATCAACTAGAACAATCTAGAACTAAATTAGCACAAGATTATCTAGTATCAGGGCGGCTTAGTGTTCTAGATTTTAAATTACAAGAGTGTGTTTTAGAGGATGCAAGAATTGCCCTTTTACAAAATAGATTAAATTATTTATTATCTGCCATAAGTTCTGAATGGTTATAAGTGATTTCACATGTTTACGCTATGCTTCATTTCTGCTATAGTGTGACCATGAAAATTCTCTTAACCAACGATGACGGTATCGCCTGTGATGGTATCTGGGCTTTAAAGAAAGAACTGGAAACCCTTGGGGCCCATGAGGTGTATATGGTAGTTCCTGAAGAAAACCGATCGGGCATTTCTCACGGTATTACCATGCAAGGCCCGATCCGGCTCAGACAAAAGGAAAAGCATGTCTGGGCCTGTTCGGGAACCCCCGCAGACTGTATTATTGTAAGCCTCCTGGGTGACCTGGCGATTCGGCCCGATGTGATCATCTCTGGAATTAACGAGGGCCCCAATCTGGGGACCGATATCATCTACTCGGGAACCGCCAGTGCCGCCCGGCAGGGAGCCCTTCATGGGATCCCCTCTATCGCGGTCAGCATGGGTTCCCATACAAAACCCTTTTATTATGACACCGCCGCTCGTTATATCATCAATCATATTGATGAACTCCTCGACCTCTGGCAACCGGAAACCTTTTTAAATATCAACGTGCCTAACACGAAAGATGAAATGATCGAATACCGCATCTCCCATCCATCCCGGCGCCGCTATAATGACCAGGTGGTCCGTTTTAACGCCCCCGATGGCCACCACTACTGCTTTTTAGAAGGCGGCGCAATCGAGACCAAAGAAGATGAAGGCTCGGACTGGCATGTGGTCGAATCAGGTCTGGTATCCATCAGTAAAATCTATATCCATCCCGTCGTTGTTCAGGACCTGCGTTTTACCATCCCATCCCCAGAAGCCAAAGGGGTAATGCCGTAAGGCCAGGCAGGTCAATATCATCTCGGATGACAAAGTCTGCAGATTTTTTTACTTTTTTTGATCCACCTACTTCAAGTAGGAATCTTATTACTTTTCCATTATGGAACTGAGATATTATAAAATCTCCCTTAGTTTCATCCTTGCTGGCATAGACATTCCAGCCTGAGTTGGTACAAAACATTGCAACCATTGCTTCACAAGCTGTTCCTATATTTGGGGCTTCCTGAAAAACAAACAACTCTTTACAAAAGAAGCAAATACAGAGATAATCTCAATAAGAAGTGCACGGAAGAAAGGGGTAAGGCCTTAAAAAGCGTGCACTTTACTATGGGGTAACGATGTATAAGGAAAAGGAACAGGTACCTGAGTTTGAAGACTTTTATGTACCCTTCGGAGGACATTTACGAGAAGATAATCGATGGGTACGATTAGCCGCAATTATTCCATGGGAAGAGATAGAAGCTGAATATAAAAAATGTTTTTCAAAACGAATTGGAAGAACAGCCAAGACCGTACGGCTCGCCTTGGGATCATTATTGATAAAAGAGAAATTACAATTAACAGATGAAGAAACGGTAGAAACAATACGAGAGAACCATTACCTGCAATATTTTTTAGGATATGAATCTTACAAAGATGAAAAACCCTTTGATCCAAGCATGATGGTTCATTTTCGAAAACGGCTTGGACCTGATGCAATAGCAAAGATAAATGAGTTGATAGCGAAACGGTATCAAGAACAGGTAGAAGCAGAATCTGAAAAAAAACAGAACAAAAAAAACCAAAAGGATGACCATGATCATGGAAATCGAGGGCAACTCATTATAGATGCCACGTGCGTCCCCCAGGATATCCGGCATCCCCATGATGTCACTTTATTGGATGAAGCGCGAAGGAAAACAGAAAAGATAATTGATACGTTATATGAAGCGAGTGAGCTCACCATAAAACCACGAACCTATAGAAAACAGGCCCGTATCAAATATCTCAATTTTATACGAGGGCGACGAAGAACAAAAAAGAAATACGCAGAGCGATTCGGACCCAACTCCAATACATACGACGTAATTTACGGACTATCAATGAATTACAAAACAAGGTTCCCAGTACAACGTTGAGTGCAAAACAGCGACGTGATCTTATCGTGATACATGAGGTTTACCGGCAACAGGTACAGATGTATAAGGGAAAGACCCATTCGATATCGGGAAAAATCGTCAGTATCAGTCAACCCCATGTACGACCAATAGCCCGAGGTAAAGCAAAAGCGGCCTTTGAATTCGGAGCAAAACTATCAGCATCGATGACCGAACACGGGATGATTTTTATAGATCGATTACAATGGGAACCCTATAACGAACAAGAAGATTTGCCAACACAAATAGAAAAATATAAGAGGCGATGTGGTCGATATCCGGAATCGGTGCATGCCGATAAAATATATCGGACACGAGCAAACCGAGCCTATTGTGAAGCTCGAGGAATACGATTGTCTGGACCACCCTTAGGCAGACCGATTAAAGAAACATTAGAGAATAAAAAGATAGTACGACAGCTACGAAAGATTCAAAGACTTGACGAAGCCATTCGACAAGCGATTGAAGGTGGCTTTGGATATATGAAACGAAAGTTTGGTCTTGGTACAATCTATGAAAAATTACGCGAAACTAGTGAAACAGCAATCATGGTATGTGTATTGCTGACCAACTGTGAAAAGATCCTGAGGGATCTTTTTATGCGCTTTTTATTTTTACTTGGTTTTAAACCTCATAAATCATATTTGAAAGTTTTAGTATACTAAATTAAACCCATTTTAACGTAAAAAAGTTTTGAAATATCATTTTTAGACATTTTCAGTAGGCCCTATTTGAACCTAATGCCATATAAAGTGCTGGGTCTGCAAGGAACAGTTTGGCTCCTGCAGTTTTAGCCTTTTTATCCTGTTCATATCGAATTACTCTGAGCAGTCCTACTGCTTCCATCGCACCAATAAGCTGATAGAGTTTGTCAGATCCAATACCCCAATCCGTACAGAGGGAAGAAACATGCAATCTTGGAATAACCGATTGGGCTAACGTGGAAATAACCGAACTCATAAGACGTAGGTTATTGTCTGTGATACTCGGTACCAGGAAGGGTATATCATAGTATAAGGATTTTTCCATTATAGCGATTAATCTTTCAGAAAAATTACCCTCTGAATAGAAAGGGCGAGTTCCCTGCTGTTTATATTTTTGCCATGCTTCCAGTAATTTGGGTTCAGGCTGGATTTCAAGAGAGCTTATATGAGTAGATGTATATGAAAAAGGGGAAATTGGGTTATATAGGGTGCCATATTCCAAAAAAAGAAATTCACGGAATGACAGGAGGGGCATACTAATTTGTAAAAATCTTCGGGAAAGGTCTGCGGTTCCACTGCGTAGTATCAGAGAAGAGGAATCACTTATCCAAAGTATACGATCCGGATACTCGTCATAAATGGCTTTAAGGCTGATACTCCAATCCTTTGCAAAATGAACTTCATCAACAATGACTCCTTCATATCCTGCTAAAAAGGCTTGTTTTATGACCGCATAAAGCTTTAGCCCCGCAAGCAATGGTGAATCCGCGGATATATATAAGATTTTTTTACCCTTTGCATGGTGTAATAAAAAAACTGTTTTTCCCACACCCCGCGGACCGGTGAGACTAATAGCTCGCGGAAGACTTGTAAAACTCGTTGTAAACGGTCTAATCCGTTCTGGTAAGGCTAAAATCCGCCTTTGCATACCTGTCTGTAATTCATTAAGAAGAGCATCCATGTCCATATAGTTAGTATATTGTATTATTGTACCTATGAAAAGAAGAAAATTGTAAAAATGTACCTGTGATAGGTACAAAATGCTATTGTTAATACCTCTGGGTTCCCCATTATCGCATCATACCCCCAACTGTCTCTGGAATTACTCTGCATATTCAAAACTATATCTATCGCAATCGATTGCGAGGTGCGGCATATTCTGGTATACTGAATCAACCTGAAACGAGTCGGGCGAATAAACCAGGAGCAGATATGCAGATACGTGAGCTTATAGAAACAGCAAAGGATACGGACCGGCTGCTTTCCCCCCTAGAGGCGGCGGAGCGGCAGGTAAAAACCCCAAAGCACCTTTCATGTATCATCAATGTGGATACAGAAAAGACCTATCAGACGATTATGGGTTTTGGCGGCGCACTGACCGAATCCTCTGGCTATGTGCTTGCAAGCCTTTCAGCGGCAGACCGGGAAGCGGTGCTGAAGGCCTATTTTTCTGCCAGTGAAGGTCTGGGCTATACCTTTGCCCGGACACACCTGAATAGCTGCGATTTTTCCCTGGGCAACTGGGCCTGTTTGGAAAGCAGGGATGAAAGCCTCGCATCCTTCTCTATGGCCATGCCTGAGCGCTACCAAATCCCCCTTTTAAAAGACGCCTTCCGGGCCGCCGGCGGCCACCTGTCCCTTCTTCTTTCGCCCTGGAGTCCCCCCGCCTGGATGAAGGATAACAACGACATGAACCATGGCGGAAAGCTGTTGCGGCAGTACTACCCCCTCTGGGCTTCTTATTTTGTCCGTTATATTGATGAATTGGCAAAGCGGGATATACCGGTCTGGGCAGTTTCGATACAAAATGAGCCTGAGGCAACACAAATATGGGATTCCTGCATTTGGACCGCCCGGGAAGAGGCTGAATTTGCCGTAGAACATCTGGGGCCGGCCCTGGAAAAGGCGGGCTATGGGCACATCAAAATTCTCGTGTGGGACCATAACCGGGACCGGCTCTGGGAACGAGCCAGCGAAAGCTATGCCTACGGCGGTGCAGAAAAGTACATTGCCGGTGCGGCCTACCACTGGTATTCCGGGGATCAGTATGATGCGGTTCGCCGGGTGGCAGAGGCGTACCCCGACAAATTACTTGTCTTTTCCGAAGGCTGTGTAGAAGGGGGCCCCCGGCCTGGGGCCTGGTTCACCGGCGAACGGTATGCCCATAATATCATTAACGATTTGAACAACGGCTGTCAGGCCTGGATCGACTGGAATATTGCCTTGGATTTTACGGGGGGCCCCAACCATGTGGGGAACCTCTGTGATGCACCGATATTGGTGGATACGGAGCAGGGCAGGGCTTACTATCAAAGTTCTTTCTATTATATAGGACACTTCAGCCGCTATATCAGACCCGGTGCCCGTCGGCTTGGCCTTCGCATGGATTCCTGGATGGTCCCCGCTGCGGTCGACGGCCGGATGGGCAATACCATGGAAGCCTGTGCCGCCAGGAACACCGATGGTACCATCAGCCTGGTAGTGAGCAACCGAACCGAAGCTGACATGGTGTACCGGCTCTCCCTTTCAGGAGACCAGGAAGAACGCACCCTGGTGTGTCCGCCCCGGGGTATTCAGACCCTGGTGTTAGGCTAATAGAGCACATAGCCAGGTATGAGAGCAGAGTTCTGTACTTGGCTATAAACTATATCCCACAATACTAAAATCAAATCTTAGACTCTAACGGTCCCTCATTAAAGTACTATACTGGTATCTTATTGTACTCTAGGTATGCACCACCTCCATGATCATAACTACAAGAACCTCTTCTCACATCCACAGCTTCTCAAAGAACTCCTTATCTCCTGTGTGCCCGAGCCTTGGGTAACGGATCTTGATTTTACCCGGGCTTGCAGAATCGATAAGTCGTTCATCACATCTTCACAGAAAAAACTCGAGTCGGACCTTATATGGCAGATACCCTTTCTGTCTGGGCAGGAAATCTATCTTTACATTCTCATCGAGTTTCAATCAACGGTGGATCACTTTATGGCTCTGCGTATTCTTCGCTATACCTTGGAATTATACAGCAGCCTCCTTAAAGATAAGCCTGCCATGAAAAAGCTTCCGGCAGTTTTTCCCATCCTCCTTTACAATGGGGATGAACGATGGACTGCGCCGGAGAATCTTTCTGATCTCATTGATGAGCGAATAAGTCTGGACTTTATCCCACGGTTTCGCTATTTTAAAATAGCAGAGAACGAGTTTGAGAGGGATAAGCTCCTTGCACTCAGGAACTTGATAGGAGCCTTGTTTCTGGTTGAGACCACGGAGCGGGAAGCTCTCGTACCGCTGGTTAAACAAATTGTTGATATACTTAAGCAGGAACAGCCAGAAATAGCAAAAGCCTTTGTGTCATGGCTCCAGAGTTTCTTTGCCGATCCCGTCCCCGACTGGGTGACGGATGTATCTCAGCTAACGGAGGTACCGACCATGCTGGCCACAACCGTACAAAAATGGAAAGAAGAGCTCTTAGAGCAGGGTAAAAGTGAAGGAATCCGAGAAGGTTTGCGAGAAGGCATACGAGAAGGCATGCGAGAGACAGCCCGAAAGCTTAAAAAGAAAGGGATGTCTTTCACAGAAATTGCAGAAGTTACTGGTCTTAGTATCGAAGAAATAAAAAATCTTTAAATGGTGAAAAAAGCCCCCGGATTCCGCCGGGGGCTTTCTGCTGTTTCAGTAGGTCGGCTCTTGTAAAAACCTACTTTATAGCAGTACTGTTTTTGGAATAGAGACTTCTATTTTTGCAATACTGCCGTCCCGGTTAAAGAGACGCTGGGAACTGTCCCGGTCCAAGGTATGACCGCTTATCCGATGGGTGTCTGTACTACCCTGTACCGCAGTTGGCCTGTGGACAAGGATCTCTGTATCGTCATCATCCGTAAGCCGATAGATCACCGGCACGCCGCAATAGGTAAATTCCAGGTGGCCGTCGGCATAGAACTCAGTTCCCTTTAAGAAGGTGGGGTTCAACACAAGCTGTCCGCTCTGGATGCTGATGCCCAGCTCGCCCCAGCGGGTTAAGACCTCTTCTTTTACCTGGCCGGTCATGCCCGGCTGTTTTGCACCCTGACCAGCAGGGGTGTGGGAGTAGGGGTCGGTGGGGAAGGCCCCATACACTTCCGGCTTTTTGTTAAAGCCTAAGCCCTTGCGGACATCATAGTAGGCTTCTACTAAGCCCCGTCGTACTTCTGCATTGGTTTCCAGAAGCAGTGTTTCCTGGATGGCCAAAAGCAGTTTAGACACCATGTGCCAGTAGATACTGCCCAGACCTTCGTAGGCGTAAAAGGTTCCGGATCGGCCGGTGAAACTGCGGTGGTTAAAAGTAACTTCATACAGGTCCAATACGGCCTGTTTATCCCGCCGGACCAGTTCTGCAAGGGGGGCATCCTTTGTCTCCAGCTCCGCCAGGACCTTTTCCAGGTCCTTGGCGTTACGGAACTGGGCATTAAAGTGGCCGATCCCATGTATATCAACCTTGATGATCCGGGGATCCTTTTGTTCTGCCATTTTTTGCAGGAGTGGAATAGCCTGGATTTTTTCCTTAGCAATCCGGTTCTTCTCCAGGAAGTGGGGCAGTTCCTTGTCCGGATACAGAATGTAGGAGTACTGATCCTCACGGAAGAGGCGGCCGTGACGGAGGGCCTTAAAGAGTTCAAGGCTTTCGGTGCCGGTAAGCGCCCTGGAAGAAAGGACCGCCACCTGGCCCTCCAGCATTTCATCAAGATAGTGAAGGGTGATACTGCCATCCTGCTCAACGCTGAAGGTGTTGTATGCGTGATAGAGGCCGTCGCTCCGGTGGTTTTTCCGGATGGTATATTGGATATGGGTTTTAAAGACCTTAAGGTACTCAAGGAGTTCTGCCCGGGATATAGCCCTGGTCTTGCCGCTGTATCCATGGGTATAAAGGCTTTCCCGGAAGGTTTCATAGATCCGGCCCGCGGCATCCATAAAGGCCCTTCTGCCCTGGGGGGTGTCCGCCGCTTCGGGCTTGGTTTGACTAAAGAGCTTGGCCAGGTCCCGGAGGCACTTTTCGGTTTCTTCCGGCAGGATAAAGGCCGCCGCTTCTGATTCAGCGTAGAGCTGGATGAAGAATTCAACATAGCGGTGCAGATAGTACAGGGTAACCATGGAAAGCCCGTAGCCTGCCAGGGCGTTGTTGGCATCGTTCCACTCGGGCCGCTGGGTATTGAGCCAGATGCCGCCGCCGGGGACCAGGTTCGCCAGCTTGGCAGCCAGAATGGCCAGCAATTTTGCCGTCATGGAAACGAGGGCTACCGATTTGTCACTGTTCAGAACAAGCTTTGCATCGGTGCCAAGTTCCTGTACCAGTTTTTCTATATGATCGTGTCGTTCATGGTCAAAGTCGATGGTAGACCGAGGATTGGCGAAGATATCCTTGTAGGGTTTTAAGTGGTAGGGCACATTAGCACTGGAATAGCGGGGCTTGTCCAGACTTGCGAGGAGGCTCTTCCGGTCCAGGTTAGCCTGGAATCCCAGGAGTTTGAGGAGATAAATCACCTGGTGATCCCCCCAGTACCCGATATTGGACCAGGGATTATCCGGTTCTACCACTTCCCAGTCTATACCATCCCGGGTAATTCGGTAGGGGTTAAAGCCGTCGGGGGTCAGGGCATTGAGGAATTTAGTAACCATTCCTTCTATATAAAGAGGGTAAGAATACGCCAGGGCCTCCCAGTTCTGAAAAATATCCCGCCAGTTCCCCTGGTAGTTCAGTTTACGGTTTCCCTTTTCATCCTTAAGTTCTATGGAGAAGCGGTTCCAGGGCCGGCTGGGATCCCCATGCCGGCGGGAGAAGGTCAGGGGCAGGTATTCCAGAGCAAGCCGCTCGAGCTGGGCATTGTTTTGGGCGCGAACATGATCCAGAA
This sequence comes from Gracilinema caldarium DSM 7334, assembly GCF_000219725.1. Classification (GTDB taxonomy): domain Bacteria; phylum Spirochaetota; class Spirochaetia; order Treponematales; family Breznakiellaceae; genus Gracilinema; species Gracilinema caldarium. Next base: position 2,446,606 of record NC_015732.1, on the reverse strand, counting down.
GGTTGATATAGTTCAGGGTGTCACCAAAGCTTGCAATAGCTTTCTTCATAACCGGGAGAAGTCCTTTATTCCGCACCTGAACAAAGTTAAGGAGGTCCTCAGTATAAATTGCATAGGTGTCGGCGAAGAAGCCGCCCCGCATGATATTAAAGAGCACATTGGCCTTGTGGTGAATACAGGTAATTTCTTCGGCCGTGTGCTGAATCCCGTCAGCACTTGCCAGATAACTTTCGAGCTGGTTATGGGTCTTGGCAATATCTTCCTTTAAGAAGGTTTCCGCTTTTGCCTTATCCCGGAGTATTTCCCGGAGGGTAATGGCGGCCCTGGCATCCATATTGGTATCAAACACCTGGTACCACTCATCTTCAGCTCCGGCAGCCAGCGTCAGATGCTGATGCAGGTACTGGCTTGGCCGCTGGCCCTTGAGAACTGAAGTGTAGGGAAGGGGCCTGCCGTAGGTAAAGGCTATCCTGGTTTCAGGATCCAGATAGATTGAACCTGGCCGGCTGAACCACCCCACATTGGCAAAGAGCCCTTCGCTGGGCTCAGCCTTATCGGTGACGATGGAACTCACCGCAAAGAGGGCCAGGCCGGTTTCCGTATCCAGATCGGTTTTTTTGTAGGCATCCAGAAGCACGCTGTTGGTATTCTGGAAATCTGCGGTGGTACAGGCAGGCATGATGTTCTGACACCCATCGAGGATTTCTATACTGCGGTTAACCTTGCCCCAGTTCAGGATTCGGCTGTGCCGCACCAGGCCAAAACGGTCACTGCTGGTCCATCCATATTGAAAGGTAAGTCCCAGATCCCGGTTAATTTCTTCAAAATAGATTGATGAACCGCTGGTGTTTTTATACAGGTTCCGCTGGACCTTCCAGATACCTGCACTGGAAGATGAGAAGGGTTCCCAATACCAGACCCGGTCCCCTTCGGAAACCTTCAGGGCCGTAAAGGGCCCGGTGTAACTGTGGGCATCGGCTACCTTGTCCGCCGTATAATAGGGAAAAATAGCAAAGTCAGCATTTTTTCTACCTGCCGTAAGCCCCCCATTGGACCAGATAAAGTTCCATACATCAGAAGAACTCACGATGGTCATAAAAAAGGGCGGCATGGCATCTACATTGGCAATTTTATAAAAGGTGTCTCCTAAAAATGAGACGAATGCACTCTGTACCGCTTCCGGCTGAGTTTCGATAAGGGATGAAAGGGTCATTCCTTGCATAGTCGGCTCCTTGTTATCCGATAGGGGACGCAAAAAACATAATGCTCCCATGATATAACTTTCTTAAGTATAAAAGTTAGAGCCGAATTGTGTCAACGAAATCGATTGCGTTAAACTAGAAAAAACGAAAAAAAAGACACCATAGCGAAATTTCAGGGCCTATGTTACAAGCCAAGCGGCTCCTTAAGCAGGGCTGTTACAAGGTCTATGAGGTGGCTAGCCGTTCTGGCTTCGGTGATGTAAAATACTTCATAAAAACCTTTAAGGAGGCTACTGGACTCAGCCCCGGTGAGTACCAGAAGCGCTTCATTTCATGAAGAGGAGGCACCTATGCCTGCAGAACGGGATAGGACGATCGATGCACTCACCGCAGCTTTTGCTGCCGGTGATCTCTCTATGGAAGAATTTGAAGCTCGAGTGGCGATAGCCAATAGAAGCGATGATTCTGTCCAGCTTCGCCGACTCCTGGCTGACCTGCCGCGGGAGTTTCAGCAGGCCCCTGTCGGTTTTACCACCACTGGCAGTGTTGCTAGCCGTGATTGGAAACAATATGCCCAGGAATACAAGGATCGCTACCGCCACGCTGACCGCAAGGCAGACCAGGTGGCAATTTTTTCCTCAAGCCGTCGCGTTGGCCGCTGGACCCTCACGAAACAGCTCGATTCGGTGGCCATATTTGGCTCCTGCCTCATCGACCTGCGCCAGGCCGACATCCCCCCCGTGGGTGGCCGAATAGAAGCTGTAGGGCTTTTCGGGTCCGTTCAAATCCTTGTTCCCCCAGGCCTAAATGTTCGTGTCAGCGGCGTTTCCATCTTCGGTTCCGCTACAGGCAGTGGGGACATTATCGGCGACAGCGATGCTCCTTGGGTCGAAATAGAGGGTGTCGCCATCTTCGGCAGTGTGGAAGTAAAGGTTGTTTCCTAATAGAGAGGATGGTACTTCACGGTCGGGTGCAGTAAAGCAATTTGCGAGTATTTCACTGTACTCCAGCTATGCACCATCCCCATGATCATGGTTATAAGGACCTTTTCTCTCATCCAGAGCTCCTCAGGGAACTCCTGCTTTCCTGTGTTCCCGAGCCTTGGGTAAGAGACCTGGACTTTAATCGTGCCTGTAAAATCGACAAGTCCTTCATTACCGCTTCACAGAAAAGGCTCGAGTCGGACCTCATCTGGCATGTACCCTTTCTGTCTGGGCAGGAAATATACCTCTATATCCTCATCGAGTTTCAGTCCACGGTGGACCATTTTATGGCCCTGCGAATTCTCCGCTATACCTTGGAATTATACAGTAGTCTCTTGAAAGATAGACCTGTCATGAAAAAGCTCCCGTCGGTGTTCCCCATCCTCCTTTACAACGGGGATGATCGATGGACTGCGCCGGAGAATCTTGCGGACCTGATCGACCAGCGGATCAGTCTGGACTTTATCCCCAGGTTTCGCTATTTTAAAATAGCAGAGAACGAGTTTAGTAGAGAAAGGCTTTTGTCGCTCAAGAACCTTATTGGAGCCTTGTTTCTGGTAGAGACCACGGACCAGGAAGCACTGGTGCCGCTGGTAACCCAGATTGTAGACATCCTCAGGCAGGAACAGCCTGAGGTGGTGAAAGCCTTTGTATCATGGCTCCATAGTTTCTTTGCCGATCCCGTCCCCGACTGGGTGGCGGATGTATCCCTGCTTACGGAGGTACCGACCATGCTGGCCACAACCGTTAAAAAATGGAAAGAAGAGCTCTTACAGCAAGGATTACAGGAAGGTTTACAGCAGGGTGTACAGCAAGGATTACAACAAGGATTACAGCAGGGAAGAAATGAAGGAAGAACCGAAGGCCGATATGAAGGTATACGAGTGACAGCTCGAAACCTCAAAAATAAGGGGATGCCGCTTGCGGAAATTGCTGAAGTAACCGGCCTGAGTATCGAAGAAATAGAAAAGCTGTAAGTAATAATGTTGTAAACCCTCGATATTCGCACACTTTGCAAAAAGGAGGCTTTCATGCAGAAACGAGTTATTTCGACAAAATGCGCCCCGGCGGCCATTGGTCCCTACTCCCAGGCGGTACTGGCCGGGCCGGGGGCTCTGCTCTTTGTGTCGGGTCAACTGCCGGTAGACCCGGAAACGGGGACCTTCGCCCCGGGCAATATAGGTGCCATGACCCGCCGCTGTCTCGAAAACATTAAGGCTATACTGGAAGCCTCCGGGGCCAGCCTTGCCAATGTGGTGAAAACCACGGTCTTTCTGACCACTATGGAAGACTTTGCCGAAATGAACCAGGTCTATGGGGAATATTTTCCCAATGAGCCCCCGGCCCGGTCTACCATAGCGGTGGCCGCCCTGCCTAAGGGAGCGCGCATAGAGATCGAAGCGGTGGCGGTAGTATAAGGTTGACACGATAAGGTTTATAACCTATACCTAAGCTATACAATTCATCAGCATAAGGAGGAACGGTTATGAATGACTCGGATGGCAGTCATCGTTGTGTGCATCTCGTACATGATGTGAATACAGACAATTCCGAAGATCCATTACCGCGACGGTTCACTCCGATGGCTGGTTATGAAACAGAGAGACAACCGATAGACAGGGTGTTTTAAAGCCCCCTGATACGGGTTCCCGTAACGGGACCAATCAGGACGCTTTTTAAATACGTTGGTTATGTATTGTTTCGTTTTCACCTCCGGCTCATCGGTCCGCCGCATAAGAGGTGAAACATGGCTAAAGTATCAACTGCAGAAAATACACGCTTTATTAAATTCTGTACTTGTTCCATTGGAGAATCCCTGGCGGAGCTCGATGCTCTTCCCACGGGGCTATCCGAAAAGGACGCAGAAAAACGGCTCGCCGAATTCGGCAAGAATGAAATAAATACCGCCAAAAAAAAGAATTTTTTCGCCGACATGTTTGAACGATTCTCCAGCCCTCTGGTTGTTCAACTACTGATGATCGCCCTGGTTTCGGCAATCATTGGAGAAAGCCTTTCATCAATTATTGTCGGATGTATGATCCTGCTCAGTGTCGGACTTTCTTATATACTAGATCAACGATCTAACCTGGAAGTAGAAGCCCTGGGCAAACGGGTACAATCCAGGACCTATGTACTGCGCGATGGGGTCGAAACCGAAATAAAAATGTCCGAAGTTGTCCCCGGTGATATTGTCCTTTTGCAAGCTGGAGCAATAGTTCCTGCCGATGTAAGAATTATTTCCTGCAAAGATTTCTTTGTAAGTGAATCGGCCCTCACCGGTGAATCCATGCCGGTAGAAAAGACAGCCCAGGTCTCTGGGGATAAAAATCTTTCTGCCCTGGAACTACCCAATGCCTGTTTTATGGGGTCCAGTGTTACCAGCGGTACTGCGAAGGCTCTGGTTATTCACACAGGAACAAAGACAATCTTTGGGAGCCTTTCCCAAAAACTGAGTGAAAAGCGGGAAGAAACCAGCTTTGATAGGGGCATCCGTTCCTTTACCTGGCTCATGATTCGGTTCATGCTGATCCTGGTAAGTGTCGTCTTTTGTATCGTTGGTATTACAAAGGGCAATTGGCTCGAAGCACTTCTGTTTTCCCTCTCTGTGGCCGTTGGGCTAACCCCCGAAATGCTTCCTATGATGGTTACGGTGAATCTTGCTAAGGGCGCCCTGGCGATGGCAAAGAAAAAGGTTATTGTAAAAAAATTACCCGCCATACAGAACCTTGGTTCAATCAATATCCTCTGTACTGATAAGACCGGGACCCTCACTCAGGACCGGGTCTTTTTGGAACACCATGTGGACATTATTGGCAATCAGAGTGAAGAGGTTTTGAACTATGCGTATCTAAATAGTTATTTTCAAACGGGTTTAAAAAATCTTCTCGATCGTGCCGTCATAGAGCATGTCGATCTTAATGTTGATGAATGTCGCCTGGTGGATGAGCTTCCCTTCGATTTTCAGCGGCGTCGTATGTCGGTCATTGTTGAATATGAGGGGGACAACGTACTTATCTGCAAAGGTGCGGTAGAAGAAATCTACAGTTCCTGTACCCATTATCAAATTGATGAAGAAATTTATCCGCTTATCGATATGATCAGGGCTGACCTTTTTGAAGAGGTGGAAAAATTAAACCGAGAAGGTTTTAGGGTCCTGGGCCTGGCATATCGAGAATTCCCCACTGATAAAAAGGTTTTTACTATCGAAGACGAAAGCAAGCTCATTTTGCTCGGGTATATTGCCTTTATGGATCCCCCCAAAGAATCTGCCACAGAGGCGATTCATTTACTGAACAAAGCGGGGGTTCATGTAAAGGTTCTGACTGGCGATAATGGCCTTGTTACTCGAAAGGTCTGTAGCGAAGTTGGTATAGAATTTGACCAGGTTATCAGCGGAACCGAACTGTCCCGGATGGATGAAGCGCAATTTACACAGACTGTGGCGGAACAAACCGTGTTTGTAAAACTTACCCCAGCCCAAAAGGAGCAAATTGTTAAGGAACTTCGCCGGCAGGGTAATGTGGTAGGCTTCATGGGAGATGGGATAAACGATGCAACTGCCTTAAAAGCGGCGGATGTGGGAATTTCTGTGGATTCAGCAGTGGATGTGGCCAAGGAGTCGGCAGATATTGTGCTGTTAGAGAAGAGCCTCCTTGTGCTGGAAGAAGGCATCATAGAAGGAAGAAAAATCTTTGCCAATATCATTAAATATATCCGGATGGGGGCAAGTTCCAACTTTGGCAATATGTTCAGTGTGTTGGGTGCCAGTTATCTGTTGCCGTTCCTTCCCATGCAGCCGATTCAAATATTAACCAATAATCTCCTGTACGATTTTTCTCAGACCGGTATTCCCCTAGATCGGGTTGATCCGGAACAAGTGGCAAAGCCGGTACATTGGAATATTGAAAATATCAAACGGTTTATGATATTTATCGGGCCCATATCGTCAATATTCGATTATGCTACCTTTGCATTAATGTGGTTCTTTTTTAAAACCAGGGATTTTTTAAATCCAGGTCTTTCATCAGGCCAGCAGGATCAACTGGCCAGACTGTTCCAGACCGGCTGGTTTGTAGAATCCCTTTTAACGCAGACACTCATCGTGCACATCATAAGGACTCGCAAGATTCCCTTTATTCAAAGTCGGGCATCACCTCCGATGATTTTTACGACCCTCCTTGTTATGGTGATTGGAGTCTGGCTGCCCTATTCTCCGTTGGCACCACTTCTTGGTTTTGTTCCTCTTCCTGCTACCTACTTTATTTGGATTGCAGGATACCTTGTTACCTACAGTGTTATTACTCACAAGGTGAAAACCTGGTTTATTCGCAGATTTGAAGGAGTTTAATTATGGATACCCTACTCGATGCTCTCCAGGAAGGGCGCCTATTTGAATTACCAGAAAATGATAAGACCCATGCATTGCAATTTTTAGCCCATATTATAGAAGCTTTCCCGCAGATTCCCACGGGTACCGATATTGTAGGTAATGTGATGGCCCGGGAAGCCTCGATGAATACCGCCCTGGGAAAAGGGTGGGCTTGTCCCCATGCACGGCTTGAATTTGAAGAAGACCTCATGTGTGTTATTGGCTGGAGTCCTACGGGGATAGACTATGGTTCTCCGGATGGGAAGCCTATATCCCTTATAACCATGTATCTGGTTCCGTCGAATCAGCGGAACCACTATCTTCGGGAAGTCTCCTTGCTTGCAAAGGTTATCAGTACATCCCCCGAGATTTCGAAACTGGCGTCTTTAAAAGAACTGAATGATGTACGAAACTACCTGTTGGATCTTATTGCGGCCAGTAAGGAAACTGCTGGTCCCGATGCCCGGGCCCGGATGATCCGTCTGCAGGCAAAGTCAGCAACGGTGTCTCAGCCGGTACAGGACTTGTCTAATCTTGTAGTGGAAGCTCTAGAAATTATAACAAGTCCCGGACAGAAACCGCTGGTCTTAACCCAAAATCAGGAACTGTTAAGCTATGTAGAAGCTATTTCTTCCTTAGCAGAGAAGCTCGAAAGTGATGGTTTTTACCAGAATGGCCGGTGGCGGATTATACGCCGAAATACGGCGGTGTATCAGGGGAACCGGATAGTCTATGATTGTCTGGCAATCTCATCAAAATAATACAATACTATAGCTATGTCATCCACAGAAAGTAATAAAAAATTACAGGCCGATGCTCAGGATGTTCTAGAAGGAAAGAGCAAAAAGGGCTTTTTTGCTCGCTTGCTTCCTTTTATGGGGCCGGCATTTATAGCCAGTGTTGCCTATGTAGATCCTGGTAATTTCGCCACCAATATAGAAAGTGGTGCCCAATTTGGATATACCTTGCTCTGGGTTATCCTGGCCAGCAACTTAATGGCCATGCTTATTCAGACCCTCTCTGCAAAATTGGGTATTGTAACTGGTAAAAATCTGGCTGAGCACTGCCGGCTCCGATATCCCAGATGGTTTGTTATGGCCCTCTGGATATTAATGGAATTGGTAGCCATGGCTACGGACCTGGCAGAATTTTTGGGGGCCGCCGTTGGTTTTAATCTCCTTTTAGGCGTCCCCCTCGGTGTGGCGGCACTGCTCACTGCGATTACCACCTTTCTCATCCTCGCTCTGGAACGATATGGATTCCGCTCTCTGGAAGCGGTCATTACGGGCTTTGTGTCGGTTATTGCGATTAGCTATATAATCGAATTATGGATCGGTAAGCCCGATTGGTCTCAGGTCTGGTTCCATACGGTGATACCACAGTTTAAGGGCTCCAAAAGTATTTTGCTTGCGGTGGGTATTTTAGGTGCAACTGTTATGCCCCACGCAATTTATCTGCATTCCGCTTTAATGCAGGATCGGATTGTTGTTCGGGACACGAAACTATTAAAGCGACTTTTCCATTATGAAATAGTCGATGTGGTGGTTGCCATGGGAATTGCCAGTATGGTAAATGGCGCCATGCTTATTATGTCGGCCGCAACCTTTCATAGTCGGGGTTTGCTCAATGTGGGCACCCTTGAACAGGCCTATATTACCCTGGAACCCCTGCTTGGCAAGGCGTCTAGTTGGGTCTTTGCCTTGTCTCTTCTATTTTCAGGTCTTTCTTCCGCCTCTGTGGGGACCATGGCTGGCCAGGTGATTATGCAAGGTTTTATGGATTTTGAAATACCCCTGTGGCTCCGCAGAATCATCACCATGGTACCTTCTATTGTTATTATCATGGTGGGGGTAGACCCCACAAAAGCCTTGGTGATAAGTCAGGTTATGCTCAGCTTCGGATTACCCTTTGCCATTATTCCCCTGATGAATTTTACCGGTGATGCCACCATTATGGGTGAACTTGTTAATGCAAAACCAACCCGGCTTTTAGGAGCATTGGTGACCGCTATAATAATCATTTTGAATATCTACTTGTTGTACAGTATGATTTTTACAGGTGCATAAGCACCCCCTGTGTCACTGGAGGAACCGCTGATGTTTAAAACTATTCTTGTGCCCCTGGATGGATCCAAACTGGCCGAGTCAGCTCTTCCCATTGCGGTACAATTGGCCCAGTGTTGTGTATCCAGTCTGATTTTGTTTCATGGAATTGAATTCCGCCCCCCGGCACTTATTCATGGAGAGCGGCACATCCAAACCCGTGATGAGGCTGAGCAATATCTGCAGGAGGTGCTTTCTCACCTGAAGATGCACGTTAAAAAACCCACCATTCCTATAAGCTACCATATCCATGAGGAAGCAATTCAGGATATCCGCCAGGGAATTGTGGAACATATAGAAGAGTTACAGCCCGATCTCATTGTTATGAGTTCCCATGGGAAAAGGGGGATAAAGAAGGCTGTTGTAGGATCTATTCCATTACAGATTCTAAAAAAAGGAAATATACCGATTTTGTTAATTCAGAGTGATGAATATGTAACAGAAAATCAGCCTGATCATCCTGTGCATAACATTCTTCTGCCCCTCGATAGCGGTTCCCACCACGATGGCTCTTTAAAGGCCGCAGTTCAGTTAGCGAAGGCCTTACAGTCTGAATTAACCTTGATGACGGTGATCCCCACAGTAGGTACCCAGAAACCCTTTAATGGCATTTCTAGTCTTCAGCTGCCCATAAGTTCCCGCCTTTCCTTGGAAATAGAAACCGATGAAGTAACCAAGCATCTTAACGAGCATTTCAAAGAAATAGAGGGCCAGTTGGATCCTTCCGTAAAGGTGCATATCAGGGTGGCTCGCGGAGCAGTGGTCAAGGAAATTCAGAAAACTGCCAAGACCCTGGACCACTGTCTCATGGTGCTTGGAACTCATGGTAAAATCGGTATGGAAGCTTTCTGGGCCGATAGTATTGCATTCAGGCTTGCATCCCGGGTGTTTACCCCCATTCTGTTCATTCCTTTATAACTTCATTTGACACAATCCATGCTCATGTTATACTTATGGGCATGGAACACTCAAAAAAGCTCATACTCTTAGTGTTGATGGCCCTCATGCTCGTAGTACTTAACTCGGATGGGCAGGTTATGGCCCCGACGCTAGCGATTATCGAAAAGGAATTTCATGTTTCCGATGCGTCGGTCGGTGTTATGATGGGCCTTTTTACAGTGTTGGGAGCGGTAGTCTCCCTCCTTTGGGGTTATTTTGCCGATAAAGCGAGCCGGAAGTTCCTCTTTGTGTTTTCAGTCCTGATTGGAGAACTTCCATGCGCATTTACCGCCTTTGCTTCGAACTGGACTGTGTTCTTTTTTCTTCGTATCCTCACCGGGATCGGTATGGGTGCGGCATTTCCGCTAGTGTTTTCCATTTTAGGTGACATTTATGATGAAAAAGAACGGCCATGGGCGTCGGCGATTCTGACTGTGTCCTTTGGCATGGGAAACATTGTTGGCGGTGTCTTGGGCGGTTTTGTGGGTGCCAGCGGTAACTGGCGCTTACCCTTCCTGCTTGCGGCGCTCCCTAATATTCCCCTCATACTCTTTTTCTGGTTCCTGGTACCGGAACCCAAGGCCGCTGCCAGCGAAGAAGCAACCAAAGCTCTTGTGGAAGCCGGCCTTGTGTATCCCCGCCGCATCAAACTGTCGGATTATACAGGTCTCTTTAAGATTAGGACTAATGTGTATCTGCTCATTCAAGGCATCGCAGGCACGATCCCTTGGGGCTCTTTTTTCTTTTTACAAAAATTCTTGAATCAATATAAGGGCTTTTCCATCGCTGAAGCTACCACAGTGTATCTAGTGTTTGGCATCGGCATGGTCATTGGGACTATTGTCGGAGGAATCTGGGGTGGTGCCATATTTAAGAAGAGTGATACCCAGCTTCCCATTTTTTGTGCTTTTACCACCTTTGTAGGCACGACTCTCACTCTGTGGGTGGTGCTGTTAACCCTGCCGCTTGCGCTCCTGATACCAACAGGTTTCTTTGCTGCCTTCTTTGCTGCTATGACCGGGCCCAACATGCGGACCATGCTTCTCGATGTCAATGTTCCCGAAAACCGAGGGCCCATCTTTTCCATTTTCAATCTAACCGACAGCCTAGGGACTGGTTTTGGTCGTTTTGTGTCGGGTGTTTTATCGGATGTATTTGGCCTTATGGCAAGCCTTAGCGTTTCAGCCTCTTTCTGGATCTTCTGCGGCATTATCCTTTGGTTGACCGCTGGTATCTTCCCGCCAGATCGTCAGGTTCTTAAGGTGACCATGGCCCAAATTGCAGAAGAAATGAAACAGAAGAGCGCTTATTAGTTATTAATACGGGCTATGCCACAGTGCATAGCCCCGCTTTTTTAGAACCACTTCGTAATAAAAACCGTCAGAAAATATCCTCCAAATACAAGCCATAAAAACAATATCAGTGCTAATAACAAGGGACGGATCCCTGCCTGTTTGAATTTCCCTATATGGGTTTCCATCCCCAGGGCGGTCATTGCTATAGTTAAAAGGAAAGTATCTATATGGTTTATTGTATCAACTAAAGCAAATGGTAAAATATGTAAAGAGTTAAAAGCACTCACGCCAATAAAACCTACCGCAAACCAGGGAATTACAACCGCTACCTTGCTGCCCGATTTATCACTGTTTTTTACAGACCATGACATAATTAAGCTTAAAATGATAAGCAAAGGTGCAATGAGCATCACCCGAGTCATTTTTACGATGACCGCCGTATTTGCTGCAATATCACCCATCGCACTTGTCGCACCAACAACATGGGCTACCTCATGGACAGAACTACCCACATAAAGACCATATTCGGTGGGGCTAAGATGCAGAACACCAAGATGATAGAGGAGAGGATATAAAAACATAGAGGTTGTACCGAAGACCACTACTGTGCCAACTGCGACAACGCTTTTATAAGGTTCAGCTTTTAATACTGGTTCTGTAGCTAAAACCGCAGCAGCCCCACAGACTGAACTTCCTGAAGCTATTAATAAGGTACTATCCCTATCAAGCTTAAATAGTTTTTGTCCTATAAAAGCCCCCAGTATAAAGGTTGATGACAACATAATTGTCGACATGGCCAGTCCTTGCAATCCCACCGCCCGTATTTGCTGAAAGGTAATTCTAAAGCCATATAAAATAATAGCCACTCTTAGTACTGTTTTGGTAGAAAAGATTATCCCCGGAACCCATTCTTTTGGAAGATGGTTTCGCAGTGTATTAGCATAAAGCATACCGATAAGGATACCTACAATGAGGGGGCTTAATCCGGCCTTTTTAATTAAACCTATGTCGGCAATCTGCAATGCCGCCAATGAAAATAGAGCTACAAAAAGAATACCGTTCAAGGTGTATTTTATGTGTTCTTTGCTAAATATCATGAAATCCTCCTGACTTTGCACTATAAAAAAAAATCATTATAATTTCAAATTATATATATTAATACATCTATAAGAAATAATTATATGAGGTGGGTTATGATCGATTTTAGACTCAGGACATTTATGACGGTCTGGGAAGAAAAAAGTTTTACTCGGGCAAGCCAGAAGCTATGTATTACCCAATCTGCGGTTAGCCAGCATATTAAAATGTTAGAATCCCAGGTAGGTAAAAAACTATTTAATTATGAATCTCGAACGTTAACTCTGACTGATGCAGGCCAATTACTTTACAGATATGCAGTTACTGCCTGGTCTGATGGTCTGAAAACCCTAGAAAACATCAGCCGATTGGAGGACCATCCTCTTGTACGGATCGGTGCTACCAGGTCTATTGGTGCTTATCTTTTACCGGAACTTCTAGTTTCCTACATGCATCGACATCCTGCGACAGAACTTACAGTATCCGTAGAAAATACCCGGGATCTGTTAGAAAAGCTGGAAAGAGGTTTGTTAGACTTCATTTTTTTGGAGGGTATCTTTGATCAGGATGCTTATAACGTTCAGGTCGTTATGAAAGACGCCTTTATCCCTCTCTGTTCCCCTGATCATAGGCTTGCAAGGGGGCAATATTCCCTTATTGACCTTCTTTCAGAGCGCCTCATTGTCAGAGAAGTCGGAAGCGGTTCCCGGGCTGTTTTAGAATTAGCTTTACAAAATCTTAATTGTACGATACAGAGTTTTTTCCGAAAAATTGAATTAGGCAATATAGAAGCTATAAAAGTTCTTACTTCCCGTAATATGGGTATCACTTTTTTATATAAACAATCAGTAATGAAAGAATTACAGGAAGGTTCTCTAGTTCAGATTAATGTCCGTGACTTTACTATGTACCATGATTTTTGTTTTGTAACCCTTAAAAACAGTCTCTATCAGGATGTATATAAAGAGCTAGTGCAATAAACTGCTGTTGATACTTCTGTTCCAGTATATACCGGGCGAGGTCAAAAACGGGCGAATGGCTTTTGAGGGCCACCGTAGAATCGGAGCTTGCCACGGCGGTCCCGGCGAAGTCCTGCAACGGCAGGTCTGCATTTTGCACTGTTTCTATCGCAGCCGCAAGCCCGAAACGGGAGCAGACTATATCCAGTAATTCCCGATGCTCGCCGCTGTGGGAGACCGGCGCATCCAGGAACAGGTTGATGTACTTTGGCTTAAGGCGAGTCAGGTAGCGGCTGAGCAGTTCGACCGCGAACAGAAGATCCTCTTCCCGTTCAAATCTGCCATGGGCTCCACCCGCATCACGGAGCAGCCCATCGGTACCAATAAAGAGCGGATGCCCCCGTTTATAGTTGATGAGTGTAAAAAGCACATTATAGCCATCAACCCCTAATACCGATTTAGGAGGTAGAACCCCTAAGGTTTTGCTTTTAATGTGGCGGGATGTAGTTTCATCCAGGACACCACGAAAGAGTATGAGCCGCTCGGTCCGGTCCAGCCGGTATCGATCGCCTACCAGTTTTATTGTCGCAGTGACGGGGTAGCCCTTGTTTAATAAGAGACTATAGTCCCTTATAGCGGCGATAAGCGCTGGGGAACATTGGTTCATACATCAATTATGAACGTTGCAGAGCAGCAATGAAACCCTTGTCGGCGATAAAGTTGCTTTCCCCGGTAAGTCGTCCCTGGTGATAGTAGCGAACGTAGGGTACATCCCAGTTCTGAAAGGTATTTTCCTTAAAGGGCAGAAATTCCTCGTACCAGTCTTCCAGGTCGTATTCGAGGTAATAGATATGAGTTTGACCGGCCTTTTCATCCGCATTCAGAGAGGCATCGACCTGGGGAAGATAGGCCTTCATAAAGCGCCACTGGGGACACCAGCTCTGGGTGAGGATAATTGCCACCGCAGGGGCGCTGTTCCGCAGTTCCGGAGCAAATTCTCCATGGGCCATGGCATAGCGGGCCTCGGCTTCCGTAATTTTGCGTATCATGGATATACTATACAAAAAAACTCATCAATATCCAAGGACTATTCTGTGATAGAAATTGTACATAATATGATTGATTATTTGTACATATTTGATTAATCTACTCACTAGAGGTGTATAGATGATAAAACAAATGTCAATTTCTGAGACAAGGCGAAAAATAACCACTCTGGAACATGAACTTTCATTTGATGATACGATAACAATAACTAATCATGGCAAAGCGGTTTTTGCACTGCTGAGTTGGGATACCTATGAAAGTATCGCAGAAACCTTAGAGATTATTTCCGATGAAGCAACCTATTCTGCCTTAAAAAAAGGTATCCAACAGCTGTCTGCTGGTGAACTTATCGATTTTGAAGACTTTAAGAAAGAACTGCATGTACACCATTAAATTAACACAAATTGCCGCAGAACAGCTTAAAGCACTTGACTCAAATACATTGAAACAAATTTTACATAAAATTGAGTCCTTAAAGAAAGAGCCCTTTTTGTTGGGGAAACCTTTACAAGGCCCCTTAAAAGAGTATCGTTCATTGCGAGCCGCGGGACAGAGATATCGGATAATTTATAGAGTTTTGGATGAAGAAATAATTGTAATTATTGTTGCGGTTGGTATTCGAAAGGATGGAGATAAAAAGGATATTTATGAGCTTATGAAAAAGTATATTAAAACAGGTCTTTTAGATAATCTTTCCCCTTGACACCCCGGGCTATAAGACGTACGTTTTAACCATGGATATCCAACAACTGTCTATGGATCTGGCTCAGACCCGCCTGCAGGATCAGGTCGGCACCAGGGTGATGAGTATGGCTTTGGGACAGGCTAAGGACCAGTCGGAGGCGTTACTCAAATTGATGAACAGCGCCGCTCTGCCGGCTGTTTCTGATCCGGCGCTGGGGCAAAACATAGATCTTTTAGCCTGAGCCAGCTCGTCTCATCTATAGTCGCTTCTCATAGACTTTTTTACCTTCCTCGGTTATCCTATGCCCACCTATGAATAAAACCGCATTAAAAGCTGATCTCCTGCTTATTATTACTTCGGTCATCTGGGGTTTTGCCTTTGTCGCTCAACGGGTGGGGATGGACTTTATCGGCCCCTTTACCTATAACGGCATACGGTTTGCATTAGGAAGCCTGTCCCTCCTGCCCCTGATTGTGTACTTTAACGCCAGAAAAAGAATACCCTTTACAGTGTACCATCCGGAAGGGACTCCATCTGATCCGACTCATTCTGGTATAACTGCCGGAACCGATGCAAGCGGCTCGAGCCGGGCCCTGCGCAATGCAGACCGCTGGGTTTTCATTCTCGGGTCCCTCGCGGCTGGTACCATCCTGTTTATTGGGGCTTCCCTCCAGCAGATGGGGATGCAGTACACCACTGCTGGTAAAGCGGGCTTTCTAACAGGTCTCTATGTCGTACTCGTTCCGATTGTGGGAATTGTATTAGGTCACAAAACGGGGATCCCCACCTGGATGGGGGCGTTTCTTGCGGTCATTGGTATGTATATCCTCAGTGCTCCGGACCGCCTGGGGCAGGTGAATCCCGGAGACCTTCTGGTTATCGCCAGCGCCTTTTTTTGGACCTTTCATGTTCTTTTGATTGATAGGCTTTCCAAACGTCTGGACCCGATCCAGCTTTCCGCCGCTCAGTTTGCATGGTGTGCTTTGTATTCCCTGGTAACCGCCTTTATTCTGGAACAGCCCCACCTGGATTCCATACTGCGGGCTGCAGTTCCCATCCTCTATGGCGGCCTCGGTTCAGTCGGTGTAGCCTACACCCTGCAGGTGGTGGCCCAGCGGGATGCCCCGCCGGCCCATTCGTCTATCATTATGTGTCTCGAAGGGGTCTTTGCAACGCTGGGCGGGATACTGATTCTCGCCGAACCGGCGGGGCTGCGCAGCCTTGGCGGCTCAGGCCTCATGCTTTTGGGCATGCTGGCTACCCAATGGGATGTCATTTTTGGAGGCTCCCACGAAAAAGAATGATACGGAAAGCAGTACATTGAACCTGCGGCTTTTTTCCGCCGATGCCCGGGCTGTCTTTGTACGGCGGCCCAACCGTTTTCTCATCCTTGCCCGGATTGTGGAAGTCCTGCAGGGAACGGGCACCCCAGAGGGCACTGGCATGTATGAGCCCGGGGCCGACGGAGAGCTTGGCCAGGAAGTAGCCTGTCACTGCCCGAATCCGGGGCGGCTCCTCGAGTTTGTCATCCCCGGTACGGAACTGCTACTGGAACGCCGCCGGTCCAGTGCCCGGGCGATCCGGGATGCAGGGGCTGTCTCCCAGAGTAAAGCCCCGGCTGCCACTGGGGGGCCAAAAACCCAATGGACCGCGGTGGCGGTCAGGTATCGGGATAAGCTGGTGCCCCTCTTTTCTGCCCGGGCAAACGGTGTGGTGGAGCAGGGGGTGCTCCCGGTCCTGTTCCCGGCGGCCCGGCATATCCAGGCTGAATATACCCTGGGAGATTCCCGTTTTGATTTTATGGTCCAGGATGAGGCCGGCCTTTTACACCTCATCGAAGTAAAGGCTTGCTCCCTGGTTGAAGAAGGAATTGCCATGTTTCCCGATGCTCCCAGCGAGCGGGCGGTTAAACATATCGAAGAACTGGCGTATCTTATCAAGCAGGGATACCGCTGTCATATCCTTTTTGTCATTGTTCACGGTCATGCAGAACGGTTTATCCCGAACCTGCACACGGATCCGGAATTTGCATCGGCCCTGAGCAAGGCTGCCGGGGCCATAGAGGTCCACGCAGTAACCTTGGAAGCGGATGAACAGGGCCGGGGTCGTATCATCAATATGAATGTTCCGGTGGATCTCTCTTTTGGAAGTCTCGCAGAAGCCAACAGGGGTTCCTATCTGATCCTGCTCGAAGTGCCTGATGCGGTTCAGATTTATGTAGGTTCCCTGGGGCCTGTGTGCTTTCAAGCGGGCTGGTATGTTTATGCCGGGTCGGCCCAGAAAAATCTTTCCCAGCGAATTGCCCGTCACCTGCGGCATGTACGTAAACAAGCCCATTGGCATCTGGATTACCTTACTGCCCATGCAGGAAAAATGATCGGGCTACCCATTGCTTCCTATGATAACCTGGAATGTGAGCTCGCTGATGGGCTTAAGAACATAGGAGGGGAGCCGGTGCCCCGTTTTGGTTCATCGGACTGTAGCTGTGAAAGCCATCTTTTTTATTTTTCTGCTCCGCCTCTTAAAAACCGGGATTTTCTGACGTTGCTGTTTTATTTCCGGCACCGCCGGGCTCTGGGACTTTAGAGTCACGGCATTTGCCACACAACCCTGTTAGGTACAACACGTGATGCTGGACGGTCACGTGCTGTTTTTTTTCAAAGGCCTGGACCATGGCGGAGACTGCACAGGTACCGAGCTCAATAAATGCATGACAGCGGGTACAGTGAAACCAGTGGCGGTGGGGGATGGCCGTACCATGCTCGTCCAAGACTGCGGTGTAGTATCGTTCGGTACCATGTTCGGTGCAATGCAAAACAAAGGATTCTGCCATTCCCTGCTCTTCCAGGTAGTGCAGGGTCCGGTACACCGTAGCCTGGTCACAACAGAGGCCCAGTTCCTGATGCACCGCCGCCGCTGAAAGGGGTTGCTGGGCCCGCTGCAAAACAGCGAGGACCTGCCTGCGTGACCGGGTCATGATGAGAGCCCCCGCTTTTTTGCATAGCGGACGATGATCAGCCTCAGTCCGGTCCCCATAAGGAATACTGCCCCCGAAAGGACGACTACCACAGCGCCCGAAGGTAGATCATAGTGCCAGCTCAGGGCCAGGCCAAAAAACGAAAAGATTGATGAAAATATCCAGGAAAGGATCATCATCCCCGCAAGATTTTTGGCCAGGTAGCCTGCAGTGCCTGCCGGAAGGGTCAGCATGGCGATAACCATGACAATCCCTACAAAGGTTTGCAGCAGAACCACGGCAATAGCAGTGATACCCAGGATGATGAAAAATAGCATATTGGTCGGGACTCCGCGGACCCGGGCAAACTCTTCGTCAAAGGCAGAGGCTTCCAGTTGGGGATAGAACCGCCACACCAGGATTAGGACGACCGTATCCAGGATGGCCAGGAGCATAAGGTCTTCCCGGGAGACGAGAAGTATGTTACCGAAGAGGTAACTTGTGGGATCCCGGTAGCCCGGGGTTTTGGCGAGAAAGAGTACCCCCAAACTCATGCCGATAGCCCAGATGGCATTTATCACCGTGTCCTCCCGCTGTTTCGCCTTAACCGAGACCATACCAATAATGAGGGCTGAAAGGACCGCAAACAAAATTGCCCCTGCCATGGGGGTGATAAAGGGCACTATGCCGGAGCTCGAAAAAAATAATGCCATGCCGATACCGCCGAGGACGGCGTGGGAAATGGCGCCTGCCAGGCCCGCTATGCGTTTTACGGTTACTACCGAACCGAGTATGCCAAACAATATGGAGGCTAAGAGACTCGCCATCAGAGCGTTTTGTAAAAAAGGAAAGGCCGGATTGAAAAGAGCTGAAAAAAAACTGTTCATAGTTGGGATCCTGTCTTGTTAGGTTTAGAATCGATACAACAGCTGTCTTCCGGTTCAACCTCATCGTGGAGTACCTGAAGGGCAGCTCCTCCGAAAAGCGCTGGCGGCGCATGTTCTGCCGGTGCCGCCCGATGCTGAACCAACCGGTGGGCTCGTTTTTCAGTGCCTGTCCGTTCGCCGATGCAAAGCACCCGGTCGGTGAGGGCTGAAACAAATTCTGTGTCATGGGTAACAATCAAAATGGTGGTGTGGTCCTTAAGCTGTCCCAGGGTTCTGAAGAGCCGCTCTTCACTTTCCACATCCATATTGGCGGTAGGTTCATCCAGTACGAGGATCTCCGGTTCTGCGGCAAGGGCTCTTGCTACAAGGACCCGGCGTCGCTGCCCGCCTGAAAGAGCCCCATAGGGCCGCCGGGCCAGGTCTTGAATTTCCACCTGTTCCATGGCCCTTTGTACCGCCAGTTCATCAACCTTAGTCCAGTTCCGTTTTGTTGGCTGGATCCGGCCCATCCGGATGACTTCATAGACTGAAATGGGAAAGGTTTTATCATAATCCGCATGCTGGGGCACATACCCAATCCGGGAACGGCTTTCTGCTGCAGTTTTCCCAAGTACATGGATACTGCCTTTGCCGGGCTGTTCCAAAGCGAGGAGTAACTTTAAAATGGTCGATTTTCCGGCTCCGTTAGGCCCAACCAGGGCAATAAACTCACCCTGGTGGATATGGAAATTAACATTTTCCAGAACCGGGTCTGAACCGTAAGAAAAAGCGACCTGAGAAAATTGTATGACTATTGGTTTTTCATTTTTCACTATGTATCTTACCTATTTGCATGGATAAAGCATGGCAGGAAGTCTGCCATGCCCCATAATTGTACACTATTTTATAGCTTTTTTCAGGGATTCTCCCATGAGCTTGATATTACTCATCCAGTCTTTCGCCAGGGGATCCAAAGGAACTACCTGGGCCCCTAGACTGTCTGCTACTGTTTTGGCTGCGGTGGTCGGAAATTGGGCCTGAACAAAAATAACTTTTACCTGCTCTGCTGTCGCTGCTTCGATAATCTGAGCTAAAGTTTTTGCGCTTGGTTCTTTGCCGCCGGTTTCTATGGCTTCCTGCTGGATACCAAACTCATCAAAGAAATAACCGAATGAAGGATGGAATACAAAGACCTTGGTGCCCTTAAGCGGTGCCAGATCCTGGTCAAGCTCATTAAAAACACGATCAATTTCTTTTATAAGCTCTTCGTAACGGGATTCATAGAGATCCCTATGTTCTGGCAGGACTTTAATCAGGGTGTCCCGGACATGGCGGGAAAAAATCTTGGCATTTTCCCTCCCAAGCCAGGTATGAAGATCCCGTTCCATTTCGTGGTGTTCTTCAGTTGGATCATCGGTTTCGGCTTCGTCTTCATGATGGTGTGCTTCTATCTGGCGGAACTGGACCCCATCGGTACCATCTATCAAAAGTAGCGATGGATACAGGGATGCAATTTTGGGTTTTAGGTTCACCTCGAAGTCCGTATTAGAATAAATCCATGCGGAGGCTTTGGAAAGGTCTTCCATCTGTTTCGGGCTTGGCTCGTAGGTATGGGGGCTCTGTCCAGGGCCTACCAGCACGAGGCTTTGGATGCTGTCTCCGCCAATACGCTCAAGAAAATAACTGTGGGGTAGGATGCTTATGGCGATGATAGGTTTTGTCTTGACGGTTTCTGTTTTACGTCCTGTTTTTGGGGCACAGCCTAAAATAATTACTAACGTGATGATGGCCGTTAGCAGTACGAGAGAGGTGTGTTTCATAATATCCTCCTGCAAATGATTTGCAATATTGCAGGTAGAATATACTGCGCGTAGGTGAAAAATGCAAGCGGTTTGCAAAAAATAACCCTTGTCACCGGAGATCAGAATTTGCTTCGGTTCCAAGGGCTAAAGGTGACGGTTCTTTTTAGTATACTCTATTACTGATAAAGAACACTCTGTACTTCGGGTGTGTCAAGGTTTGATTTATCAGCCCAGAGATAACCAGAGTCTACACGTTTTGGTGGGGTTTCGCCTTTCAGGGCTCGTACTGCCCATTCTACGGTCTTATATCCCATGAGAACTGGGTTTTGTTGGACCGCACCGAGCATTAATCCACTGCGGATAGCATCGATCTGGAGTTTTCCCGAATCATAACCAATAACGACGAGTTTTCCTTCCATCTTTAATTCTTTTACTGCATTAATGATACCGATGGCTGACCCTTCATTTGCTCCAAAGTAGCCTTTAAGGTCAGGATTCCCGTTAATAACAGCCTTGGCAATTTCAGTTGATTTTAAATGATCTCCACCACCATATTGGGGTTCCAAAACCTGGATATTTGGATATTTTTCTTTCATACGCTTTAAGAATCCATCCCGTCGATCAATACCGGTTCGGCTGGTTTGGTCATGAACAATAATTGCGACTTTTCCTTTATACCCGATCGCTTCTGCCATCTTATCTGCTGCTACACCTGCAGCTACAATATTATCGGTAGATACAGTAGTGAGAGGAATATCAGAATCTACACCAGAGTCAAAGGCTATGATTGGGATCTTCTTTGCTTGAGCTTGTTGAAGCAGTGGAATGGCTGCCTTGCTGTCAAGAGCGGCAATCCCAAGTGCCTTGGGATTCTTTCCTAAAGCAGCTTGAAGCATTTCAATTTGTTTATCTACCTGTGATTCCGTTTCAGGTCCTTCAAAGGTAATATCCACATTCAAGTCCTTGGCAGCATTTTCTGCCCCTTTTTTTACTGCCTGCCAGAACTGATGCTGGAAGCCCTTAGATATTAAGGGGATATAGGTTTTTCCGCTGGATGTGTTTTTTTCCCCCTGACCTGAAGCAAATGCTCCTGTCACTACCATGCTGACACAAAGTGCCAATAAGAACAGCTTTTTCATGTGTTTCTCCTTCCTTTTGGTTTTGTCCTTGAAAGGGCTCGGTCGACGACCAAAGTTTCCCTGTTAGGACATTTCGTTGTATATCCATAACCAGCCAGTGTTTGGTGGTTAGAAATACCTATTTAACTTTGCGTCGAAGAATATCGAGATAGACCGCGCCTATAACAATGAGCCCTGTTACAACCATCTGCCATTCCTGTGGAACCGACAGAATTCGAAGTCCATTGGTAAGGACCGTGATGATAAAAGCTCCAATGACTGTTCCAAGGATTCCTCCTTCGCCACCAGAGAGGGAAGTTCCACCAATAACTGCTGCAGCGATCGCATCTAGCTCATAGCCTGCTCCAAGAGCTGGCTGGGCTGACTGAAGGCGGCTTGCCATAACAATACCTGCTACACCTGCAAAGGCTCCGCCTAAAGAATAGATCCCAATCTTCCATGCATCAGTGTTAATACCTGAAAGACGGGTCGCTTCTTCATTACTGCCAATAGCATAGGTGAAGCGACCTAAAATCGTTTTTGAAAGGATGAATGCTGCAATGAGTGCCATGGTAAAAAATATGATGACCCCAAGGGGTATGCCTAAAATAGGTTTTGCTGCAATGAGCCCAAAGACCGGTTTATCAACAAAATAAATCGGTTTGGTACCAGAGAGAACAAGGTTTAAGCCTTTGGTAATCATCATCATGCCCAAAGTAGCAATAAAAGGTGGAATTTTTAATTTTGCAATCGAGACTCCATTAATAAAACCACAGAACGCTCCCGCCAAAATTCCTGCAAAAATCCCGAGAGGTATTGGTAATCCCCACATGGTTATAAAAACGCCAGTTACTACTGAACCAAAGGTCATCACTGTTCCAATTGAAAGATCAATACCGCCGGTAATAATGATGAACGTGATTCCTACTGCAAGAATGCCATTAACCGATGTTGCTAAGAGTATGCCAATAAGATTATTGAATTCAAAAAAATATGGTGAAGCAAAACTAAAAATGAGCATAAGTAATATCAGGCTGGCAAAAGCTAGTAGTGTCTGAGTTGTTTTAGAATTAAGTCTTTTTTTCGTTAGTTCTTTAGTGGACATGATGTTGTTCCTCCGTAGTTTCCGTTAGTTCCGCATGGTTGCGTAATACATAATTTTTTCCTGGGTACATTCTGCTGCAGGTAGTATTCCTGTAACCTTACCCTCACACATTACTAGTACCCGATGGCTCATTCTGAGTATTTCTGGTAATTCAGATGAAATCATGATGATTGATTTTCCTTCATCAGCAAGTTCATTAAGAAGTTTGTATATTTCACTTTTCGCGCCTACATCGATACCTCTGGTTGGTTCATCAAAGATGAGAATGTCACAGTCTCGTGCAAGCCATTTACTAATTACAACCTTTTGTTGATTTCCACCTGACAGATTTTTGGTAATTTGGTATATGCTTGGGGTTTTTGTTTTTAGCCGTTCCACAAACTGTTGTGCAATGTTTTTTGTTTTTTTTGTATCTACGGTACCAATTGGAGTGATAAACTTTTCTAGAGAAGCCATGACGGTATTAGTTTCAACACTTAGATTAAGCGCGAGTCCATACTGTTTTCTGTCTTCCGATAAATAACCAAGTCCATGTTTTACCGCATCCTTAGGATGACGGATATCAACCTTTTTACCTTTGATATAAATTTCGCCTGAATCCTTTGGATCGGCTCCAAATATAGCGCGGGCTGTTTCAGTTCTGCCTGCTCCAAGCAGACCCGCAAAGCCTAATATCTCTCCTTTATGTAATTTAAAAGAAACATCCTGGACCTTATTGCCCTGGTTTAGTTTCTTAACTTCAAGAACAACTTCATTTTGAGTTGTATCTCCATGAGAATGGACCGTTTCGTATACTTCACGTCCAACCATTTGAGATATTATTTGTTCAATTGTAATATCTTTAATTGGGGTTGTTGCAATATAATGGCCGTCCCTCATCACCGTTACCCGGTCACAGATTTGTTTAATTTCTTCCATACGGTGAGTAATATAGACGATCCCCTTACCTTGTTCTTTTAAATGACGGATAACCTTGAACAAATCCTCAATTTCGGAATCACTTAATGCAGAGGTAGGTTCATCCATAATTAAAACATTCATGTTGTATGAAAGGGCTTTCGCAATTTCGACCATCTGCTGTTTTGCGACAGTAAGCTCTGCAATTTTAACCCGAGGATCTAGATCTAAATGAATCATTTCAAAGAGTTGTTTAGTTTTTTCATTAATAGTCTTTTCATCGACAAGAAAAGGAATTTTTTGAGAATGTTCACGCCCGATAAAGATGTTTTGCGCTGCAGTGAGATGTTTCATTAAATTTAATTCTTGATGAATAATACTAATACCATGAGTTTGAGCTTGTTTTGTATTATGAAACTCTACCTGCTGCCCCTGTATATAAATAGTTCCATTATCTTTTTTATATACCCCAGAAAGTATTTTCATCAGGGTCGATTTTCCTGCACCGTTTTCACCTACCAGTGCGTGGATTTCGCCACTATGTAATTCAAATTGACAATTTGAAAGAGCATGAACACCGGGGAAACTTTTTTCAATTCCTTCCATACGAACCAGAACTGTATTCATTACAATGCACCTCAATAACATCATGAACCGAGGATACTGATTCGTACATTCAATATTCTATGGTCTATGGTTAAAATTCTACTCAATAAAAGGGAATAATAACTTTTGGTTTTCTGGTAAATACATATTATCAGGTATTATAAGAACTGAGCCGGTATCTATAAATTTAGGCAGCTTCTTTTTATGTACTGCATCGATTGCTGCTTTTACTGCAAGATAACCCATATTAAAGGGTTTTTGAATGACCGTAGCCTGCACAACACCACGTTCTAAATATTTAACTTCTTGTAAAGAATTATCAAATCCAAATAGCTTAACTTTCCCTGTCATTCCTGTTTCTTCAATCGCCTGAGCTGCTCCGATTACAGATACTTCATTCATAGCCAATATTGCTGTGATATCAGGATGGGTATTAATTAAATCCATCGTAATTGAATAAGCCTTTTCCTGAAAATTATTGGTAAACCATGTACCAAGAATAGGATTTTTACCCTCTGCTTCTAAAATTTTACGAACACCCTGTTCTCGTTCAATTGCTGTTGTTGCACCAGGCACATGATTAATAATTGCAACAGGTTTTCCTGGTGAGATCTGACTAATAGCATATTGTGTCAATTTTTGAGCAGCTTCTATATTATTGGTTGCTACAAAGGTCACTGGTATATCGCTATTTACTCCTGAGTCTAGGGTAACAACAGGTATGTCAAGATCTTT
Organism: Gracilinema caldarium DSM 7334; assembly: GCF_000219725.1. Lineage (GTDB taxonomy): Bacteria > Spirochaetota > Spirochaetia > Treponematales > Breznakiellaceae > Gracilinema > Gracilinema caldarium. Next base: position 2,421,863 of record NC_015732.1, on the reverse strand, counting down.
AGCTTGTTGTACAAGAGGTACAAGTTTATTTAAATCTGTTGCAGAAAGAATCAGTACTCGAGGATGCCCGCTTATAATGTTCTTTGTTATCTCGATTTGCCCTTCAATATCACTTTCGAGCCATGGCCCAGTAATTTCTAGGCTAACTCCATTTTCTGCAGCTGCGACCTGCATTCCATTTTTAACAACCTGCCAAAATTCCATATTGGTGTCTATGGTTTTTAAAACAACTGGAATAATTAATTGGTTTTGTGGAGAAGGATTCCCAGTAAAGAATAGAATGATCATGCTACCAAGTAATAAAATGAGTAGTAATATTGTTGGAGCTAAATAGGTGGTTATATGTTTCATTCCTCTAATGCTCCTTCTATTGCTGGCAAATGTATTCGGACTGTTGTCCCCATATCCTCTATACTTTCATATACAAGACCATAATCAGGTCCGAAATAGAGTTTGATCCGTTCATCAACATTATGGACGCCGAGGCCGCTATGTAATAAACTAGAATCCGAGGGTAAAACCTCTTTATTTCCCTTAATACGTTCCTGCAATAGTCGCATTGTTTCTTCATTCATACCGACTCCATCATCTTCAACATAAAGTTCAATCCCTGTTTGTGTTTTTCTTCCTCCAATAATAATAAGACCAGTACCTTCCTTGTTTTTTATCCCATGATATATCGCATTTTCAACCAAGGGTTGTAGAATTATTTTAACAGTTTTGTATGGTTTAAGATCCTCTGGGATTTCGATTCGATAGTCTAATTTATCTTTATAACGTATTTTTTGAATGGTAAGATAATTACGAACGTGTTCAACCTCAGAACCGATATCAATTATTTCTTTACCCTTACTGATGCTAAGTCTGAAGAGCCGAGCTAGAGCAGAACTCATAGCAATTACTTCCTGTTGTTTGCCCCCTTCGGCCATCCAAATAATTGAATCGAGCGTATTATAAAGAAAGTGGGGATTAATTTGCATTTGAAGTGCTTTGAGTTCACTTTTACGTTTTAATTCCTGTTGTTCTGTAATACTCTGTAGCAGTTTCGAAATTTCAGCTACCATAATATTAAAATCTCGTCCCAACTCGCCGATTTCATTTGTGCTTTGAATATCTGCCCGTACGCTAAAATTGCCTAGCTCAACCTGACGCATTGAATTTCGTAACTGACGTATAGGTCTCGAAATCTGTTGTGCTATGAATAAGGATAGTACAATTGAGATTGAAAAAAAAGTTAATCCCCAGAAGAAATAGGTTTGACGAATTTTGTCACGGTTTTCAACCAGCTCATTACGATAATTGACCCCAACTACCTTCCAACCTATTACAGGCATGGTCTCAATACTGTAAAATTTATCATCTTCTACATTATCAGCAGCGATATAATTTTGTGAACTATGAATAATTTGATTGATATTTTCTTTTTTTAAATTTCCATAGATTAATTGCTGTTGTGGATGATATACAATCTCACCATTTTTATCGATAATAAATACATATCCGCGTTTGCCAAGCTGTATAGAACTGCAAATTTGATTGATCACATCATAATTTAAATCAACAAGCAGCACTCCTATTTTTTCGTTTGTACTGGTTTTATAAATAAGCCGAGAAAGAGAAATAACCCAGCGGTATCGATTTAAGATTATATTTTGTACATGGCTAGATGAAATAATACTATTCCCTTGAGCTTGTATCGCAGCTGTAAACCATGATTGCATGGAAGGTGGTCTAAATGGATTTTGAATGAAGGTGGGATCATGGAAAAGTGAATCACCGTAGAAATTAAAAATTGCGACTAGAGAGATGTCTTTACGACTTCGGATAAATGTTTTTAGTACTTCTTGAGCTCTTTGTGCTGCCTTGATTTTATTTTCTAAATGTGAAGCTAATAAATATTCTTGGATATCTTTATCTGATTGTACAAAGGTAGAAATTCCAATCATATAATCAATGTATGCAGAAATATTATTTGAAATTTGTCGGATTAGTTGCTTCGTATATTGTTGGGAAGAAAGGCGGGCTGTTTCTTCTGTAACAGAAAAAGAAATTAGTATTGCAGCAACGATAATAGAAACAGAAACGAGGGAAAAAGCAATTGCCATTGTTACCTGTATACTATGAAAACGTTTATTCATATTCACTCCGAAATTCACTTGGACTTTTTCCGGTAATTTTCTTAAAGGATATACTAAAATAATGAGCATCCTGATAGCCAACCATTTCAGCAATCTCGGATGTTTTCAAGTATGTAGTTCTTAACAGCTCTTTAGCTTTATTGATTCTAGTTTCTGTGAGCAATTCAAGGAAGGTTTTTCCTGTATAATTTTTAATAATTGCGCTAAAATAGCTTGTGCTGATATAGAGATCTTTACATAAATTTTGAATGGATAGTTCGGCATTTGAATAATTTTGTTGTATATATGCTAAAGCTTCCATGACTTTTAGCTCAGCAAAGTTTTTTTGTCGTGAACGGATAATAGCAATACAACTTTCTGCTACTGCACTGCAACATGACCGTAATTCATCTAAGGTCTTTATTCGACTTAGTTCAAGAAAAGGATTAGATCCCTTAATAAACAGTTCTTGTTCGTTTATATCCAATTCATTAAAGGTAATAACCATTACAGCTGCAAGCCGTTCAATTAAAACTTGATATTGCTCCAAAGAAAAATTATTATTTTTTAAATATACAATCATACCATCTATGGCTTCATATACCTTAGCCATGTTAGCTGTTTTTATTGCATTTCCGATTTGATGAGGCCAATCTGGATTAATGTTTTTATAAACATTTTCAGTTCTTCCTAATTCTTTATAAGTGATAATCCCCTGTTTCCCATGAAGCTGTCCAATTTGTAATGCCTGTACAGTATCCTGAAAAGCTTTCGGAAGAACATGAAGATCTGTTACGACTTCACCAACAGCGATGCCGAAAGGAGGTAATTGAAGTGTCAATAGTTGACTATATATCTGTTCCGCCAGCTTTAGATCTTCTTGATATAAAAGTAATTTTCCTATTCCCCAAATAAGAAGCACAAGCCTGTTTTTATCATCACTGAAAATTTCCCAACCAGTAATGATACTTTGGTTTATACAGTTTTCTAGATGATGTCTGATTACATTTTTTACTCGAAGTACATCAATATCAAACGCTTCTCCGCCATGATGTCGTATAAAATCTAGAACAATCGAATGAAATGCTTCAGTATGCGATTCGATTGAGAGTCCAAGATACTTACATCGTTCAAATAATTCGTCATCAGAAATTATTCCTGTTATTAATTGGTTTAAAAATCGTTCTTTAATTAAAGGCAAATTTTCAGCAAGTTGTAGTTTTAATCGTTTAATATCCTGTTCTTCTGCCCGTTCCATATCGAGCATTTCTTTGAGTCTGCGGAGGATGTCTTTAAATTCACTAGGTGTAATTGGTTTTACAATATAATCATGAACCTGAAGTTGTAATGCTTTTCGGGCATATTCAAAATCATCATACCCAGAAATAATAAGAACCTTAGTTCCAGGTGAGCGTTGAAGAACAAGCTCACTTAAAACAAGCCCATCCATAAAGGGCATATTGATATCTGTTATGAGGACATCTGGCGGGTTGAGTTCAATATACTCAAGGGCTTCTTTGCCATTTGAGAATGCTCCCTTGAAAGCAAAGCCAAGTTTTTCCCAGGGAATGGTATCTCTGATACCCTCTCTGATTTCTGATTCATCATCAACAATTACAAAAGTATAAAGATAATCGTTCATTGCCTCCTATTGTACGACACTTTTTATTTCCAGACAAACCAAATAAATAGACTGGCCACACCTGTAGTGAGAAGAGTATAGGGAAGCCCGATTTTAAGCCAGTCTTTGAAGTACATAGGATAACCCTGTTTCTTAAGAATGCCGACAGAAACCACGTTGGCAGAAGCCCCAAAGGGTGTCAGATTCCCTCCCATACAAGAACCAATTAAAAGAGCAAACATATAGAGTTCAGGTTTTAATGAGAGGCCGGAAGCCAGGGCTTTTGAAACGGGAAGCATGACCACAATATAGGGAACATTATCAACAAAGCCAGAAATCAATATTGAAACTGCAATAATTACGATGAACCCAAGAAGAATGTTTGAACCAATGTATCCCTGTAAAAAACCTGCGAAAGCTTCCAGGAGTCCTGCTTTAGTAACAGCACCAACTACAATAAATATACCGATGAGGAAGAGAACCGTGTCCCAATCGAGTTCCTTTACCATTTGTAAGGTTACTTCCCTGCTTTCATGACGGACTAAGCGATACCAGATAATGCCTATAAGGGCTAAAGCAACAACGATAAGACCTGCGGTCAGGGATACCCCGGAATGCAACCATGAAGCGAGGGCAAGGCCGGTGATCATGAGAATAAGCAGTATGGTGGGAAAATAGGACTTAATCTCTTCCCGTTCAATGTCTACCTTGCCTGTGCCTGCTTTTTTAAAGTACCCGTAAAAGAAAAGAGCCCCTGCCAGCATACCAATCTGGACAGCAAAGAAAATAGAGGGTTTCCCCTGGTATACAAAGAAGTCGTTGAATCCGTATTTGGCAAAGTCAGCGAAGATCATCGAAGGCGGGTCCCCTACAAGGGTCGCGGTCCCCTGCAGGTTAGCCATCACAGCTAAACCAACCATAAAATAGGTGGGATCCATTTTTAACTTTTTGCTCAATGCTAAGGCTATTGGTGCCATAACCAGGACTGTTGCTACGTTTTCCACAAAGGCAGAAATAATACCGGTCATCATGAGAATGGCTACTATGGCAATACCTACATTGGGAGATCGATCAATAATTTCATCGGCGATGCGGGCGGGCATTCGGGAATAGATAAAGAGCTCTGCAATGACAAGGCTTCCTACGAAAATCATGAGAATATTCCAGTTCACCATTGTTATAATAGCTTCCTGAAATCCGACCACTCTCAGAAGCATCATGATAATCGCTGTTCCCAATGTTATATAGGCTTTAATATTCGGAAACAGGATGATGAGTGCATACATGAGTACAGTAAGTGCCAGAACAATCCATTGCATCGATGTATTCTCCTTTTATAATTGCAAAGCCCTATTCGGTTTTTTGTTTATCCCATTTGTGCGGTTATTATATAACCATACAGGTAGTCTAAGACCCCTTGTGTAGCAATAGGTGTGGCCAAAAAAAAGACCTTTCGCGTAGACCCTTGTTCCCTTTAAGAATAAGGATACAACGCGAAAGGTCTTGTTTCTCCAGAAAAACCGGAGCCGCGGAACCAGACAGGTCGAAGGATCCCTCTCGAACCCCACACGCTGCCGGTTGTTGGTTGCCGCGAGAGTAACTACTCCCCTTTCAACAAGTATAGGATATCCATTTTATCTTTTTTAGTCAAGCATGACAACAAAATACAATATAGTAATCGAATCTCGAATCGGCTATTTCGGAGGGGCTAAGATCTTTGCTACCCTATTCTATTAAATCGGCCAGAGACCAGCTCCTGATCGCAGGAGAACAATATCGTCACTGGTAAAGTCGAGCACCGTAGAATACAGTCGTGGAAGTTCCTCCCCTGTATCCAGAATCAAATCGAGGCCGGGGATATCTTCAAGCTCCCAGCCGCCTTCAAAAAGATCTTCCTCAGGGATAGGTGGCAGGGCAGGAGACCCTGTTTCCTGTTCAGTTACTGCCACTGGAAGTTGTTTGTCTCCCCGTTGCCAGATGCCCTCTGATGCTATTCCCTGCATAGACCGCTTCGCGGTAATAGAGTACATGGGCTCTCCAAGTTCTTGAATCACCCGTGCAGGAACAGGATGGGCGGGAATTCTTATGCCAATTTCTTTTCTCCGGATATCTAGGGCCTTTTCTGTTCCGAGGAGTGTTTTAAGAACAAACACATAAGGGCCAGGGGTCAGCCGTTTAATAAGACGAAATTGGCTGTTACTAAGAGAACAATAGTCGCCAATCTGAGAAATACTGTTGCATAGCAACGTAAAATGCCGCTCATCCCGTTCACCTGAAAGGCGGCGTAATGTTTTAATTCCTTTTTTTGATGAAAGGGCACAGGCTATGGTCCAGCTGGTATCGGTTGGAATGGCGATAAGGCCTCCATCCGACAGCAGCTGAATTGTACGATGTACTATACGGTCATCAATATTTTTCGGTGCAATGTAGGAAATCATAATGATGACAGTATATCATAACTATTCACCTACACGAATATCTTGCCATGCCTGATTATAGAGCTCCAGTGTATCACCCAAGTCATCTTTCAGTTCTACATTGGTTAGATCCTCAGCCTTGTAATAGGGAGTAACCTTCTGCAGGGAACGGGCGGGAATGTTTGCGGTAGCAGGGAAACCGAAGGTATCGCAAAATTCAGCATAGATTTCAGGCCGATGGATAAAGTCTATAAACTTAAGGGCCAGGTCGTAGTTTTTGGAATCCTTGAGGATACACATACTGTCGATATAGGCTGGACCACCTTCTTTCGGAATGAAGAAGGCAACATCCTTTTTCTGGTCTTCCTGAATTTCCGCATACACCACTTCAGCATAGCCTTGGACAACCCAGAATTCACCGGCAGCAAAGCCCTTACCAAAGGCTTCGGCATCAAACTTGACCAGATTGGGTTTCCACTCATTGTTGATTAGATCCCGGGCCTTCTTAATCTGTTCTGGATCTTTTGTGTTTACCGAATAGCCCATATACGCCAGGGCATCACCCATAACTTCCCGCATATCGTCGAGCATGGTCATTTTACCCTTCAGATCCTTGCGGCTGAAAATAGACCAGCTCTTTTCAAAGTTAGGCACCTTAGCGGTATTTACGGCAATGCCGGCGGCACCGAAATAGTAGGGAACGCTGTAGTCCATCTCGGGGTCATAGGTCGCCTTTTTTAAGACAAGCGGGTCGATATTGCTCAGGTTCTGAAGTTTGCTTTTATCAACCTTGGCGAGCATCCCCTCCTTCTTCATGATGGAAACATAGTCCCCTGATGGGAATACGATGTCATATCCGGTGCCGCCGGCCTTAAGCTTGGCGAACATTTCCTCGTTTGATGCGAAAGAGTCATACACCACTTTTACATTGAATTCTTTTTCGAATTTTTCAATGACCGAATCGGGGGTATAGTAGGTCCAATTATAAATGTAGAGTTTCTTGCTTCCCCCATCGCTTGCTTTGGTGCTCTCGGATTTTGAGCACCCTGATACCACAAGCCCAGAGATCAGGGCTGCCGCCAGTACAGACCAGTGAAATTTCTTCATGTTACTGCTCTCCTGTAAAAATAGAATTTTCGCTGGAAACTCCGAATCCAGCCATCCGCTCCAGCTTCGGGATATCTGGATTCCGGCCTTAGGTGCTCACCGGATACACGGTCACCCATACTCCCGGTATCAGGGTACCAGGAAGGGCGCCCCTGTCAGAAGTCCCTGCTCTACCTGTAATGGCAGAGCATGGTAACCAACTGAGCACCTCTCATAACTAACAGCGTTATGTAAGGTGCCCTCTATTTTGCAGCTATATATTTTAAGAAATTTCGCAGTGAGAAGGCCAATACCATTGTTCCTAGAATCATGATTACCGAAAGGGCATTAATAACCGGGGATACACCAAAACGAATTGCTGAATAGACATAGAGGGGCAGGGTCGTCGATCCGGGGCCAGACACAAAGAAGGTGATAACAAAGTCTTCCAGCGAAAGGGTGATAGCGGTGAGGAAGCCCGATACGATACCAGGCATACTCATGGGGACAATGACCTTAAGCAGGGTCTGCCGTTCATTTGCCCCCAGGTCATGGGCTGCTTCGATTATTGAGTAGTCAAATTCATCGAGTCGGGCCATGACCATCAGGTATACAAAGGGCAGGTTAAAGGTGGTATGGGCGATATAGATGGTAAAAAGCCCCAGTTTAAGTCCCACACCGGCAAAGAATACCAGAAGGGACACGCCGATAATAATTTCCGGCAGGATCATCGGAAGGAAGGTGATACCCTGGATGTATTTTTTTAATTTAAATTCATACCAGTTTACCCCAATAGCACCGAGGGTCCCGATAACCGTTGCTGTCGCTGCAGATGCAAAGGCTATGATGGCACTGTTACCAAAGGCCCTCCAGAGATCCTGGGAATTAAAGAAGAGCTTTTCGTACCAGACCAGGGAAAAACCGGTCCATCCCATACCCTTGGAGGCATTAAAGGAGTACAGGATAAGTACAAAGAGCGGAAGAAAGAGGAACCCAATGGTGGCTATAAACATGGTTTGGGAAAACGAAAACTGTTTACGGTAAGCCCGGCGTGCATGTCGAGATGCTTCTCCAGTAGGCGTTCCTTTTCGGAAAGCAATAATACCGCTCATTTTGCACCTCCTGTAGCAGTTCCAGTTCCTGCAGGAATCCCTGCAGCTGAATCTATTTCCTCCATGGTAGTAATACTGCCTGATAGTTCGTTCTCTTTTTGCCGCTGGGCTTCTCGTTTTTGTAAGGCCATCATGATCATGACTCCCGCGGTGGTAACGACGGTTATGACCATTGAAATTGATGAAGCTAGAGGCCAGTTCCTGGTTTTGGTTAATTGGTCTGCAATTACATTCCCCAGCATATAGGAATCTTTACCACCTATAAGGAGAGGTACCGCATAGGCCCCGAAAATGGGGATAAAGGTAAATAGAACAGCTGTAAAGAGACCACTGCGGATGTTCGGAAGCAACACCTTAGTCATGGACTGGAACTTGGTTGCTCCCAGGTCCCGGGCTGCCTCGAGCAGAGAAAAATCGAATTTATCAATTGTAGAAAAGAGGGGCAGTATGGCATAGGGCAGATACATATATACAAGAACCAGAATTACCGCTTCCTGGTTATAGAGGAATTGTATATAGTCTTTTACCAAGCCTATACGCTGCAGTAATTCATTCAGAAACCCATTATTCCCCAAAATGGCAATCCATGCGTAGACTCGGATAAGAAAATTGGTCCAAAAGGGAATAATAACCAAAAGAAGCAAAATTGTCTGGTTTTTGCTTTTTGCCATGAAATAGCCGCACGGCAAAGCGATCAGGATGGTGAGTATGGTTGCCACAATGGAGGTTAACAAGGTCCGAATGGTAATGGTAACAAAATTCGGATTTGCCAGAGCATGATAGGCAGCGAGGGAAAACTCATATTCTACACCACCATACAGCCCCTTTTTCATAAAGCTGTAAGCAACAATGATGATAAGCGGAGCTGCAAAAAAGAGGGTAAACCAGAGCGCTATTGGCCCTGCATACAGGGGGCCATAATTCCGTTTGGAAAGGGCCGGTTTCACGATTGTTTTACCTCGACTATGTAGCCATCATCGGCACTCCAGGAAATATACACCGAATCTTTCCAGATGATATCAGGCCCTTCATCGGAATAATTAGAATGCTGCTTCATTACCTTAAGAACGGCATGTTCGGAAATGCGGACATAAAATTTGGTCTGGAAGCCTGAATAAATAGGTTCGTCCACAATGCCTTCAAAAAGATTGATATCATTCCGCTTCAGACTTGGCTTTTCTGTCGAAATGGCAATTTTTTCTGGCCGGATGGTAAAACTCACCTTCATCCCCGGGGCTACCGTATCGACGGTGGTAACCTTAATGCGTCCCAGTTCGGGAATATCCAGGGTAACCATGGTTTCGTTTGGGGCGGCCTTTGGATGTTCTACCGGTTCTACAGAAACTACGGTGCCATCGAAGAGGTTTGTTTCGCCGATGAATCGGGCCACGAAGTCTGTGGCAGGGCTTTCATAAATTTCGTGGGGTGTTCCAACCTGCAGAACATCACCCTGACACATAACCGCTAGACGATCCGATACAGACAAGGCTTCCTGCTGATCGTGGGTAACATAGATAAAGGTTATACCGATTTTATCGTGAATTTTATCCAGCTCGATAAGCATATGCTGCCGAAGCTTTGCATCCAGGGCTGAAAGAGGCTCATCAAGCAGCAGTACCGAAGGCTCATTGATCAGTGCTCTTGCTATAGCAACCCGCTGTTTTTGACCACCTGAAAGCTGGCTAGGTTTTTTATGGGCATGGTTTTCCAGCTCTACAAGCTTCAAGTAATCCATGACTTTATATTTAATTTCCCTGTTTGGGACCTTCTTTATCCGCAATGGGAAGGCTACATTTTCGAATATGGAAAGATGAGGGAACAGGGCATAATTCTGGAAAACCGTGTTCGCGTGCCGCATATTCGGTGGAAGCGGGAGTACATCGACTCCGTCAAAGGTTACCAAACCTGTATCGGGGGTTTCGAACCCCGCGATAATCCGCAACAGGGTTGTCTTTCCGCAACCCGATGGACCCAGGAGAGAAAAGAACTCTCCTTTTTTTATAGTAAGACTTACGTCTTTGAGGGCTTTAAAGTCACCAAAGGACTTGGAAACCCCTTCAATATTGACATCGCTCCCTTTCAATTATGGTCCTTCAACCTCCTCTGACCCTTACTTGAGTCTACAAAACCGATTTGCCCGCGGAACCCCGGATTCGCTTCGGTCGAATGAAAATACATGCAAACAATGCGGTTTTTGCTAGATATTGTCAATCCTTTCCAGCGAATATTTCGCTTGTTTTTTATTTGATATTATGGAGATAATAAAAAAAAGCTCGACTTTTCATCTCTTGTCTGATACACTAGCAACAATGCATCATGATGGTAGACTTCATTCCAGCGCCCGCATATGTAAAAAGCCGTGAAGGTACATATATCGGCTGTAACCAGGTGTTTCTTAACCTTCTCAAACGCACCAAAGATGATATCATTGGTAAAAACGATTATGACCTCTTTCCTCGTTCTATAGCTGATACATTGCTGCATCTTGATAGTGAACTGCTTAAGAAAGGTACAAACCAGCAAGCCAATATTAGGCTCGTTTCTGCTGATGGCACCTTTATCTGGGTTAAATTACAACACCACTTGCAAAAACTGGAAGAAACCGGAGAACCCTGCATCGTAGCGGTCGTTGTCGATTTTACCGAAGAAATAAAGCAGGAGCAACGGCGTTCTGAGACTCTGGTAACCGCAGCAGCCGCAGAAATGGCTATTCAGACCATCGAAGGAATGCTCGATCCGGTAATCATATTAAATGAACAGGGAATGGTGGAACGGGTAAACAAGGGCTATATTGATGTGGTAGGGCCAGCAAAAGAAATTATAGGTAAGCAGGTATCATGTCTCTTTCAAGATATTGATGAACATAACACTGCCCACTTACTAGTTCGTTGTAAACAGGAAGGCCGGATACGGAATCTGGAAGCCAGGTTGATTGCCCAAGAAGGCAAAATACTTCCCGTATTGGTGAATATTTCCCGACTTAAGGATTCTCAACAAGCTATTAATGGTTTTGTTGTGGCAATCCGAGATGTTTCTTCGCTAGTTGCCGCCAGTGAACAATTGAGAGAAAAACAGCGAAAACTGGATGCCCTTTTAAATGCCGCTGACGATGCGGTATTGCTTTTAGATCGGCAGGGCACCATTAAATCGGGCAACCGTGCCCTCTCTGAAAGATACCAAGATAAACTAGAACATCTGATTGGTCATCATTACACCGATTTTTCAGACCCAATAATTCGGGAAGAACAACACTTTTTTATTGATGAAATATGTGTGCAGGGTAAACCTCGTCGCATTGAATTTGAACAGAATGGACGGGTGTATTATAACTCGGGGTACCCTATCTTTAATGATGCAGGGCAGGTTGAAGAGATTGCAATCTTCTCATACGATATAACAGAGCGGAAACGGGGAGAACAGTTACAGCGGGCCCTGTACAGTATTTCTGAAGCCGCATATTTTGCTAAAGATGTTGCCAGTTTATTTTCCATTGTGCACAGAATCTTAAGCAAACTCGTTTCTATCGACAATTTAATCATTATGTTGCGGGATACTTCTACAGGATACCTTGAGTGTCCCTATTATCAGGTTTCAGATACAACAACCACAGCTGATGAAGCCATAGAACGGGCTTTTCATACTGGTCTAGTGGATTATCTTTTACAAAAAGGAAAAGCTATCCTTCTGAACCATACTGAATTGCAGAAAATATTGGATAGTAAAGATTTACCCCGTCCTGACTGTTTGCCGCTGCAATGGCTTGGGGTGCCCCTTATGAATGGTGAAGGTCTTACGATTGGAGCCCTGGTTACCCATCATTATCAGCATGATAAGGAGTATGGAGAAGAGGACCGGAAAATTCTGAACTTTGTTTCTTCTCAAATAGCTATGGCCATAGAGCGGAAGCTTAATGAGGACGAACTGCGCCAAAAAAATAACCAGCTGCAACTCTTAACCGATGGTATTATTCTGTCATTGGTCAGATCGGTAGAAATACGGGATCCCTATACGGCAGGTCATCAGCAGCGGGTATCCTTGTTAGCCAGTGAGATTGGAAGGAAATTAGGTCTTCGGGAAGACCGAATAACAGCTGTTAAAATCGCTGCTCTGCTCCATGATGTGGGGAAAATTGCAGTTCCTACCGAACTGCTCGCAAAACCGGGAAAACTTTCAGAAATTGAAATGAGTCTCATCCGTCAGCATCCGGTAGAATCTTACAACATTCTCAGGAATATTCAATTTTCCTATCCAATTGCCCAATATGTGCTTGAGCATCATGAAAAATTTGATGGCTCTGGATATCCCGCGGGTCTTAAAGCCGATGCAATCAGTTTAGAAGGACGCATCATCTGCGTGGCCGATGTGGTGGATGCCATCTCTTCCCATCGTCCATACCGGCCGTCCCGAGGAATTGAGCAGGCCCTGTTTGAAATAAAGGAGTATGCAGGTACTTTATATGACCCCGATGTGGTCAATGCCTGTCTGCAATTGTTCAAGGAAGGCTTTAGTTTTGAGCACTTAGAATTGGATCTAGATATGCAAGCCAGTATATTATCATAATTAAAGTAGTTTCTTGGTTAATCTTATCATATTGGCAAATTTGTATTAGATATATTTTAAATCTGTGTATGTTTACTAATGAAAAGGGATATTTAAATCCCTATAGACCTGTTGTTTCTGTTAACATTTTATGATTATGATCAATTCGATTTGTATTTAAAGGGTATGTAAAAAGAAAGAATTTAATTTACGAAAACATGTAGTAAAATATCTATTATATATAGATATTTAGTTATCTTAATGTGAAAAAGGACTGTCGATGAGTATTTGGATGATGTTACATACACTGGTGATTTGGCCTATACGAGCTATTGTGGAAATTCTTTTTGTTGTTTTTCAGGTTGTTTTTGATTATAAACCAGGTATCTCAATAGTATTTATTAGTTTGATAATCAATACGATATTACTTCCCATATATAAAGTGGCAGATCGGTGGCAACAGGAAGATCGTCAGATACGTGATCGGATGAAAAAGAAACTTGCGGATATCAAAGCCGTGTTCAAAGGTGATGAACGTCAGATGATGGTGAACACTTATTATCGTCAGATGGGTTATTCACCTTTTAATGCACTTAAGGCTAGTACAGGACTTTTATTACAGATACCTTTCTTTATCGGTGCCTATGAATTTCTTAGTCATACAAAGTCTTTGCAAGGATATTCGTTTTTATTTTTAGCTAATTTAGGTGAACCTGATGGTCTATTGGGTTTTAATTTGTTGCCAATTATTATGACAATAATTAATATATTGTCATCACTGGTCTATACTCGAGGGGCGCCACTTCGGGAACGAATGCAACTTATTGTTATGGCAGGAATATTTCTAGTTCTGCTCTATAATTCCCCATCAGGACTGGTATTGTATTGGACGTTAAATAACCTTTTCTCGCTGGGTAAGAATTTAGCAAATAGGTATCTTAAAAAACCTATTTTGGCTTTATACTGGACGATCACGTTATTCTCACTTATTGTGGCTATAGGCTTACTTGTAGGATTAGCTTCACTCAAGCCTTACTATCGTTATACTCTTGTAGCATTTTTTCTTGCAGTACCGTTTATACCTCTTTTATGGTCTCGAATTATGGATTTCATCGATCGATCAATTCAAAATGTACCACTAGATCGGGGCCTTTACTATGGATCTTGGCTTATCCTTTTTGTTTTAATAGGTCTTTTTATTCCTGCTCAAACAATAGCTTCCTCACCTACTGAGTTTGAGAACCCCTGGTCGTTTATACTGAGGACTGCTTTACAAGGCTTTTCTGCATGTATCCTTTTACCTGGTTTTATATGGTCTTTTTCAGATTCAAGACATAAACGAGTTCTTTCGGTCCTTTCCGCTTTTTCTGCCATTTTAGCTTTAATTTCGTTCTTTATATTGAGTGGTAATTATGGAACTATGACAAGGGGTTTTGTATTTGATAATCCTCATTTGCTTAAAACAAACTTTCCACTTTGGGTTACCATTCTTGCTGTTGTTATCACAATCGTCTTATGCATTTTTCTGTTAAATTATAAAAAACTCCGTTTCTTTAAGATTTTTTTGGGTGCAGCCTCAATAGCAGTTTTGCTCAGTACTTCAGTTGAATTATTTGCGATGAATCAAGATTTACATGAGGTTTCCCAAACAACATCATCGATAAAAACGAATCAGGAGACTATATTCCATATTGCTCGTGATAAAAATAATACCTTTATCATTTTCCTCGATCGGGCGATAGGAGTTGCTTTTAATCATGCACTTGCATTATTACCAGATACCATCTCTGAATTTGAGGGCTTTGTTTGGTATCCTAAGACTATTTCCTTTGGAGATTGTACGATCCTTGGTGTGCCTTCGATTTTTGGTGGATACGATTATACCCCTTGGAATATAAATAAACGAACAGAGAAACCTCTGGTAGACAAGATTAATGAATCATTAACTTTATTACCGCGGTTGTACAGTGATTTGGGGTGGCGTGTTGCTATAACCGATCCGAGCCTCGCTGGTCTTAAATGGGTACCAGATATATCGATTTTTAATGGGATCCCTAATGTTACTGCTCGTAATATAAAGGGGCTTTATGCAAAACGGTTTTTAGAGGAACATGCATATCCACCTGAACCGATCACTGAGACTTTTGATTATGATATATTATTCCGTTTTTCATTGTTCCGTGTTGTTCCGCCGGCTTTACGTTACATGATCTACTATAATGGTGGCTGGTGGAGAGATGGAAGATCTAATAGCTTTGAAAGATCTTTGGCAGTTTTTCCCAATTTATATTATCTAAAAGATCTATGTGCCATAGATAATGGTCCTCCTTCTTTAAATATTTTCATGAATGAATCTACACATGAATATGGCGCATTTACCACAGATTATATGCCTTCACGGGATCCTGTTCTTTATGGAAAAGCTGATCTCGAGCGTTTTGGTTCTCAGGGAGATGCTGCATACGCCTATGCATTTCTTGCTTCAATACGAGCTCTAGGAAACTGGATTCGGTACCTTAAAGCAGAGGGCGTCTATGATAACTCTTTGATAATTATTGTGGCAGATCACGGAGGTCGATTTCATAATACGTTATTTGAAATTCCTTCTCTAGAGCGATACAACCCCCTATTTTTAGTGAAGGAGCGAGGTGCTCGGGGAACATTACGAATGAGTGATGAGTTTATGACTATTGCAGAAGTTCCTTTTATATTATCAAAAATAGACCCAATTGATTCGAAAAATCCTTTCACAGGTAATAATCTACACCGTTATACTCATGAACCTTTACGAATATATGAAGCCCCAGGTAGTCAGAACCGCCATGGACCAATTGGTTTTACCTTAACATCATCCCGTGCTTACCTTGGCGGTGATATC
Organism: Gracilinema caldarium DSM 7334; assembly: GCF_000219725.1. Lineage (GTDB taxonomy): Bacteria > Spirochaetota > Spirochaetia > Treponematales > Breznakiellaceae > Gracilinema > Gracilinema caldarium. The sequence goes on along the minus strand of NC_015732.1, from coordinate 2,406,093 downwards.
TATAGTGCTCGTTCTTGGGGGAATATAGAGAAATGATACGTCTGACTTATCTATGTGTGTTGTTTTTATTGGTCATTTCACCGGTCTTTGGATATATAGATCCAGGTACTGGGAGTATGCTTTTTTCTTTTCTAACTGGTTTAGCGGTTACACTGTATTTCTTTTTAAAAAATTGCTTATTACGATTAAAAAATCTTTCTATTCGTACAAATAAAGCAATTATTGGAGAAAAACCAACCTTTGTTTTTTATTCTGAAGGTGGGCGTTATTGGAATGTATTTAAACCAATTGTAGAAGAGTTCCATCGCCGTGGTATTACATGTTCCTACTTTACTTCCGATCTGGCTGATCCTGGATTACAATTCCAATCTAACTATATACAAGTACGATTTATTGGTGAAGGGAATAAAGCCTATCATACCCTTAATTTTCTTGAGGCCGATATATGCATAACCACAACTCCTGGCTTGGATGTATTACAATTTAAACGTTCCCCTGGTGTTAAGCACTATATACATATCCTTCATGCCGTGACAGATGCTACCCTTTATCGCCTTTTTGGTTTAGATTATTATGATTCAGTGTTTCTTACAGGTCCATATCAAATTAAAGACTTAAGAACCCTTGAACGCTTAAGGGGTACAAAGCCTAAACGTCTTGAAGTTGTGGGCTGTACCTATTTAGATGAATTGGCATTAATTGCGAAATCTATTGTTGCAAGTCCGCCTCTAGAGACGACTACTAAAACAGTTCTAGTAGCACCCTCTTGGGGTGAAAATGGTATGCTAAGACGTTTTGGTATGAAGTTATTACGTCCTTTAGCTGAATCTGGATACCACGTAATTATACGACCCCATCCGCAAAGCTTTATATCTGAACTACCGACTATTAATAAGCTGAAAAAGGAGTTGGCCCATTATTCATCAGTTGAATGGAATGAAGACAGGGAAAATATATACGTTCTTTCCCGTGCTGATATTCTTATTTCAGATTTTTCTGGTGTTATTTTTGACTATCTTTTTCTTTTTGGTAGACCAGTTGTTTATGCGGATTTTAATTTCGATTTACGTCCCTATGACGCTGCCGATGTAGATTTGGAGCCATGGACCTTCCGCACCCTTCGGGCCATAGCTCACCCTTTAAAGGAAGAAGAATTTTTCAAAATAGGGTCTTATTTAAATTCTTTAGAAGAAAATAAAGATCGAAATTTGGCTCTTGCAAAAGCTCGAGAAGAAGCCTATGCCAATCCTGGTTTTGCAGGTGTATATGCTACTGATCAGCTATTAAAAATACACAGCGAATTATAATAGGGTACCTCTAAAAAGGCTGACCGAGTTTTTAGAGGTGCCTATAAGCAAACAGGATTGCTATTTTAAATGAGGAGCTTTACTTAGAGCCTCTTTGCGCAATATGAGGAAACTCGGGATCGCCAGGAGCTCCGCTACCAGGGCCAGTACGATAACATAGATAATTCCTAGGTCATAGAGGAGACCCATCAGACTGCTCGATACAAAAAGCGCCAATCCATAGGCCGTATTAAAGATTCCGTAGCCGGTGCCCCGTTTTTTAATCGGTGTAATGTCGGCGATGGCGCTTTTCATGATGGTTTCGTGGGTTCCCATGACTACACCCCACAGGATTGCCGCAAGTACAGCGGCTCCCTTGGAGGGTAGGGCAAAACCTACCAAGGGTATGAGGAGGGAAACCACAGGAATTATGGCGAGGGTCATGAGCCCACCATGCTCTGAGTCTTTCTGTTTCTTAAAATGATCATACAGAAGGCCAATAGCAACAGCAATAAGTCCGTCTACACCCATGGCGATGGCATAAAAGAGGGCAATTTCAGCTCCTGAAAGTATTCCCTTGGCCGCATAGTGATAGGAAAGAATGGGCCACCCAACAAAGCCCAGGGTGGTGATAAAACTGAAGGCCGTATACAACCAGAAGGTTTTGCTTAAAACGTCACCTTCTGCTTTTTTAGGAACAATAGCTTCAAGGGCTTCTGGATTGGGAACCCTGATAAACGCATAGAGTAGGCTCAGCATAAGGATGATGAAGGGAATCCACAACCATGCATATCCAGCTTGGTACGAAGCCAGATCAGTTCCCTTTCTGCTAAATGCAAAGACTGCGGTGAAGACAAGGGGCCCTAACAGAGCACCAAGTTGATCCATAGCCTCATGAAGCCCAAATCCAAAGCCCGTACCTACGTGTTTGGTGGCGGTAGAAAGGATCGTATCCTTTGCTGGTGCCCGCAGGGCTTTACCGAATCGTTCCAGTACCATGAAGAGGGCCGCTACCTGCCAAACACCGGTTAGTGCGAGCAGGGGTACAGAGGCGAGAAGTGAATAACCAAGAATAGCAAAAAACCAGTAGGCCTTGGTCTTATCCGCAAAATAGCCAGAGGCCAGGCGGACAATATACCCTAAAAATTCTCCTATCCCTGCGATAAGCCCCACCAGGGCTGCGCTGGCTCCCAAGGTTTTAAGATACGGTCCGTTTACTGCCCGGGCTCCTTCGTACATGATGTCTCCAAAGAGACTTACAATCCCGAAAATAATGATGATTTCGATAGCGAGCTTCTTACCCGTCTGTTCAGAGGTAAATCTTCCCATACAGTACTCCTTGTGTTGTATCGAAATCTGGTATCGTTTTTCGATATCGGATTTTCATTAAAAGATAAGGTTTTTAATTTTCTATGACAATAGGGAAGGTTTACGGTTTAACTGCCTGCACTTTCATAGGCTCTGAGTCCCCGGTTCCAGAGCAGGCGCCCCAGTATAATCAGGGCTGTTCCTGCCAGGACCGTACCCCCAAGGGAAAAGAGGGGTGCCTCTCCGGTGAGCAGCCAGGCCGCAGGATAAAAAGCGGTAAACGCAAAGGGTATCATATAGGTGATGATAGTCTTTACCAGCATGTTATAGATGGTCACCGGATATTTTGCAAAGTCGCTTGTCATGTAGACCATATGCAAGAGGCTTCCCGATTGTTTAGTCCACAGCGCAACAGCAGCAAAAATAATCTTTAAGCCTGTATATATGAGGGTTCCAAAGACCACCGCCACCATAAAGCCTGCGACTTTAAGGGGGGTGAACACCAGGGCCAGTCGGTTTGATGCAATAATAACCAGTATAATGCCGGTAATGAGTTCTCCCAGAGCGTCTACTTCGAAGCCTTCCATCAGAACATGGTGCAAGCTGTCTATGGGTCTGGTCAGGTATTTATCAAATTCACCCCGCCGAATCAGAAAATAGGCGACTTTCCAGAGGTTGTCCGCGTAAAAATGGTCAATACCCCGGGGTATCAGTGAGAAACCGTAGATAAAAACTATCTGGTCCACGGTCCATCCTTCTAATTGGGGAATGTTGTTAAAGATAATATAGATGAATATCAGGTTAAAAAGCTGGCCGAGAAAAAATGCCAAAGCTCCTGTTAGAAAATCTGCCCGATATTCCAGGATCCGCTTAAAAAACTGCGTAGTAAATATCCAGTAGAGACGAAAAAAACGCCGAATTTTTTGTTTCATTTTAACCACCCTGTATGGTAAGGTGCCGTTCAGTCAATTTCCAGATCAAGCTGGATAATCCATAGAGGAGGAGCACCCAAAGAATCTGGGTCCCCAGGGCCGAAAGGATCATCAATCCTTGATATTTTCCGGTGTAAATCATGACCGGGGTGTAACGCATGGACGCAAAGGGGAGCACCGTTAAGGCCCGCTGTATGGCCATAGGAAGCAGTCCCAGGGGTACCATGCCGCCGGAAAGAAAATTTAAAACGCCGAATTTAAGCATGTTTATTCCCCAGAGATTTTTAAAAATAAAGGCTAAATAGCCAAAACAGACATCGAAAAAGAACATCACCAGATAACTCAAGGTGACACTCACCAAATAGAGTGCAAAGGTTGCAAGGGAAAACTCAATCTGACCCGATTGGGAAAATCGGAACCATTCCAGACCAAAAAAAACGGGTATGGCGACCAGGATTATGATAATCAGTTTCTGCCCCAGTTCGGTAAAAAGAATGCTCAGATTAAAGCTTACCGGCTTAATGAGCCTCATGGATATACTGCCCTGGACGATCTCTTCCCCGACCACATAGGACGCATCGGTGTCCGCTAAAAATCCAGTGATATTTGCAACAAAAATGTAAATAGTCATGTCCAGAAAGGTAAAACCACCAATGATACCCCCTGGGGTGTGTCGGAATACGGAGCGCCAGAGAAAAAACATAACAAAGGTAAAAAATATTTGCCCGAAAAAGAACCCAAGGAAATTCCATTTGTAGGCAATAGCCGATTGGATCCCCGCACTGGTAAAGGGTGTATAGGCCTTCAGTCTCATAACGCTACCTGCCGTTGGTATACCCGTCGGAGAATTTCTTCAATATCAACATCCTGGACTGAAATGTCCTTAACCTGTACCGCCTGCAATATGATGGCCAGCATCTGGGGCAATGAACAAACTTCCGTATTAAAACGAAGCCGGATCTTGGCCCCCTCCTGCTTAATATCCAAGTCTTCGTGGGGAGGAAAGGGAATACGCTGTACCTGGTCCGCTTCTTCGAGCATAAAGGTAATTTCCCGAATTTTGCCAAAGTTGGTCCGGATTCTATCCAGGTCGCCGTCATAGACGAGCTTCCCCTTATCGATAAGGACAATCCGCTGACAGAGCTGTTCTATATCATTAAGGTCATGGGTGGTAAGAATAATGGTGGTTTTTTCAGTCCTATTGATTTCCCGAATAGCCCTGCGAATACTGTCCTTCACCACAATATCGAGGCCAATGGTCGGTTCATCAAGAAAAAGAACCCGGGGTTTGTGTAGCATGGATGCGGCAATATCGGCCCGCATCCGCTGGCCTAAGGAAAGGGTCCTGACGGGGCTCGACAAGATGGGGCCCAGTTCAAGCACATGGTCTAGAAACTCCAACCGCTGTTTATATTCTGCGGAAGGAATATCATATATTTCCTTAAGTACTGTATAGGTTTCGGTTAGGGGCAGGTCCCACCAGAGCTGGGTTCGCTGGCCGAAAACAACACCAATTTCCCGTACATAGCGTTTCCGTTCCTTTTGGGGAATGTATCCGTTGATTCGGCACCAGCCGTCGGTGGGACTTAAAATACCGGTGAGCATTTTGATGACCGTCGATTTTCCTGCCCCATTGGGGCCGATGAAGCCAAGGATTTCCCCCTCAGCAACTTGAAAACTGACATCATCCACTGCGCGGACCAGTTCTTTTTGGGGGGCAAAAAGACTTTTCAGACTGCCCCCAACACCCTTTTCTTTAACAATTTTTGTAAAATGCTTTACCAGGTGATGTACTTCGATCATAGAATATAAGCATACCCTTAACGGTTAAATAAATACAGTACCATCCGCAGGATGAACCATGAATGATCCTGATCGGCCGATGTTTGGGTCTGGTTCTCTTGTTTGGATTCCCGAACCCAATCCTGACCCTGTTTTAAATACAGGTCGTTTGCTTTATGCATCTCAATCATATCACACTCCTTATGTGTTATGAGTAAGGTACAGAAAATAAGGTTCTAAACCATCAGCCAAAGGTCGGGATTTATACTGTACAAAAGGCGGGGCTGGAATACTGGCCAAGTGGCCAGGTGAAAACAGACAAACCGGTTTTTTTGATGTATAGTACCAAAGTATGAGACCACCTCGAGATGGGCAAAGGGAACTCAAACGAACCTTTCAAGCCCAATTTAAACAGTTGGAAGCTCGAATTGCCTCTGCAGAAAGCCTGCAGGAAATAATCAGGATGATAAATGCCCAAGTCCCCCTTGATAAATTACTGCATCGGGCGGTGCAGCTTGCCGCACACCGACAGGGTGCAGGGGCCTGCGTGCTTCATCAATTTGATATGAAAAATGAGGTGGTTGTTCAGGTTGCCAGCTTTGGTATGGAGGGCATTTTTCAGGACAAGCTGACCAGACCCTTTTCACAATTGACCATCTCAGGCGGAGGCGGGTACCTTGAAGCCCTGGAACGGCATATTCCGATATATCAGAATTATCCCCCCTATCCCGAACGGGTAGTAGAAATTAAAAATGACCCCCATATACCCGATGCTATAAAGGCTG